>NZ_JAKSYN010000200.1:0-403854 GCF_022829565.1 Methylobacterium sp. J-001
GGGCCGGCGTCCGGCGACCTTGATGCGCCCGGCATAGGGCACCGAGATCGCGCCGTCGCGGCCGACCGGCTGCTCGGGGATGAGGGCGGATTTGGAGCCGGCGGAGAACCGGTCGGCGACCAGCGGCCCGGAGAACAGGCCGCCGGATCCGGCTTCCCAGACCGAGACCGAGACCATGTCGCCGATGCCGATCACCGGCTCCGTGGACGGGCGGTGGTCGCCGAAGGAGGCGAGCAGGCTGTCGAGGGGGCGTCCGCGCAGGGCCTCGATCACGGATGGGGTGACGTCGATGATCTCGTAGCGGGCGAGCACGCCCCCGTCGGCGGTGGCGACTTCCGCGCCCGCCTCGATCGCGCTCGCCGTCGGACCCGCCGCGGGCAGATATGTGCAGCCGCCGATGGACCCTGCCGCGAGGGCGGCCATCAGCGCCGAACGCGCCGTGTTACGCAGCATCACAGAGACTTCTCCTCGCCGGCCTCCGCGCCATCGCTGGCTCGGACCGGGACATCCATGGTGACCGCCAAACGCTGCGATCGCTTTAACGGCCGCGTCAAACGTGCGGACTCCTCGCGGAACCCGCTTCTCGGACAGCATTGCTATCCGGTCGCAATGCGTCACCAGCGTGGCACTGCCGAGCTTGATACGGTCAAGCTTAACCTTATCGCGTCGTTGCCGGCATGTCCGCAAGTGTGCTGGCCAGGGCGGAGCGCAGATCGCGCCCAAGGGCGTCTGCGGTGATGTCCAGGCGCCGCGGCGGCACCGGCTCTCCGCCGAATCGGAACACGGCATAATCGGTCGCTTGGCCACCGAAGCCCGGCTTGCAGGTCGGCAGTGAAGGTGCGTGGTCGCCGAACACGCAGAGGGTGATGGACTGGCCGCGGTCGCGGGCCAAACCGTCGAGTCCGGCGACCAGATTCTGGACCATACGTCCGGTATTGACGACGTGGTGGAGATACTGCGCCTCCGGGGCATCGATCCCAGGCAGGCGCCCGGGCTTCCACGGCCCGTGATTCTCCATCGTGACGCAGAACAGGAACAGCGGCGTGCGTCGGCCTCGGACCTCGTCGATCAGGCGCTCGCCCAGCGCCACGTCGCCGACATAGGGTCCGACCCGGGGGGCTGCCTCGAACGATTCGCCCATCACCAGGTCGGTGAAGCCGAAGGCCTGCATCACCTTTGCCCGGCGGAAGAAATCCCGGTGAAACGGGTGCAGGAAGAGGGTCTCGTAGCCCCGGCTCCGGGCCAGCCGGGCCAGGCTGGTCGGCTCGTCGCCGCTCCGGGACGTGTAGGGATCGTAACGACCGAAGCCGAGGCTGTCCGAGGGCCGGCCGGTGAGCACGGCGTGCTCGCTGCGCATCGTGTAGGCGCCGTGGGCCGGGACCCGGAGGCGGCCGTATTGCGCGGCCCGGGTGCGGAACACCTCCATCGCCGGCAGCGCCGGGCCGCCGAGGCGCTCCGGGTCGATGAACGATTCGAGCTGGATCACCACGACCACGTCGTCGCCCGGGCCGGAGGGCAGCGTCGGAACCTCCGGCACCGGTGCGCTGCCCGCCAGCGCCCGGGCCGTGTAGCCGAGCAGGCTCGCCGGCAGGCCGACCCGGGCGACATCCGCCTCCAGGTCGGGTTCGGGGAACCAGCGCGCGATCAGCCCCGCCAACGGCGGCCTGGACGCAGCGCGGAACAGAAGCCAGAGGGCCAGCGGCAAGCCGAGCATCGCCGCGACGCGCGGGATCGGCGCATCCGGCAGGACGCTGGGCTCGGTCCGGTACCAGATTACCGTCGCGATCACCGTCAGAATCACGGGGACCGAAATGCGCGGATCCCAGAGCGGCGGGATGTAGTAGAGCTGCGGATGGCGCGGCACCTGCGGCAGCAGGACGAAATCACTGAACAGGAGTGGCTCGCCGATCACCGAGCGCTTGGCCCGGCTGACATAGATCAGCGCCGCGACCGAGACGACGCAGGTCAGGCCGGCGAGCCAGGGCCGCCACGAGAAGACGAACCAGAACAGCAGGATCAGCAGGTAGCCGAGCAGCCGCAGGGCGAGATCGCGCGTGGCCAAGCTCGCCCGGGTGAGCGAATCGCCGACGAAGAATTCAAGGGCGAGGCAGATGGCGAGCGCGAGGCTGGCGGCGGTGAGGAACGTCGTCACAATGCGGGAACTCGATGTGGCTTGCGCGTGCGGGCGGTCGATACGAGCTGGGACCGGGCACGGAAAACGCGGGACGTACAGAGGCTTCGCGGCGTTTTCCGGAGCGTGGGCTGATGGCTTCTCGCCTCGCCCACGGCGACGGGAGCGCGCTCCCTACCTTGGGCGGTGCGCGAAAAGCCCGAGAAACCGGATGCCACGATTGCGCCCCTGCCCTAGCGCGGCCTGGTCTCGCGGCCGACGCCGCGGCGGTTGCGGAGCGCCCGCACGATCGGGTTGAACAGGCCGTAGCGCGCCCGCATGACGAGATGGGCGGTTCGGCCGAGCGAGAGCGCGTTGCGTGGGGCGGCTTCCCGGGCGGCGCTGAGCCGATCCAAGAGTTGCTCCGGACTGCATGGCTTCATCGCCACGGGATCGAGGTAGCGCGAATAGAGGATCATCGCGCCGGCCACCAACTCGTCGAGCGTGAGCCTGCGGCCACGGTCGGCCCCGGGCGCCAGATCCTCCGAGAGGCTCCAGCCCGAGTAGAACGGGCGTCCGTGGGTCGCCACGCTCAGTCCGCGGATCAGCGCCTCGAAGCCTGCGAGCGATGTCATGGTCTCGACGTGGTGCACCCTGTCGAGCAGATCGACGATGCTGAGGCCGCCCACGATCCGGTCGGCGAGAGTCAATGCCTCCGCCTCCGGGATGATGCCGGGGCGGAACCCGGCTTCGACATCGGGGTGGGGCTTGTAGAGCAGGAAGGCGTCGGGGTTGCGCCGCCGCGCGGCCTCCAGCAGCGCCCGGTTCGAGCGGACCAGCGGCGAGCCGTGCTGCACCGAGGCATCGTCCTCCACCTGTCCCGGCACCAGCACGATCCTCCGGCCGGACGGCCAGTCGAGAGCGGTGGCATCGAGGCCGACATTGTACTTGCTGAGGCGGCGCGCCACGACCTCCTCGCGCAGGCGCTTGGCCCGGCTCACCAGCTCGGGCGGGAACGCGGCCTCGGCCAGCAGCCGCTGCAGGCGGCTCTCCCGGCGCGGGTCGTAGTAGATGCCGAGATCGTCGACCACGATGGAGGCGCCGGGCTGCAGACTCGCCCCGAGACCGACCGAGCGCAGGAAGCCGTCCTCCACCCGGGCGAGCGGCAGGCCGGCCTGCGTGCAGGCGTCTTCCAGCTTGCCCGGCGCCCGGGTCGCCCAGGCGAGGATCCGCCCTTGATGGCGCTGTCCGGCCGCGACCGCGGCCTCGGCCGTCATGGTATGGACCGGGGGGCCGGCCGGTCCGGTGCCGAGTACGTCGAGGGCCGGCCGCTTCCAGCGCGACATACCCACATAGACAACGCGCCGGTCGTTCTCGGCGAACCGCGCGGCGAGCCAGGCCACGTGCTCGGCGCAGGCCTCGCGACCGATCGGCTGACGTGTCCAGGGATCGAGATAGTGGATGCCGCGCTCTCCGCCGAGCGGCTTGCCGTCGAGGGTGAGCCGCAAGGACGCGAACCCGGTCTCCGGCCTGTCGTACGGGCTGAGCAGCGGACCCGGCGCGACCGTGAGCCGACGCCCTCCGGCCAGCGCAAGCAGGCGCGCGGGCAGGCTTCCCGATCCCCACACGGCACCGACTGCGCCTGGCCGCGCTCGACCGAAGGCGAAGCCCGTCGCGGCCTCGATCTCCACCTGCAGGCGGCGGATCGTCCGGCCGGTCGCGTAGAGCGACGGGGTCGGTTCAAGGGACATGATGGGGCGCCTGGCTCCGCTCGTCTGAGTCGTTCGGGCCGCCGTGTAGCGCATTTTACCCGGCATGGGATGGCCGGCGACGCGGGGACGAGCGCTGCGGTTTCGCCAAAGCGTCACGTCGTGGAAAGGATTTGGACATATCGTCGCCGTGATTGCCCCTTCAATCCGTCTGGTGGCCGCGAAAGTGCGACCGTTGCAGACGGGCCACGCCGGAGCGGAAACGCCGTCCTGCGACGTAGCTTCGGATTGCCGGCTCGCGCCGAGGCGTGCCACCTCAGGTCAGTCTTTCCGGTGCGGCTCCGTCCGGCCGAGGGTCAAGGATAGAAGCGCCGCGGAATGCAAAAGACCGCCCCCGACGCCCTCCGCGACCGCCCCGCGACCTTTCTGTTCCTGCAGGGCATCGCTTCCCCGTTCTTCTCCGATCTCGGCAAGGCCCTGCGTGCGCGGGGACACGAGGTCCGGCGTATCAACCTGTGCCCCGGCGACTGGCTGTTCTGGAACGGCAAGGCCGACAATTACCGCGGTCGCCGCGAGGCCTGGGGCACGTATCTCGAATCCTATCTCGACCGTGAAGCCGTCACCGACATCGTGCTGTTCGGCGATTGCCGGCCGTTTCACCGGGCGGCCCGGATGATCGCTGAGGTTCGAGGGCTCCGGGTTCACGTGTTCGAGGAAGGCTATATCCGACCCAACTGGATCACCTGTGAGCTCGGCGGGGTAAACGGTTTCTCGTCGCTGCCGCGTACGGCCGCAGAAGTCCGCGCCCTGGCGCGACGCCTGCCCCAGCCGGGCCGGGCGATGCCCTCCACGGGCGACATGGCCCGCCGCAGCGTTTGGGACGTCAGCTACAACGTCGCCAACATTGCGTTCCCTTATCTCTTCCCGCATTTCCGCAGCCACCGGCCGACCCACATCGCGGCCGAGTATGCCGGCTGGATCAAGAAGTTCACCCGGCGCGCCCATACCCGCCGGGAGGCTGCCCGCTGCGACGAGATCTACCGCGCGGTCGGCTGCGACTACTTCCTGCTGCCACTCCAGCTCGACAGCGACTACCAGATCCGGGTCCACTCGCCGTTCCTCGGGGTCGAGGGATTCATGGACCGGGTGATCAAGTCCTTCGCGGATGCCTCCTCGGCGCCGACGCGGCTTCTGGTGAAGCTGCATCCGCTGGATAGCGGCCTGATCAACTGGCGCAAGTTCGCCCGAGCCTCGGCCCGGCGGCATGGCGTCAGCGACCGCCTCGATTTCATCGACGGCGGCGACCTCCCGGCCCTGATCAAGGGCGCCCGCGGCGTCGTCATCGTGAATTCGACGGTGGGGATGCTATCCCTCGAGATGGGCCGCCCGACCCACGCGGTCGGCACCGCGATCTACAACATGGCCGGTTTGACCCATCAAGGCGACCTCGACGGGTTCTGGACGAACCCGACCCCGCCGGACATGGGCCTGATGGCTGACTTCCGCCGGGTCGTGCTGCACCGGACGCAGGTCAACGGCGGCTTCTTCTCGAAGGGGGCGATCGAGCGCGCCGTGGCCGGCTCGGTGCCGCGGATGGAATCGGCGCTCCCCGACGCGATGCTGGCTGCCGCGCGGGCGATCCGCGAGGGTGGCGAGAGTGACGGGCAGCTCGCGCCTGTCTATTGAAGCGTGACAGGAAACCTGTCGCGTTCTGCTGACAGTTTCGGGCGTCGCGCGAGCCTTTAAGTCGCCGATGAGCCCTTCCCGGTCTTGATCTTTGCGTGCTCCGCGGCGTAGCACCCGCGTCATGCCCCGCATTCTGATCACTGGCGCGTCGAGCGGTATCGGCGCTGCGCTCGCACGCCATTACGCACGTGCCGACGTGAGCCTCGTCCTCATCGGACGCAATACCGATCGCCTGGAAGCCGTGGCCCGGGATTGCCGGGCCAGCGGTGCCGCCGTCGAGGCCGTGCGCCTCGATACCCGGGACCGGGCCGCCGCGATCGACCTGATCCACAAAGCCGACGCCGCCCAGCCCCTCGACCTCGTCATCGCCAATGCCGCGGTGAACGGCGGCAACCAGAAGGGCGAAGTCGAGCCCGAGGAGACGGCGTTCGAGACCGCCGATATCAACTATACCGGCTCGCTCAACATCGTGCTGCCGACCCTGAGCCTGATGCTCAAGCGCGGACGCGGGCAGATCGTGCTGATGTCCTCGCTGGCAGCCTACGCGCCGCTTCAGGATGCCCCGGCCTATAGCGGGGCCAAAGCCGCCCTGGTCGCCCACGGGCTGGCACTCCGGCAGAAGGTCGGGCCGCGCGGCGTGAAGGTCAACGTCGTGGCCCCGGGCTACGTGAAGACCCCGATGGGCGGCGAGCTGAAGGGCTGGCGGCCCCTGGAGATGAGCGCCGAGGAAGCGGCCCAGCACATCGTCAAGGGTATTGCCAAGGATCGCGATGTCATCGCCTTCCCGTTCGTCCTGGCGGCGCTCGCGCGGACCGTGCTGCTCCTGCCGGAGAGCATCCGCCGGGCCGGCCTCTACGCCTTCCGCTTCCAGCGCCGGCCGCGCCGCTGATGGCCCGCGCCCGGATCGCGCTGTTCGTCCTGGAGGCGCTGCCCAATGCCCGGGTGGTGCGCCGGTTCGTGGCCGATCACCGGGCCGATATCGCCTTCGTCGGGTTGTCGAACGCGGAGCGGCCGTCGAGCGGGGGGCTGACTGGCCAGGTCCGCAGGCATCTCGCGCGCTCCGGCGCCGGGATCCTGCCGTATCTCGCGGTCAATTTTGGGCTGCCGGATTTGCTGCGGCCGCTGGCGCCCCTCACCCAGGCTGTAGCCGGCAGCGGCGCTGCGCCGGAATCGACACCCCTGAAAACCCTGTGCCGGCGCTTGGGTATCCCGACCCTGACGGTCGACGATGTGAACGGCGCCGAGGTCGCGCAGAGATTACGTGCGACCGCGCCAGACCTGATCCTGACCTATCATTTCGACCAGATCCTGAAGGCCGAGACCATCGGACTGGCACGTCTCGGCGGCATCAACGGTCATCCCGGGCTGCTGCCGCGCCATCGTGGCCCGGTGCCGACAATCCATGCGCTGGCAGACGGACCCGGCAGCTTCGGCATGACCCTGCACCGGCTTGCGGCCACGATCGATACCGGGGCGATCCTGGCTCAGGAGGCTGTACCGCTCCCGGCCGACACCACCGCCACCCGGGCGGCCGTGGCGCTGCATGTGCATGGGCGCGGCATGCTCGACCGGTTGCTCGACGAGATCGCCCGCACGGACCGAATCCCTGAGGGCCGGAGCACCGAGGTTCTGCCGTATTGCTCGTTTCCGGACCGCGCGCTGCTGGCCTCCCTGCGCCGGAGGGGCCTGCGGCTCACCGATAGCCGCGACCTGCGTGAGGCGGTGAGCCTATCAGGCCGGGCGGCTTAACCTTCGCTTAAGGCTGTTTCGTAGAGGATCGTTCAGCCTCTCCCCGCGCCGACCGAGCCCGCCCGCATGCCGGATACCAGCCCCCTCAAGGCGGCCACCGACGCGTTGGCCTACGGCCGCCGGATCAAGAGCGGTCAGATCCGGGCGATCTCCGAGAATATCGCGAACGCCGATTCCGCCCCGGCTGATCCGGGCGGCACGCCCTATGCCCGGAAGATCGCGGTGTTCCAGCCGGTTGATGTCGACCGAGGGCGCGAACCGGTCGGCCGCATCGTGCGCGACGGGAGCGATTTCCGCCGGCGCTACGATCCATCGAATGTGGCGGCTGATCGCCAGGGCTATATCCGCCTGCCGAACGTCAACGTCGCGCTGGAATCGGCCGACCTGCAGCGCGTGATCCGGAACTACGAACTGAACCTCAGCGCCGAGGCTTCGATCGACGCGGTGAGCCGGGCCACGCTCAACCTGCTTGGGTGAGCCGCGCGTTGCGCCTTCCGTAGCCGCCATAGATCGCCAACCCGATCACCAGCCAGACCGCGAGCCGGATCCAGGTATCGGCCGGCAACGCGGCCATCAGAACCAGGCATGACAGGATGCCGAGCGTGGCCATCGGGATCGCCGCCGGTACGCGGAACGGCCGGGGCCGGTCGGGTTCCGTCCGGCGCAGGATCAACACGATTCCGCAGACCAAGCAGAACGCCAGCAGCGTGCCGATGCTGACAAGCTCGCCCAGGATGTCGATCGGCACCAGCCCAGCTACGGCCGCGGTGAACAGACCGATCACCACTTGGCTCGCCACCGGTGCCCGGGTCGCCGGATCGACCCGGCAGAACAGGGGGGGCAGCAGCCCGTCCCGGGCCATGGCGAAGAAGATCCGGCCCTGCCCGTAGAGCGCCGTGAGTGCCGAGGTGGTCAGCCCGATCAGGGCCCCGATCTTGATCACGATCGCCAGCCCGGGCATCGCGAGGCGGTCGATCGCCTTGGCGATCGGATCGGCGACGTCCAGCTCCCGATAGGGCACGAGGCCGGTGAGCACCGCCGCCACCGCCACGTACAGGACCGTGCTGATCGTCAGCGATCCGATCAGCCCGATCGGCGCGTCGCGCTGGGGCGCCCGGCACTCGCCCGCCGCGGTTGCCACGGTCTCGAAGCCGATGAAGGCGAAGAACACCACCGCGGCGCCGCGGAACACGCCGCTCCAGCCGTAGGTGCCGAACGCGCCGGCATTCTCGGGGACGAACGGGTGCCACAGCTCCGGATGCAGATGGACCACGCCGACGCCCACAAAGGCCAGGATGATCGCAACCTTGCAGGCGACCAGCAGGCCGTTGATCAGGGAGGCGTCCCGGGTCGAGCGGGTCAGGAGCGCCGTCAGCAACAGTACGATGCCGACGGCGGGCAGGTTCACCAGACCGCCGTCCCCCGGCGCTCCCGATAGAACTGCAGGCAACTTAAGGCCGAAATCCGCTGCGAGCGACTGCGCGTAGCCTGACCAGCCGACCGCCACCGTGGCCGCCGCCATGGCGAATTCGAGCACGAGGTCCCAGCCGATGATCCAGGCCGGGAGCAGGCCGAGGCACGCCCGCGTGTAGGTGTAGGTCGAGCCCGCCTCCGGGATCATGGCGGCGAGCTCGGCGTAGCACAGGCCGACGAAGCCACAGGCGATGCCGCCGATCACGAAGGACAGGCTGAGTGCCGGCCCCGCATATTGTGCCGCTGCGGTTCCGGTCAGAACGAAGATGCCCGCGCCGATCGTGGCGCCGAGCCCGATGGCGATCAGGCCCGGGGCGGTGAGGCTCCGGGCGAGACTGGGATTGCCGGTCGCCGGATCCTCGATCCGGGCGATGGCGGCGGTGTCGGACATGTCGTGGTTCTCGGCCTTTGGTCACCGGATAATGCGGATGGGATCCAGCGAGCAAGATCCGAGCCGGTGCTTCAGGCCGCGCGCACGGACGCCAGGAAGCGCCCGACCTCGGTGCGCAGGGTGGCGAATTCCCGCGACAGGTCCGAGACCGAGGCGAGGACGCGGCCGGCCTCGGACCCCGTGACCTGCACGTCGCCGGTGACGTCCGTGAGCGTGGCGGTGATGTCACTCGCATCCGTGGCGGCTTCCGAGACATTCCGCAGGATCTCCCGGGTGGCGGCGCCCTGCTCCTCGACCGCGGCATTGATCGCCGTGGCGACGCCGCTCATGTCGCGGATCCGGACGGTGATGCCGTCCACGGCGGCGGCCGCCTGTCCGGTCGAGGTCTGGATGTGGTGGACCTGCGCGGCGATGTCCTGTGTGGCGCGCGCCGTCTGCTCGGCGAGTTCCTTGACCTCGGCAGCCACCACCGCGAAGCCGCGGCCCGCCTCCCCGGCTCGTGCGGCCTCGATCGTGGCATTGAGGGCGAGCAGGTTGGTCTGGCCGGCGATGTTCGAGATCAGCGCCACGACGTCGCCGATACGTTCGGCCGCCGTGCGCAGTTCGCTGACCAGGGGCGTCGCCGCGGCGGCCTGTGCGGCGGCCTCGCGCGCCATCTCGGCCGACACGTCGACCTGTCGGCCGATCTCGCCGATCGACGAACCCAGTTCCTCGGCCGCCGCCGCCGCGCCCTGGACCTTGACGGCAGTCTCTCCGACGGCCGCCGCCACCGTCAGCGATCGATCCGCCGTCGTGGTCGCCGTCGTCGCCATTCCAGCCGCGGCGGCCTCGACGGTGCCGGCCGCTGCGGCGACGTGATCGAGGATGCTGCCGACAGACGTCTCGAATGCGCGCGCGAGCTGCTCCATCTCGGATTTGCGCTCTAGTTCGAGCGCCGACCGGGTCGTGGCGGCCTCGCTTTCCAGATCGAGCGCCCGTGCGAGTTGGGCCTGCGTCTGCGCGTCGGAGGCCGCGAGGGCCCGGAAGGACTCTTCCACGGTCCGGCAAACCCAGATCAGGATACCGGTTTCGATGAGCACGATCGCGGCATGCAGGATCACCCGGCCAAGATCGCTCGCCCCGCCCGGAAAGATCAGGGCCGGCATCGCCAGGTCGAGTGTGAGATGATGGACGGCTGTCGCGGCCGCCGCCGCCAGAATCACGCGCCAGTCGCACCATCCGGCCAGCATTGCCAGGCAGGCGAAGAAATACATGTGCAGGTCGATTTGCCAGGGATGGCCGGCGAACGTGATCAGGAGCAGCGCGGCCATGCCCACCAGGGCCACGCCGCTCACGATGCGGGTCGCCGCGCTCACCGGGTCGCGCAGCCACAGGGTGGTCGTGACGCCCGCAATGCCGATGGCGCCGACCACGGGCCCCAAAGCCGGAAAGTTCGCCGTCAGCACGGCATCAACGACGCCGATCAACAGGACATGCGCCCACAGGAGCGGGATCAGAAATCGGCCGAAGCGGCGCTGCAGGATGTCGAGATGGTTCATCGAGTCGGGTTCCGGGCCGTGGCCGTGACGGCGGTCGGCGAAGACGTCGAGGTGGTGGAGGGGCCGCAACCGTCGGAGAGGCGGCCGTCGATGACGAGGCGCGCTCCTGCTGCGTAGAGGCGACCGGCGAAGCCGGCCTGGTCCGAGTGGGCCAGGAGGACGTTGTCCGGGCCGCCGCGGTTCAGGACCGTCCCGCCCGCGTTCGCGATGATCCGGATGGAATCTGCTGCGCCGCCGCCGGGCGTACTGACGACCGCCACCACGTCCGATTGGGGCAACGCCAGGACAGCCAATGGAGTCAAGAGGACGATCAGGCAGCCGACCCCTCCGAGAGCCCATTCGACCCCACGGGCGTCAGGCTTGGGTAATGCATCGTCTATGCGGTCCGGCCTCGTCGGAGGAACACGCAGGTACACATCGTGGATCAACGTCGCATGCCTTGCATCTCGTCACAGTGCCTCAAGTCCGGAGTATGGCGCGGCAGGGCGATTCGCCGACCTGTGCAGAGGATACTTTATCCAATGCGTTTGTTAAAAGACTTGATCGCCAGCAACGCGGATATGGTTGCGATGGCGTGGGGCGTTCACGTCGGAACGCCATCCACGGGTTGCCGCGAACCTGCCCAGACGAGCTGGCTGATGCTACGCGCAACCCATCGGCGTTCGCGGCCCGCTCTCGATCATTCTGGGATCGGATCGGAATATCTTGGCTACGATTTCTGACAACTTCATAAAGGCGTGGCCTTGCGGGGGGACGACGTAGCCGTCGTCATCGAGAGCGACCTCGCCGGAGGCGGTCTGTTCCGCCGGGCGCTGCGCGATCTGACGGAACTCTCCGAGATAGGCCGATTCGAACACGGCCTGCGCCCGTACGGCGCTGAAGCGCTCTTCGGGATGAGCCGCCAGCTGCCCGAGCAAGAATTCGCTGATCGAGCGGTCGACCGTCACCGGGACGACCAAGAGGCGCTGAGGTTCAGGGCGAGCGATAGCACGCAGGCACCGAGGGCCTCGCGGCGGCGGAGATCCCAGGTGCGGCCGAGTCCGGCGCAGTTGCCCGACGGTACGCCTCGGCGGCGCGGTTGATGACGTGCAAGATCGGCTCAACCGACGCCTGGGGCGCCGCGACGCCGGCTAGCATGCGGGTCCTGCCCGTTCCCGCGGCGCGGCTCTGGGGCCCGGGGCTGGTGTATCCGGCGGTTTCGTGTATGGATCACGCAGCCTCGGCCCGGGTTACCGGGCGGGGCTTGAGCCGCTTGGCGCTGTGACCGTGCTGGACGACATCCCGGCACCGGCCGAACGCCGAGCTCGAGCGCCCCGATCGGGGCGCCGCATCTGACCAGCACAACCCGAAAGGCATGCGATGTCGATCACGGCAGAGCGCAAGACCGCGCTCATCAAGGAACACCGCAAGGACGCCAAGGACACCGGGTCCCCCGAGGTCCAGGTCGCGATTCTCACCGAGCGGATCACCAACCTCACCGGCCACTTCAAGACTCACGGCAAGGATAACCATTCCCGCCGCGGCCTGCTGAAGATGGTCTCGCAGCGCCGCTCGCTGCTCGACTACGTCAAGCGCAAGGACGAGGCCCGGTACCGCGCGCTCATCGAGCGTCTCGGTATCCGCCGCTAAGGCCGACCACGCGCGGTTCCGAGCCCGGCTCGGAGCCGCGTTTCACGATCTCGGGCTGCCGGAATGGGTCCGGCCGCTCGAAAAACGGGCCGCTTCGAGGCGCCAGCGTCGGGGCAGGATCGCGAGACACTTCGCCGGATGAAGTGTCTCGCCGTCTTGCCCCCGACGGCGCCGGGCCGGGCCCGCCGAAGGCAAGGAAGAGACAAGAATGTTCGACGTTCAACGCGAAGAGCTGATGTGGGGCGACCGCAAGCTCGTCCTCGAGACCGGCAAGGTCGCCCGTCAGGCTGACGGCGCGGTGCTCGCCACTTACGGTGAGACCTCCGTGCTCGCCACGGTGGTCGCCACCAAGGAGCCGAAGCCCGGCATCGACTTCCTCCCGCTCACCGTGAACTACCAGGAGCGCGCCTACGCTGCCGGCCGCATCCCGGGCGGCTACTTCAAGCGCGAGGGCCGTCCCTCCGAGAAGGAGACCCTGGTCTCCCGCCTGATCGACCGCCCGATCCGCCCGCTGTTCATCAATGGCTGGCGCAATGACACCCAGGTCGTCATCACGGTCCTGACCCACGACCTCGAGAACGATCCCGACATCGTGTCGATGGTCGCGGCCTCCGCCGCCCTGACCCTGTCGGGCGTGCCGTTCATGGGCCCGATCGGCGCCGCTCGCGTCGGTTACATCAACGGCGGCTACCGGCTGAACCCGCTGGTCACCGAGACGAAGGACGAATCGTCCCTCGACCTCGTCGTCGCCGGCACCCAGGACGCCGTGCTGATGGTCGAGTCGGAGGCCAAGGAGCTTTCCGAGGACGTGATGCTCGGTGCCGTGATGTTCGGCCACAAGCATTTCCAGCCGGTCATCGAGGCGATCATTCGCCTGGCCGAGAAGGCTGCCAAGGAGCCCCGCGACTTCCAGGCCCCCGAGAACGCCGACGTCGAGAAGGCCGTCCTCGAGGTCTGCGAGACCGAGCTGCGCGCCGCCTACACCAAGACCGTCAAGCAGGAGCGCTACGCCGCCGTCGACGCCGTGAAGGCGAAGGTGATGGCCGCTCTGTGCTCCGAGGGTGCCGAGAAGTTCCCGGCCGAGAAGGTCAAGGCCGCCTTCAAGGAGGCGCAGTCCAAGGTCGTGCGCTGGAACGTGCTCGACACCGGCTCGCGCATCGACGGCCGCGACCTGAAGACGGTCCGCCCGATCGTCTCCGAGGTCGGCGTTCTGCCCCGCGCCCACGGCTCGTCGCTGTTCACCCGCGGTGAGACCCAGGCCCTCGTGGTCGCCACGCTCGGCACCGGCGAGGACGAGCAGTTCATCGACTCGCTCGATGGCACCTACAAGGAGCGCTTCCTGCTCCACTACAACTTCCCTCCCTATTCGGTGGGCGAGACCGGCCGCATGGGCTCCCCGGGTCGTCGCGAGATCGGCCACGGCAAGCTGGCGTGGCGGGCGATCCGGCCGGTTCTGCCGCCGGCGCATGAGTTCCCGTACACGATCCGCGTCGTGTCCGAGATCACCGAGTCCAACGGCTCCTCCTCGATGGCTTCCGTCTGCGGCGGCTCACTGTCGCTGATGGATGCCGGCGTGCCACTGCGCCGTCCGGTGGCCGGCATCGCCATGGGCCTCATCCTCGAGGGTGAGCGCTTCGCGGTCCTGTCCGACATCCTGGGCGACGAGGATCACCTCGGCGACATGGACTTCAAGGTGGCCGGCACGGACGAGGGCGTGACCTCGCTCCAGATGGACATCAAGATCGCCGGCATCACCGAGGAGATCATGCGGGTCGCCCTCGATCAGGCGAAGGACGGGCGCGCCCACATCCTCCAGGAGATGGCCAAGGCCCTCACCGATGCCCGGCCGGAACTCGGCGAGTACGCGCCGCGCATCGAGACGATGCAGATCCCGACCGACAAGATCCGCGACGTGATCGGCACCGGCGGCAAGGTGATCCGCGAGATCGTCGAGAAGACCGGCGCCAAGATCAACATCGAGGACACCGGCATCGTGAAGATCGCCTCGGCCGACGGTAAGGCGATCAAGGCGGCCTATAACTGGATCCGCTCGATCGTCGCCGAGCCCGAGACCGGCATGATCTACGACGGCACGATCGTGAAGTGCATGGAGTTCGGCGCCTTCGTGAACTTCTTCGGCGCCAAGGATGGCCTCGTCCACATCTCGGAACTCGCTGCTCAGCGGGTCGCCAAGGTGACGGACGTCGTCAAGGAAGGCGACAAGGTCAAGGTGAAGTTCCTTGGTCAGGACGATCGCGGCAAGATCCGCCTGTCCATGCGCGTCGTCGACCAGCAGACCGGCGAGGACATCACCGAGAAGGTGAAGGCCGAGCGGGATTCGAGCGGCCGCAGCGACCGGGACGGTGAGCCCCGGCGTGAGGATAACGGCGGCCGCCATCGTGGTGAGCGCCGCCGCGAATCCGCTGGCGAATAAGCGAGACCAGAACCCAGCATAGGCCTCGGCCTGTGCGGGTGCGATGCGAGAGGCGCGATCCTATCAGGGCCGCGCCTTTTTCGTATCCCGGGCCGAGCCCCTTCGGTCTGAGTCCTGAGCGAGTGGCTGTTCGGTCCGTCCCGCTCAGGCTCTCGATACGGATGGGGCCTTCCCGCGTGGCGGCCGTGGCCTGGCAGCGGCAGGCGCTCTTCGAACCTCCTGCGCGGCGCGCGCGCCTCGGCCGCGCGCGACCGCGGGAACGCCGATCCTGCCCCCGCGTTCGCCCCGCGACCTCACAACGGGAAAGCGTTCATGGCCAACGAAATGATCCACGACATCTTCAGCGGGCAACCGAACCTCACCACCACGGAGCGGGCGGTGTCGGTGGCGCTGGGCCTTGGGATCGCCGCGGCGGCCGCGCAGCCCCGGCCGAACAAGATCCTCAGCCTGCTGGCGCTGGTCGTCGGAGTCGGGCTTGCCGTACGCGGCGCCACAGGCCACTGCGCCGTGAAGGCGGCTGCGGATCACCTCTGAAGGCTCGTCGCCATCAGCCGGTCATCAAGCCACAAAAAAGGGGCGCCCCGCGGGGCGCCCCTTCTCGTTCCAGACCTCAGGAACTGATCAGATCGTGGTGCGGCGGCGACCGGCGATCATACCGTAGATGAAGAGCACAACCACGGCACCGACGATGGCCCCGATAAAGCCCGCGCCCTGGTTCGGTCCGTACCAGCCGATGGCCTGCCCCAGGAAGGTCGCGACGAAGGCGCCGACGATGCCGAGAATGGTCGTCAGGATGAAGCCCGACGGCTCGTTCGGTCCGGGCATGAGGAACTTGGCGATGATTCCAGCGAGGAACCCGATGATGATGGTCCAGAGAATACCCATGACGAACCCCAAGGCGTGACAAGCGATGCCGTGTGAACGCACGGCGGCCGGCCACGGTTGCTCGCAACTGCACAGGCAGGGGAGAATTTTCCGTGGTTCCCGCGACGCGTGGGCGCGCGGCCCTTTACGGCCAGCCCGGTGCCGCGGCAGATACCGGCTTTCGCCGGCTGGAGACTTGAATGAGCATCGAACGGATCGAACCGGGCACGCGGATGTCGCAGGGCGCCATTCACGGAAACACCATCTACCTTGCCGGCCAGGTGGCGTCCGATCCCGTCGGCACCGGGGTGACCGCCCAGACCCAGAACATTCTGGTGCAGATCGACCGGCTGCTCGCCGTCGCCGGCAGCGACAAGGACCACATCCTGTCGGCAACGATCTACCTCGCCGACATCGGTCATTTCGCTGAAATGAACGCAGCCTGGGATGCTTGGGTATCGAAGGATCACCCGCCGGCGCGCGCCACCGTCGAGGCGCGCCTGTGCGATCCGCAATATCTGGTCGAGATAGTGGTCGTCGCCGCGAGGCAGGCGTGAGCGGGGCCGGGACGGGCCGGGTCGAACGATCGGTCTGGCGCCTCGTCCCGGCCCGGTGCCGGTTCGCGTCGCGCGGGCGGACCGGCTTTCGTCTGGCGGTGGGGATGCTGCTCGCAGCCCTGTTTCCCCTCGCCGCGCCCGTGCGAGCCGCTGAGGAGCGGATCGTCAACATCTACAACTGGTCGGACTATATCGACCCGAAGGTGCTCGACGCCTTCACCCGGGAGACCGGGATCAAGGTCGTCTACGACACCTACGACAACAACGAAATCTTGGAGACCAAGCTGCTGGCCGGCCGGTCGGGCTACGACATCGTCGTTCCGTCCGGTCCCTATCTGCAGCGGCTGATCCGCGCCGGCGCCTTCCTGCCCCTGGATAAGGCGAAGCTGAAGAACCTCGGCAACCTCTGGCCGGAGATCTCCAACCGGCTGGCCGTGTACGACCCCGGCAACACCTACGCGGTCGATTACATGTGGGGCACCACCGGCATCGGCTACAACGTCGCCGCCGTCCGCGAGCGCCTCGGCGCCAACGCGGCGCTGAATTCCTGGACCGTCGTCCTCAATCCCGCGTCCGCGAACAAGCTCAAGGATTGCGGGATCATGATGCTGGACTCGCCCGAGGATCTAATACCGAGCATGTTGCCGGTGTTCGGCGCGAAGGCCGATTCCAAGCGCTGGGACGACCTGACCCTGGTCACCGACGCGCTCTACAAGGTCCGGGGCAGCGTGCGGAAGTTCCACGCCTCGGAATACATTCAGGCTCTGGCCAACGGCGATATCTGCGTAGCGGTCGGCTATTCGGGCGATGTGATGCAGGCCAAGCGCCGGGCCGAGGAGGCCAAGAACGGGATCGAAATCGCCTACGTCGTGCCCAAGGAAGGCGCGCTGATGTGGTTCGACACCTTCGCGATTCCGAAGGATGCCGCTCACCCGGCCGAGGCTCTGGCCTTCATCGACTACATGCTCCGGCCCGAGGTGGCGGCCGCCAACAGCAACTTCGTCGCCTATGCCAGCGGCAACCTGGCGGCCAAGAAGTTCGTGAAGCCCGACATCCTGAGCAATCCCGGGATCTACCCGGACGAGGCCACGATGCAGCGCCTGTCGATCAACACCGCCTGGGACGACCGTACCCAGCGTTACGTAACCCGGCTCTGGACCCGGGTCCGCACCGGTCGCTGAGCGAGGCCCGGCGCGATCAGGCGCCGGGCCCATTCAAGGCCTTAGTTCTTTAGGTCTTCCGGAACCTTGCCGCCGTTCTCGGCGAGCTTCTGCATCACCTGCTTGTGCAGCCAGATGTTCATGGAGGCCGAATCCTCCTTGTCGCCGGTATAATGCAACTCATCGGCGAGCTGCTTGCGCGACGCCAAGCCCGAATCCAAGCCGACCAGCTTCATCAGATCGACGATGGAGTTGCGCCAATCCAGCTTCTGCGGGTTCTTCTCGGCAAGGCCGGTGAGCACGGCAGCCACATCCACGGTCTCGCCGCCACCGGCGCTTCCGGGGGCCGACGCGGTGCCCGAGCCGGCCGAGCCGCCCGAGGAGCCAGACGTGGACGCCGGCGCGGCGTCCGCGGAACCGCCGCCGAACGGATGAAGGATCTTGCCGACGATGCTGCCGAGGAGGCTCATAGGTCCGCTCCGATAATCAAGGCCCGACCTGCGCGCCGGGCGGGCTGTCAACCGGTTGTCGGCTCAGGCGTTCCGAGAATCGGTCTCGCCGGGACAGAGACTACAGGCGGGCACCGTGCAGCGCGATCCCGAGCAGAGACAGGCCCAGCACCAGGCAGATCCCGCTCCAGCGTTCAAGGACGACGGCGCGCGCGGGGTTGCGCAGGGAAAGACCCGCCAGACCCACACTGCAGACTAAACAGCTCAGGCTCATCACGATAAACAGCACGTTTCCTGTGGTCCGAAATCAACGGCCCCAGCCATAATCAGATTTGGCCGCTGTGGGGTATCGAAGACCACGTAGTCAATGCGCAATGCACAGGCTTCGGATTTTCAAAGCGTAAAAAAATGACACGCTCCGTCCCATCTGGATTGGGGATCATACCGAAAAATCAATCCTGTCGGGTAGGAATCGAGCCGCATATCGGGCGGATATTAAATTCATGGCCGTTAGGCATTGTCAGTATAAGTAATAAGGCAGCGTGTCGCATCGGCCGTTCATGAAGCGTCGAAGGATGTCGGCTAAGGCTGACGCGGTACCGCCCACGCGGCAACTGGCGCTCAACCGGCGTTCGACAGGGCGGCGGTGAGAGCTGTCCGCTCCTCAGCGAGCGTCTCGCGCGACACGGAGCGGCCGGCGCGGTCGTACCAGTAACGCGCATTGCCGGCATCGCCCTCGATCCGGTGCAGGTGCGCGTGCACCCAGGCGGCGTCGGGCCCGGAGGCGTCCTGGACCAGGGCATGCGCCCGTGCCCAGGCAGCGGTGTCCGCTGTTTCCGTTGCATCCTTGGCCAGCCACCAGAGAGCCGCGAGTGGCGCGGGCCAAGCGGCTGGCGGCTCGGGCTTGGTCAGCGCTTCTGCAAAGACGGACGGCAGGTTCTCGGTCATCGCGTCTTCTCCCTGAACCGCGACGGATCAGCGCCCGGCGGCGCGCACCGGTTGCCAGCGGCCGCGGCGCTGGCGGGCGGACCACGCGTAGCGGGCATCGCCGTCGAGGCGGTCGAGATGGTCCGAGAGCCGGTTGCGTTCAAGCCAGGCGAGCGCCGCCTCCAACTCGGGCAGGGTCATGGTTGCGCGGCCCTTGCCGAGGACGCGCTTGAGCACCGCGTTGTAGCGATGAGCCAGATTGCCGCCGCGGGGCACGCGCAGCGATGCCTCGTCCTCGACGGCCTGGCTCGCCACCGCGACCGCGAGCCGCTGGCGCAGGGTGCGTTCGGTGACAGACGGTGGCTCCGGCGCCGGCGCCGCCGGTGCGGGCTCGGCGAGCCGTGGGCGCAGCAGGGCGTAGCGCAGCCCGATCGCGTTGCTCTCCAGCGGCGTGATGCCGCCGGGATCCTCGTCGCGCCACGGGGTCCGCTCCGGCACGATGGCGGTCACCGGCCGCTCGCGCTTGGGCCGCACGCTGCTGCCCTGTTCGGTCTCGAGCTCCAGGCGGAAGCGGGCAAAGAGCGGGTCGTCCGGGTGGAAGACCAGGGCCTGCTGCGTGTCGTAGGGGCCGGCATGCGGATCGACCCGGGTGGCTCGCGCCAGCATCTGCTCCAGCCAGGGCCGGGAGCGGATATGGGTGAGGGCTGCCACCACGGCGACTTCGGGGGCGTCGAGCCCCTCATAGGCCATCGCTACCGTCACCAGCACCGCCGGTTCCGCGGTCAGGCGGAACGCCGCCAGGGCCGCGTGGGCGTCGCCCTGGCCCGAGGTCGCAAGACGGACATCGCGCTCCCCCTGGCCGGCCGGCATCCAGCTCCGCAGGGTCGTCAGATAGGTGCGGGCGCTCGCCTGGTCCGGGGCGACCACGAGAAGCTTGCCCAGGCCCCGCGTCATCTCGCCGGGCGGAAGGTCTCGCTCGAGCCGGCGCCGGGCACGCAGGCGTTTGGTCGCGAAGAACGCCTCGCTCAGGAGATCACGGGCGAATCCGGTGCGCAGGGCCGTGAACAAAGCCGGCCGGGTGGTGACCCGGACCGAACCGGCCCCCAGCCGGTGCGGCCCCACCCGAGGGCTGTCGCCGGAGATCCGGCCGCCCTCCAGCCAGCTCGCCTCTCCGTCGATCGCCCCGAACGTGACCGGCAGCACCGCCCGCTCGGCCAGGGCCTGCGACCGGGAATAGCCGATCACCGCCAGACCCGGCGCGTCGAGGTCCAGCTCCGGGCCGCGGCCGAGGGCGGACGGCCGGTAGGGCAGGCCGAGGATGCGCCGCCCGTCGGCCCGCTCCAGGGTGCCGGACAGGAACAGGCCGATCTCGGCCGCCTCCATCACCGGCAGCATCGCCCGGGACCACGCCCCCGCCTCGGCCTCCTCCTCGGCCGAGGCCTCGTCCGCCCCTGGCCGCCCCGGGACCGGCAGGTGATGGACCTCGTCGACGACCAGCAGGGTCCGGTGCGCCCGCGCCTCGGCGAGGTGCAGCGCCGGGGCGGCGGCCACCGCCTGATAAGTGGTGACGTAGCCGGAGAGCCCGCGGGCCGGATCGCGCTCGTTGTCGGCGGCGCGCACGCTCAGCGCATGACCGAAGGCCGCCCGCCAGAGCGGGTCGGCGAAGGCCTCCTCCGCCTGAAGGCGCAGGGAATCCCGCGGCACCACCCAGACGACGCGATCGACCCGGCCCGCCGCGATCAGCGTGTGCGCCGCGATCACCGGCAGGAGCGACTTGCCGCCCCCCGGGGTCACCGCCGCCAGGATCTTCCGGACATGCCCCGCCTGCCCGCTCGCCATGGCCGCCACGAGGGCCATCAACGTACGCTGGTGGGACCGCAGGGACGGGGCGGGACGGGTCAAGGGCCGGCGAAGCAGGGGGACATCCGCGCACCGTGGCCGATCCCAATTCCTTTGTGAATCCCCCGGACCACCGCGGTGTTCGTGTTTCTTTCGCGCAATCACCGTGATTCGTTCGAATGCGGCGGCGCGATTGCCGCATCATTCGCCCAGAGAAGCCGCCTTCCGACTGTCGCGCTTGCGGATCCCTGCACGAGAAGCGTTGACACCCGGCCAGCCCCTCACCATAAGGGCGCCGCGGGCGAAAAACCCGCCTTGGGGGAATGTCCCGAGCGGCAAAGGGGGCGGACTGTAAATCCGCTGCGTAAGCTTCGTAGGTTCGAGTCCTACTTCCCCCACCAAGTTTCCCGATCGATCCCGTCAGCCCAGCCCGATCAGCCCTGCTTCGCCAGGGCCGCCTCGATACGCGCGGCGGCGGCAGCCGAAAATCCCTTCCCGGCCAACCCCTGCCCCGCGGCGGCCTGCCCGGTGAGATTGCGCCGTTTGCCCTCCGGCAGGTGTGTCTTGCGGAGCGCGTGCGCGTCGCGGTGGCTGGCATGGGTGATCGCGATGGCCAGCGCGTCGGCAGCGTCGGCGACGCGGAACTCGGCCTTTGGCAGCAGGAAGCGCACCATCGCCTGGATCTGGACTTTCTCGGCGTGGCCGGAGCCTGCCACCGTCTTCTTGATCAGGTTGGCGGCGTATTCGAACACCGGCAGCCCGGCCAGCGCCGGCACCACCAGCGCCATGGCTCGGGCATGGCCGAGCTTGAGCGTCGCCTGGGCGTCTTTGTTGACGAAGGTCTCCTCCACGGCGACTTCGTCGGGTTTCTGCGCATCCACGATGCGGCTGATCCCCTCGAACAGCTCGCGCAGGCGCAGCGCCAGCGGCAGGTCGCCGTCCGAGGTCACGACGCCGCAATCGCCGTAGGTCAGTTTGCTGCCCTGGGCGGTGATGAGGCCCCAGCCCGTGCGGCGGAGGCCAGGATCGATCCCCAGAATGCGGACGCTGCTGCTCATGACGCTCCAGGGTTTTGCTCTGCGTCATCCCGAAAGCCGGCCACCGCCGTAGGGATGAAGCTCTCGACGATCGGCCCGAGCGTGCCGTACGTATCGTGAACGCCTGGTTTCACCAAGGGCGCGGGATCACGGGAGCACGACCATGCGCACCGACAATCCGATCAGCCGCTTTCCGGTGCCGAAGCTGTCCGAGATGCCCGAGGACCTGCGCGCCCGCATCGCGCTTGTTCAGGAGAAGGCGGGCTTCGTGCCCAACATCTTCCTGGCGCTGGCGCATCGCCCGGACGAGTTCCGCGCCTTCATGGCCTATCACGACGCGCTGATGGACAAGCCCGGCGGCCTCACCAAGGCCGAGCGCGAAATGATCGTGGTCGCCACCAGCGCGGCCAACAACTGCCTCTACTGCGTGATCGCACACGGCGCGATCCTGCGGGTCCGGGCCAAGAACCCGCTGCTGGCCGACCAGATCGCCGTCGCCTACGCCAAGGCCGACATCACCCTGCGCCAGCGCGCGATGCTGGCCTTCGCGCTCAAGGTCGCGCAGGAAGCCTACCGGGTCGAGGCCGAGGACCACGCCGTATTGGCCGGCCACGGGTTCAGCCCGGACGACATCTGGGACATCGCGTCGATCACCGCCCTGTTCGCCCTGTCGAACCGGCTGGCCAGCGTCGCCGAGCTGAGGCCGAACAACGAGTTCTACACGCTGGGGCGGTGAGGCCGCCTCACCCCCGCCGCCCGAGCAGAATGATCGCCGTGCCCGCCAGGCAGACCGCGCCGCCGGCCAGATCCCAGCGGTCAGGACGCTGGCCTTCGGCGAGCCACAGCCAAAGGATCGAGGCGGCGACGTAGACCCCGCCATAGGCCGCGAAGGTCCGCCCCGCCGCCGGGCTGTCCACCAGGGTCAGCAGGAAGGCGAATGCCACGAGCGAGGCGATCCCCGGCAGCGCCCACCAGGCGGAGCGGCCGAGCCGGAGCCAGGCCCAGAACGCGAAGCATCCGGCGATCTCCGCGAGGGCGGCACCGGCATAGGCGAGGAGCGTCATCGGACGAATTTGGCACGGGCAGCGATATCGGGCGAGCCGTGAGGGACAAACCGGTCGAATATGCGTCAACCGAACGGATGAGCTGGAAGTGCGAGATGCTCATACGCTCAAGATGGGCTAAGACCGATCCTGATTGCTTCCGCGTGCTCTCTCCGGCTTCCGCCGCCCGATCCTCCGCCCCCCGGCCATGTCAGATCCGACCGAGACCGCCCGCCTCCAGGTCCTCCACAGCTACGGCATCCTCGATACGCCACGCGAGCCGGCCTTCGACGACATCGTCACGCTGGCGACGCAGATCTGCGCCGTGCCGGTGGGCCTCGTGAGCCTCGTCGCGGCCGACCGGCAATGGTTCAAGGCCGGGCGCGGCTTCCCGGCCTGCGAGACGCCCCTGAGCCAGTCGGTCTGCGTCCACGCCCTGGATGCCGCCGACGGGCTGATGGTGATCTCCGACCTGACCGCCGATCCGCGTACCCGCGAGAACACCCTGGTGACGGGGGCGCCGTTCATCCGGTTCTATGCCGGGGCGGTGCTTCGGACCGATGACGGCGTGGCGTTCGGGACCCTGTGCGTGATCGACACCGAGCCCCGACCGGCCGGGCTGAGGCCGGATCAGGCTTTCGCGCTGCGGGCGTTGGCGCAGCAAGTGATCGCGCAGCTCGAATTGCGCCGTGCGGTCCGGGAGCGCGAGGTGGCGCTGGCGGCCGAGCGTGCAGCGCGTGTCGCTCTGGCGGTCTCGGAGGAGCGCTACCGCCTCTCGTCGCGGGCGACTACGGACCTGATCTGGGATTGGAACCCGCAGACGGGTCGAATCCACTGGGACGAGGCGCTGTCGGCTCTCTACGGGTATCAGCCGGCGGAGATCGAGCCGAGCAACGACTGGTGGTACGCGCACATCCATCCCGAAGATCGCGACCGCGTCCGCCGCAGCGTCCAAGCGGCCATCGAGGGTGCGCCCCTGCGCTGGAGCGAAGGATACCGTTTTCGTCGTGCCGACGGGACCTACGCCACGGTTCTCAACAGGGCGATCATCGTCCGCACCGCGGAAGGCACGGCCACCCGAATGACCGGCGTGATGCTGGATGCGACCCAGCAGGCCGAGGCCGATGCACATCGCGAGATGCTCAGCCAGGAACTGAGCCATCGGCTGAAGAACACCCTGGCGATGGTCCAGGCGATCGCCTCGCAGACGCTGCGCGACGCACCCGACGTCACCTCGGCGCGCGATGCTCTGCTTCAGCGCCTCCTGGCCCTCGGCAAGGCGCATGACATCCTGCTCGCCGGCAACGCCGAGCGGGCCGGTATGGAGGCGGTGATCCGCGGCGCGCTTGCGCTCCACGACAATGCGCGCGTCGGCCGCCTCCGGATCGAGGGGCCGCCCATCGAGATCGGCCCGAAGGCAGCCCTCGCCCTGGCATTGATGATCCATGAGCTCGCGACCAACGCAGCGAAGTTCGGCGCCCTCTCTGCGGCGGCGGGCCATGTGGCCGTCACCTGGCAGATCGAGACGCTGGCGGGCGGCCCGCAGCTCCGGCTCAGCTGGGTCGAATCCGATGGCCCCCCGGTGGTCCAGCCCTCACGCAAGGGGTTCGGCACCCGCCTGATCGAGCGCGCCTTTGCCGGCACAGTGGCCGGGGACGTCGCCCTGGATTATCAGACGACCGGGCTGCACTGCGTCCTCACCGCGCCCCTGGCCGGGTTTCAGGGCAAGGATGGGATCTTGAGCTGATCGGCCGCGCGTCGGCGCGTTAAGCCCTCGACAACAAAAAACCGGTCGAGTGAAGCCATGAGCGCGCACGATACGGCCGACGACCTGATCCTGCTTCCGGGCGATGCGCGCCTGCGTGAGGTCGTCCATGCCTGGGTCGACGGGCTGGCGCGGGAGCGGCGGATGTCGCCCAACACCGTCGAGGCCTACAGCCGGGACCTGCGCCAGTTCCTGATCCACCTCGCAGCGCGCCAGGGCTTGCCGACCATCCCGATGCTGGTGGCGCTGAAGGTCCGCGACATCCGCGCCTTCATGGCGGCCCGCCGGGCCGACGAGGTGTCCGGGCGCTCGCTGATGCGGATGCTGGCGGGTTTGCGCTCGTTCGGACGCTTCCTGGAGCGCGAGGGCTACGGCAGCGTCTCGGCACTCGGCGGCGTCCGGGCGCCCAAGGTCCCGCGGCGCCTGCCCCGGCCGCTGCCGGTCGCCGCCGCGGTGGCGCTCACCGACACGGCCATCCGGGTCGGCGAGGAGCGCGAGCCCTGGGTGCTGACCCGGGATGCCGCGGTGCTGGCGCTCCTCTACGGGGCTGGCCTGCGCATCTCCGAGGCTCTGGGCCTCACCCGGCGCGACGCGCCGCTGCCGGGCAGCGATCAGGTCACGGTGCTCGGCAAGGGCGGCAAGCAGCGCATGGTGCCGATCCTGCCCGTCGTGGCGCGGGCGGTGGCCGATTACATCGCCGCCTGCCCGTTGCCGCTGCCGCCGGAGGGGCCGCTCTTCGTGGGCGCCCGCGGTGGCCCGCTGTCCCCGCGCATCATCCAGTACACCGTGGCCCGCGCCCGGGGCGCCCTCGGCTTGCCCGAGAGCGCAACGCCGCATGCCCTGCGCCATTCCTTCGCGACCCATCTGCTCGCCCGCCAGGGCGAGTTGCGGGCGATCCAGGAACTACTCGGCCACGCATCCCTGTCGACCACGCAGCTCTACACCCAAGTCGACGCCGCCCGGCTGATGAGCGCCTATACGGCGGCACATCCAAGAGCCGGCCGCTAATCTAACGGCGGGATACCAGTTCCGGGAGCTGTTTTCAGGGCTAAGTTGAGCAGGATATCCCCTATAGTGGCTTATTGGGCCGCCTTTTAAGAGCTTCGTCATGATCTGCATCCATTCTCCGGATCGGGGGATGCGATTGCCGGGACATGGCCATGAAGCTTGAGGAGGCGAAGTCGCCAGCGCGTGTCGTGATCGCGGATTGCGATGCTGGGCGCCGCACCGCCCTGCGGGCGATCGTCGAGCGTTTCGACCCTCAGGCCGTGGTCGACGAGGCCACGTCCGGCCAGGCTTTGTGCGACATCCTTCTCCAGAAACGCCCCAGCCTCGCCTTCGTGGGCCTCCAGCTCGACGACCTGAGCGGGCCCGAGGCGGTCGCGGTGGCGCGCCGGGCCGGCGCCGAGCCGCCCTGCTTGGTCCTAGTCGCCAGCCGCGTGCTGCCGCATTGGCAGGAGATCGCCCAGAGCCTCGGCGCCTACGAGGTGCTGAAGACGCCTCTCGACCCGGGCCATATCGAGCAGCTCCTGCACGCCGATGCCCGCCGCCGCACCCCGACCCGGGCACTGCTCGCCTGCTCCTCGCCTGCCGGGCGCACGGCGATCAGCCGGGTGGTGGCCCGCAGCGGCTTCGCGATCACCCTCGAAGAGACCAATTGCGGCCGCCACGCGCTGAGCCAGCTCAAGCTCGGCGCCTACGACTTCGCGTTCCTCGACGTGAAGCTCAGCGGCATCGAGGGAATGGAACTCGCCTGCCAGATCCAGCCCCTCGGCCTTCCGACCCGGATCACCTTGCTGACCACCTCGGATCTGGAGCCGGTCGCCCAGGCCGGGCGCTATTTCGGGGTCGACGCGGTGCTGCGGATGCCGTTCTACGCCCGCGACATCGACCTGGCGCTGCACAACGCCCTGGGATTGCGCCGGCCTTATCTCCTGAACGCACTCACCGCCCCGCCGGCGCCGAGCGCGTTGCTGCGGATCGCCGATCTGCCGAACGCCCGGCGCAAGATCGCCTGATCCCGCGCCGGGTACTGCCCATCACACGTGGATGGCGCGCTTGGACACGGCGAGCGCCGCTTCCTTGACCGCCTCGGTCAGCGTCGGGTGCGCGTGGCAGGTCCGGGCGATGTCCTCGGAGGAGGCGCCGAACTCCATCGCCACCGCGACCTCGGCGATCAGGTTGCCGGCATCCGCGCCGACGATGTGCACGCCGAGCACCCGGTCGGTCTGGGCGTCGGCCAGAACCTTCACGAAGCCGTCCGTGGTGCCATTCGCCTTGGCCCGGCCGTTTGCCGTGAACGGGAACTTGCCGGCATTGTAGGCGATGCCATCCTTGGTCAGCTCCTCCTCGGTCTTGCCGACGGAAGCCACCTCCGGGAACGTGTAGACCACGTTCGGGATCACCCCGTAATTGACGTGGCCGGACTGGCCGGCCAGCATCTCGGCGATCGCGACGCCCTCGTCCTCGGCCTTGTGGGCGAGCATCGGCCCGGCGATCACGTCGCCGATCGCGTAGATGCCGGTGACGTTGGTGGCGTAATGGGCATCCGTGAGGATCCGGCCCTTGTCGTCGCGCTGCACGCCCACCGTCTCGAGGCCGAGGCCATCGGTGTAGGGCACACGGCCGATCGCCACGAGGACCACGTCCGCCTGCAGGCTCTCCGCCTCGCCGCCGGCTGCCGGCTCCACGGTGACGGTCGCGCCCTTCTTGCCGACCTCGACGCCGGTCACCTTGGTCGACAGCTTGAACAGGATGCCCTGCTTGGTCAGGATCCGCTGGAACTGCTTGCCGACTTCGCCATCCATGCCGGGCAGCACCCGATCGAGATATTCCACCACGGTGACCTCGGCGCCGAGCCGGCGCCAGACCGAGCCCAGCTCCAGCCCGATCACGCCGGCGCCGATCACCAGGAGCTTCTTCGGCACCCGGTCAAGCTCCAGGGCGCCCGTGGAGGAGACCACAACCTTCTCGTCGATGGTCACGCCCGGCAGGCGCGTCACGTCCGACCCGGTGGCGATGACGATGCTCTTGGTCTCGAGCATCTGGTTGCCGCCATCCTCGGACACGACCTCGACCCGGCCGGCGCCCGCGATCTTGCCGGTGCCGTGGAAGGTGTCGACCTTGTTCTTCTTGAGCAGGAACTCGACGCCCTTGGTGTTCCCGGCCACGCCCTCAGCCTTGAAGCCCATCATCTTCTTGAGATCGAGCTTCACGCCGCTGACCTCGATGCCGAGATCGGCGAAGTGCTTGGTTGCCTCCTCATAGGCCTCGGAGGCGTGGAGCAGCGCCTTCGACGGGATGCAGCCGACATTGAGGCAGGTGCCGCCGTGGGTCGCGCGCTTCTCGACCACAGCGGTCCGCAGGCCGAGTTGCGCCGCGCGGATCGCGCAGACATAGCCGCCGGGGCCGGTGCCGATGACGACGAGATCGTAGGACATGGGAGTTCGCTTCCGGTCGGTCATGCCGCCTGGGGCGGTCGGAGAGAAGGGAGTTTGAGAGAGTGGGATCAGCGGCCGCCGCCGACGTCGAGGATGGCGCCCGTGGTGTAGGCGGCCTCGTCCGAAAGCAGCCACACGATCGGCGCGGCCACCTCCTCGGCGGTGCCGGCGCGGCCCATCGGTACGCCGGGCCCGAGGCGCTCGACCCGGTCGGGCTCGCCGCCGCTGGCATGGATCTCCGTGGCGATGATGCCGGGCGCCACCGCGTTGACGCGGATCCCCTCCCCGGCAACTTCGCGGGCAAGCCCGATGGTGAGCGAGTCGATCGCGCCCTTCGAGGCGGCGTAATCGACGAACTGGCTCGGGCCGCCGAGGCGAGCCGCCACCGAGGACAGGTTGACGATGGCGCCCCCTGTCCCGCCGCGCTTGGTCGACATGCGCCGAACCGCCTCCCGGGCGCACAGGAAGCTGCCGACCACGTTGGTGTTCATCATGCGCTGGAGCCGGGCCGCGCTCATGTCGGCGACGTCCGACTTAAGGTCGACCACGCCGGCGTTGTTCACGAGCGCTGCGAGCCGGCCGAGACCGTCGGCGGCCTGGAACAGGGCGAGCACGTCGGCCTCGACGCCGACATCGCTGCGCACCGCCAGCGCCGTGCCGCCCCTGGCAGTGATCGCATCCACCACCGCCTGGGCCGCGGCCGAGTCGGAGACGTAGCTCAGGCAGATCGCGTAGCGGCGCTCTGCCAGGAGCAGCGACACCGCCCGCCCGATGCCCCGGCTGCCGCCGGTGACGATGGCGACGCTTGGTCCGTTCATGGGATCACTCATGCGGCTGCGGCCTGGGTGGATGCGTATCGATCGGCCAAATCTTCGACGATCTGGGTCTCGATCCGGATCCGCGTCGCGTCGGGGCAGAAATCGATCTCGTGCCCGAGGGCGTGGAGATTCCAACCGAAGGTCCAGCCGTCTTCACCGACAGACACCGTCCGGAAATAGGCTTCGTCCTTCAGCGGTGCGAATATCGCACCGTCGGCGATCAGATCCGAAAGGTCGAGGATGCCGCCGACACCGTCATCGAACGTGATGCGGAGCGTCGGATACTGCAGGGGTTCAACAGAGGCGATCCGATGCGTCTTCATTCGATCATTCCCCCGCTGTGGCGGCCGGCCCGAATCTCTCGCCAAACATAGGAAACCTGTTCGCGATTGGCAGCCAGCCACGCACGGATGGCCTTGAGTTTCGCACGCGGCAAAGTCCCGCTGAGGACTTCGCCCGTGACGATCGAAAGCTTCGCCTCCTGGCCAGCAAAGAACGCGTGCAGATGTGGCGGAAGATGATCGTTGAGATAGATCGTGATCCGAACACCCTCGACGATGGCGTTGGTCGGCATCGATCAGCCCGTTGTCGCGATCGATGCCGAGCCATACCGATGGAGCTTAGAGGTCCAGCACGAGGCGGGCCGGATCCTCCAGCGCTTCCTTCACCCGCACCAGGAAGGTCACGGCCTCCTTACCGTCGACGATCCGGTGATCGTATGACAGCGCGAGATACATCATCGGCCGCGCCTCGATCTTGCCGGCGCGGACCACCGGACGCTCCTCGATGCGGTGCATGCCGAGGATGCCCGATTGCGGGGCGTTGAGGATCGGGGTCGACATCAGCGAGCCGTAGATGCCGCCGTTGGTGATCGTGAAGGTGCCGCCCTGCATGTCCTCGATGGACAGCTTGCCGTCGCGGGCCTTCTTGCCGAAGCCGGAGATCGTCTTCTCGATGCCGGCGATGGACAGGTTGTCGGCATCGCGCACCACCGGCACGACCAGGCCCTTATCGGTCCCGACCGCGATGCCGATGTGGTAGTAGTTCTTGTAGACGAGGTCCTGCCCGTCGATCTCGGCATTGACCGCCGGGACGTCCTTGAGGGCGCCGATCACCGCCTTGGTGAAGAAGCCCATGAAGCCGAGCTTGGTGCCGTGCTTCTTCTCGAAGATGTCCTTGTACTGGCTGCGCAGCGCCATCACGGCCGACATGTCGACGTCGTTGAACGTCGTCAGCATCGCGGCGGTGTCCTGCGCGTCCTTGAGGCGGCGCGCGATGGTCTGGCGCAGCTTCGTCATGCGCACGCGCTCCTCGCGCGCGGCATCGTCCGGCGCCGAGGGCGCGCGCGGCAGGGTCGGGCGGGCCTCTCTGGCGGGGGCCGCGGCCGGAGCCGGTCCCTTGGAGATCGCGCCGAGCATGTCGCCCTTGGTGACGCGGCCGTCCTTGCCGGAGCCGTTGATGCCGGACGGGTCGACGCCACTCTCGCGGGCGAGCTTGGCAACGGCCGGGCCGTTGTCGCCGGTCGGGCGCTGCTGGGTCGCCGGGGCGCCCGCCTCGCCATGGTTGCCGTAACCGGCTGAGGATTCCTGAGCCGGCGCCTCGGCCTTCGGGGCGGCGGCCGGCGCCGGAGCCTCGCTGCGGCTCTCGGCCTTGGTCTCAGCGACCGCTTTCGGGGCCGCCGCCTTCTTGCCGCTGCCGGTCGCAGCCCCCGCCTCCACGATCGAGCCCAGCAGCGCGCCAGGCTCGACGGTCTCGCCGTCTTTGGCGAGGATTTCGCCGAGCTGACCGGCCGCCGGGGCGTTGACCTCCAGGGTGACCTTGTCGGTCTCGAGCTCCACGATCGGCTCGTCGGCCGCGACCGTGTCGCCGGGCTTCTTGAACCAGCGGCCGATGGTGGCCTCAGTCACGGATTCGCCGAGCGTCGGGACGAGGATGTCGGTAGCCATGGTCTTTCGCACTTCCGGATCGGTTGGGCCGTACCGGACGGCCTGGAAATGGTGAGGGCGGCGACCTGCTCGGGTCGCCGCCGCGTCTCGAGGATCAGACCGCCAGCGCCTCGTTGAGGAACGCCTGGAGCTGGGCCTGGTGCTTCGACATCTGGCCCACGGCCGTGGACGCGGAGGCCGGTCGCCCGACATAGCGGGCGCGCTTCACCGCGGAGCCGGCTTGGCCGAGGACCCACTCGAGGTACGGCTCGACGAAGGACCAAGGCCCCATGTTCTTGGGCTCTTCCTGGCACCACACCACGTCGGCATTGCGGAACCGTCCCATCTCCGTGGCGAGCGCCTTGAGCGGGAACGGATAGAGCTGCTCGACGCGCATCAGGTAGACGTCGTTGAGGCCACGCTTCTCCCGTTCCTCCAGCAGGTCGTAATAGACCTTGCCGGAACACAGCACGACGCGGCGGATCTTGTCGTCGCGCACCAGCTTGTTGGGTGCGCCCTCTTCCTCGGCATCGTCCCAGAGGACGCGGTGGAAGGTCGAGCCCTCGGCCAGGGCGTCGAGTGTCGAGACCGCCCGCTTGTGGCGCAGCAGTGACTTGGGCGTCATCAGCACGAGCGGCTTGCGGAAGTCCCGCTTCAGCTGCCGGCGCAGGATGTGGAAGTAGTTGGCCGGCGTCGTGACGTTGGCCACCTGCATGTTGTCCTCGGCGCAGGCCTGGAGGTAGCGCTCCAGGCGAGCCGAGGAATGCTCGGGGCCCTGGCCCTCGTAGCCGTGCGGCAGCAGCAGCACGAGGCCGGACATGCGCAGCCACTTGCGCTCGCCGCTCGCGATGAACTGGTCGATCACCACTTGGGCACCGTTGGCGAAGTCACCGAACTGGGCTTCCCACAGGACCAGGGCGTTCGGCTCGGCCAGCGAGTATCCGTACTCGAAGCCGAGCACCGCCTCTTCGGAGAGCATCGAGTTGATGATCTCGATCGAGGCTTGGCCGTCGCGGATGGCGTTGAGCGGCGTGAAGCGCTGCTCGTTTTCCTGATCGATCACCACGGCGTGGCGCTGCGAGAAGGTGCCGCGCTCGACATCCTGGCCGGAGAGCCGGACCCGGTTGCCGTCGAGCAGGGTCGCCCCGAAGGCCAGGGCCTCGGCGGTCGCCCAGTCGATGCCGGCGCCGGTCTCCACGGCCTTCGCGCGGTTGTCCATGAACCGCTGGATCGTGCGATGCAGGTGGAAGCCGGGGGGCGCCTGCGTGATCTTGCGGCCGATCTCCTGCAGGGTCTCGGCTGGCACCGCCGTGCGGCCGCGGCGCGGATCGTCGACATCCTCGTGCACGGCCTTGAAGCCGGACCAGCGGCCGTCGAGCCAATCGGCCTTGTTGGCCTTGTAATTGGTGGCGACGTCGAGCTCGCTGTCGAGCATCTGACGGAACTCGGTCTTGCGCGCGTCCAGCGCCTCTTGGTCGAGGGTGCCGTTTTCCACGAGCCGGCGGCCGTAGGTTTCCAGCACCGAGGGATGTTTGCGAATCCGCTGGTACATCTTCGGCTGGGTGAAGGCCGGCTCGTCGCCCTCGTTGTGGCCGAAGCGGCGGTAGCACAGCATGTCGATGACGACCGGCTTGCCGAATTTCTGGCGGTACTCGACTGCGACCTTGGCCGCAAAGGTCACGGCCTCCGGGTCGTCGCCGTTGCAATGGAAGATCGGGGCCTCGACCATCTTCGCCACGTCCGACGGATAGGGCGACGAGCGCGAGAAGCGCGGGTCGGTGGTGAAGCCGATCTGGTTGTTGATGATGAAGTGCACCGAGCCGCCGGTGCGGTGGCCCTTCAGGCCTGACAGGCCGAAGCACTCCGCGACCACACCCTGGCCCGCGAAGGCGGCGTCGCCGTGGATCAGCAGCGGCAGCACGCTGGAGCGCTGGATGTGGGGCTTGGCCCACTGGTCCTGCTTGGCCCGGACCTTACCCAGCACCACCGGATCGACGATCTCGAGGTGGGACGGGTTGGCGGTGAGCGACAGGTGGACGTTGTTGCCGTCGAAGGCGCGGTCCGAGGAAGCGCCCAGGTGGTACTTCACGTCGCCCGAGCCCTCGACCTCGGCCGGCGAGGCGGAGCCGCCCTTGAACTCGTGGAACACCGCCCGGAACGGCTTGGCCATCACGTTGGTGAGCACGTTGAGCCGGCCGCGATGGGCCATGCCCAGCACGATCTCGCGCACGCCCAGCGCGCCGCCACGCTTGATGATCTGCTCGAGCGCCGGGATCATCGCCTCGCTGCCGTCGAGGCCGAAGCGCTTGGTGCCGGTGTACTTGAGGTCCAGGAACTTTTCGAAACCTTCGGCTTCGATCAGCTTGTTCAGGATAGCCCTGCGGCCTTCAGGCGTAAAAGAGATCTCCTTGTCCTTGCCCTCGATGCGCTCCTGGATCCACGCCTTCTCGGCGGGATCGGAGATGTGCATGAACTCGACGCCGAGGGTCTGGCAATAAGTCCGCTCCAGGATGTCGACGATCTCGCGGATCGTCCCGAACTGGAGGCCGAGCACGTTGTCGAGGAAGATCGGGCGGTCCCAATCGGATTCCTCGGTGAAGCCGTAATGCTGCGGGTGCAACTCCTCGTGGTCGCCGCGCGGGGCCAGACCCAGCGGGTCGAGCTTGGCGTGCAGGTGGCCACGCATGCGGTAGGAGCGGATCAGCATGATCGCCCGCACCGAATCCTTGGTCGCCTGCTCCACCGACACGCCGGTGGTGGCGGCGACGCTGTCGACCGGTTTGCCGGGCTTCGGCTCCTTGGCGTCCCGGGCGACGATCTTGTCGCCGATCGCCTTCTCCAGTGCGCCCCAATTGCCGTCCAGCGCCGAGACCAGCTCGCCGTTGAGCGGCACCGGCCAGTTGGGCTTCTCCCAGGACGCGCCCGCGGCGTTCTTCTCGACGAGGGTCTCGTCCTCGCCCAGACCCTTGAAGAAGGTCTGCCACTCCGGGTCCACCGAGGCCGGGTTGCGGGCGTAGGCCGCTTGCAACTCCTCGATATAGGCGGCGTTGGCGCCGTAGAGGAACGAGGTTTCGAGAAGCGCTTCGTTCACGTCCTGGCGTGCCATGGTCCGTTCATCCTGTCGCGCGGGCAGGCTGGCTGCCCATCCGGCGACCCGCTCGCGGGGCGGATCGCCCTGAAATTGAACCGGGGCGGCAGACCGCCCCGTCCCGTCGATATGGGGGTCGCAGCCTTGCGCTGGCCGCGACGCAGGCGCGCGGCGCTCAGCCCTTCAGGACTTCAACCAGGGTCGAGCCGAGCCGGGCCGGGGATGGCGAAACGCGGATGCCCGCGGCCTCCATGGCGGCGATCTTGTCCTCTGCGCCGCCCTTGCCGCCCGAGATGATCGCGCCCGCATGGCCCATGCGGCGGCCCGGAGGCGCCGTGCGGCCGGCGATGAATCCGACCATCGGCTTCTTGCGCCCGCGCTTGGCCTCGTCCTTCAGGAACTGCGCGGCCTCCTCCTCGGCCGAGCCGCCGATCTCGCCGATCATCACGATCGACTCGGTCTTCGGGTCGGCCAGGAACAGCTCCAGCACGTCGATGAACTCGGTGCCCTTCACCGGGTCGCCGCCGATGCCCACGGCCGTGGTCTGGCCGAGCCCAGCATTCGAAGTCTGGAACACCGCCTCGTAAGTCAGGGTGCCCGAGCGGGACACGATGCCGACCGAGCCCTGGCGGAAGATATTGGCCGGCATGATGCCGATCTTCGACTGGCCGGCGGTGACGATGCCGGGGCAGTTCGGGCCGACGAGGCGCGACTTCGAGCCGACGAGCGCCCGCTTCACCCGCACCATGTCGAGCACCGGGATACCTTCGGTGATGCAGACGATCAGCGGGATTTCCGCGGCGATCGCCTCGCAGATGGCGTCGGCGGCGCCGGGCGGCGGCACGTAGACCACCGAGGCGTCGGCGCCGGTGGCCTCGCGGGCCTCCGCCACCGTGTCGAAGACCGGCAGGCCGAGATGGGTCGCGCCGCCTTTGCCGGGGCTCGTGCCGCCGACCATCTTGGTCCCGTACGCGATCGCCTGCTCGGAGTGGAAGGTCCCGTTCTTGCCGGTAAAGCCCTGGCAGATGACCTTGGTGTTCGCGTCGATCATCACCGACATGATCAGGCTCCCTTCACGGCGGCGACGATCTTCTGAGCGGCGTCGTCGAGGTCGTCCGCCGGGATCACGTTGAGGCCGGAGCCCCGGATGATGTCCTTGCCCTCTTCGACGTTGGTGCCTTCCAGGCGCACCACCAGCGGTACCTGCAGGCCCACCGCCTTGACGGCGGCGATGACGCCGCGGGCGATGACGTCGCACTTCATGATCCCGCCGAAAATGTTGACGAGGATCCCCTTCACCTGCGGGTCGGCGGTGATGATCTTGAACGCCGCGGTGACCTTCTCCTCGGAGGCACCGCCGCCGACGTCGAGGAAGTTGGCCGGGCTCTCGCCGTAGAGCTTGATGATGTCGAGCGTCGCCATGGCGAGGCCGGCGCCGTTGACCATGCAGCCGATCGTGCCGTCCAGCGCGATGTAGGCGAGGTCGTACTTGGACGCCTCGATCTCCTTGGCGTCCTCCTCGGTCTCGTCCCGCAGCGCGACGATGTCGGCGTGCTTGTAGAGGGCGTTCGAGTCGAACGAGATCTTGGCGTCGAGGCACTTGAGATGGCCGTCGCCGGTGAGCACCAGCGGGTTGATCTCCAGCATGCTCATGTCCTTGGACACGAACGCGGTGTAGAGCTTCTCGGTGAGCGAGGCCGCTTCCTTGGCCTGAGTGCCGGTGAGCCCGAGGGCCTTGGCGACCGCACGGCCGTGATGGGGCATCACGCCCGTGGCCGGATCGACCGGGATCGTGTGGATCTTCTCGGGCGTGTCGTGGGCGACCGCCTCGATATCCATGCCGCCCTCGGTGGAGACCACGAAGGCGACGCCGCCGGTGGCGCGGTCGACCAGCATCGAGAGGTAGAATTCCGCGGCGATCTGGGCGCCTTCCTCGATGTAGAGGCGGTTGACCTGCTTGCCGGCCGGCCCGGTCTGGATCGTCACAAGGGTCTGACCGAGCATCTCGCTGGCGTATTGCTTCACCTCGCCGATGGACTTGGTGACCCGCACGCCGCCCTTCGCGCCCTCGGGGGCGCCCATGAAGGTGCCCTTCCCGCGGCCGCCCGCGTGGATCTGGCTCTTCACGACCCAGACCGGGCCGCCGAGCTCCTTGGCGGCGGCCTCGGCCTCCGACGGATCGAAGATCGCCACACCGCGGGAGATCGGCAGGCCGAACTCCTTCAACACGGCCTTGGCCTGGTATTCATGGATGTTCATCGGAGCCTCTTGATGAGGAGCGAATAGGGATTGGCGAGGAGCGAGGAGTTTTCTGAGCGCGAAGCGGTCTTGAGTAGGCCCTATTCGCTATTCCCAACTCGCTATTCGCCTGATTCTTACGCCAGCGAGCCGTCGACGCCCTTGCAGGCCTCGATCAGGCCGGTCACCGAGGCGACGGACTTCTCGAACATGGCCTTCTCGGCCGGGTCGAAGGTCACCTCAAGGACGCGCTCCACACCGCCGGCGCCGATGACGATCGGCACGCCGATGAACATGCCGGTCACGCCGTACTGGCCGTCCAGATAGGCGGCGCAGGGCAGGACCCGCTTCTTGTCGCGCAGGTAGCTCTCGGCCATGGCGATGGCGGAGGCGGCGGGCGCGTAGAAGGCCGAGCCGGTCTTGAGCAGGTTGACGATCTCGCCGCCGCCCTTGCGGGTGCGCTCGACCATAGCGTCGAGCTTCTCCTGGGTGGTCCAGCCGAGCTTGACTAGGTCGGTCAGCGGCACGCCCGCCACCGTCGAGTAACGGGTCAGCGGAACCATGTCGTCGCCGTGGCCGCCGAGCACGAAGGCGGTGACGTCCTCCACGGAGACCTTGAATTCTTCCGCGAGGAAATGGCGGAAGCGCGCCGAGTCGAGCACGCCGGCCATGCCGACGATCTTGTTGGTCGGCAGGCCTGAGAACTTCTGGAGCGCCCAGACCATCGCGTCGAGCGGGTTGGTGATGCAGATCACGAAGGCGTCCGGGGCGTAGCTCTTGATGCCCTCGCCCACCGCCTGCATGACCTTGAGGTTGATGCCGATCAGGTCGTCGCGGCTCATGCCGGGCTTGCGCGGCACGCCGGCGGTGACGATCACCACGTCCGCACCCTTGATGGCGGCATAGTCGCTCGCCCCCGCGTAGGTCGCGTCAAAACCCTCGACCGGGGCGGCCTCGGCGATATCGAGCGCCTTGCCCTGCGGCACGCCGTCGACGATGTCGAACAGCACCACGTCGCCCAGATCCTTCAGGCCAGCCAGGAGGGCCAGGGTGCCGCCGATCTGGCCGGCACCGATGAGCGCGATCTTGTTGCGAGCCATGTCGGATCAACCTCCGCTGCGTATCGTCTTCGGTGGGATCGGCGAGGTGCCGGGACCGTCCGCTGGTCGGCTCCGACACGGGATTCGCCGCTCTGGAATCTGCGCGGCTGTGTGGCCGAAAAGCCTCGTCGCTTCAACCCGATGGGTAGTTGCAGCGGTGGCGGTTCGACTCGCGCCAGCGCTCGGATGTCGCAGGCTCAGCCGATGAAACCTCAATGACGCGAGGGTATTAGGTGCACTGCACTCTGCCCGGTCGCAGTGGCAACGCTCAGATGACAGATTCGAGAGCTTGTCATTTCAGTGTTTCCGGCTCTCTCGTGCTGGGGATCGAACCGTCGCCGGACGGCAGGAAACGCAGAAGGCCCGGACGCGAGGTCCGGGCCTTGAAAGGCATGAGCCGGTGCCGGGCCGCGCGCTACGCGAACTCAGAGGATCCCGGAGCGCAAGACGCGCTGGATCGCGTGAATGACCGCCCCGAACCGGGCCTCGATCAGGTCACGCGGGACCTCGGCGTCGTGCTGGATCGCAAGGGGATGGGTGAAGCGGTAGCTCGCATCGAAAATGTAGGCGATGGCCCGCTCTCGGTCCCGGGCGGAGAAGATGCCGGACGTGATGCCCTCCTCCACCACCCGCTCGACCAGGCTGCGCAGGCGGACGCGGTGCCGCCTGGCTATGGGTCGGGCCGACACCGTGGCGTCGAGATGCACCGCGAACAGGTTCGGCTCGTCGAACAGGGCGTCGCGCTGCACCGTGGCGAGGGCCGTGAGCAGACGCTCGATCTTGTCGTCGGCCGGGTCGGGCGCGTCGGCGATGCCGGCGAGCCGGGCCTCGACTTCGCGCAGCCAGCGTCCGGCCACCGCGTCGAGGAGCGCATCCTTCGACGGGAAGTAGCGGTAGACGTTGGCATGCGTCATGCCGGCTTCAGCTGCGACGGCCACCACCGTCACGCGTTTCGGCCCGAGGCGGGAGAGGTGCTTGGTAGCGATGCCGAGCAGCCGAACATCGGCCGCGACCGGCGCGCGGGGACGGGCGTTCGTTGCGACCTCGCCGGTGTCGCGCAGCGCGTCACCGGCCGTCGTGTCGGTTCCTGGAACCTTGATCTTCGCGCTGATCGCCTCTTCCCTGGCCCCGTCGGACTCTGACTTCAGGAACGGGAGCGGAAGGCGGGAGGTGGACAGGTGGTAGGGCGAGACGGACCCCCATCAGACCGGCGGAAGCGTCCCGGCGCTTCGCGTTGACGTTACGGCTTCCCCCCGGGAGCCCGTTGACTGAGCGGATTGGTACCGCTTGCAAAGGGTATGTGTCAGTTCGGCTTGAGAACGCAACAAAATTTTCTTGGTTATCACCGGCTCTAGAAGCGGTCCTTCCACGCACGCAGTGCCACAAACACCGCTTCCGGATCTGTGCCGGGCGCAAATTCGATTGATTTAGCCAGCGCTGGAAGGTTGCTGCGCAGAAACGGATTGGTCGCGCGCTCTGCGCCCATAGTCGATGGAATCAGGAAACGCCCCTCGGCCTTGGCCCGCTCGGCCTCGGCCTTGCGCGCCATCAAGTCGCGGTTCTCCGGGTCCGCCACAAGGGCGAAGCGAGCATTGGACAGGACGTAGTCGTGGCCGCTGAACACCCGGGTCTCGTCGGTCAGCTGCTCGAATCGGCGCAGGGAGCGCCATAGGGTCTCGGGCGGGCTCTCCATCACACGACCGCAGCCGAGGGTGAACAGCGTGTCCCCCGAGCAGACGATCCCGGCCTCGGCGAACCAGTAGGTGACGTGGTCGGCACAATGGCCGGGGGTCTCCCAAACCTGGGCCAGGAGCCCTCCGACCTGTACGGTATCGCCCTCCCCGACCGTGACATCCACGTCCGGGATGGCGTTGCCCGCCTTGGCGGGGGCCACCACCCGGGCACCGGTGGCGCGCTTCACGTCAGGGATGCCATCGATATGGTCGCCGTGCCGGTGGGTGACCAGGATGTCGGTGAGGCGCCAGCCGGTCTCGTCCAGGGCCTTCAGGACCGGGCCGGCCTCCGGCACATCGATCGCCGCACAGGCGCCGGTTGCGGGATCGCGGATCAGGACGCCGATATTGTCGCTGCGGCACAGGAACGTTTTGATCTCGGTCTCGGCAGCCATCGGATTCCCTCTCCAGGGTACGCGAAGATTCGCAGATGCGGCGAAGCGCAGAATCTGCTGCCGTGAACCGGCGGCGATCAGGCCCGGTTCCGTTGGTGTAACATCCCAAGATGCTTGCCGCGGGCACCGCGGCCCACCATTGAGTCGGAATCGTCGTTCCGGACTCGGTCCTGTTCTTCCATGCGTCTCGACGTCAACGGTTTGCGCGCCTTCTACGCCAGCCCCCTGGGGGTCGAGACGCACCGCGTCGTCGCCCGTGTTCTCCACGGGTTTCTCGGCTCGGTGTCGGGACTGAGCGTCCTCGGGATCGGTTACGCGACGCCCTATCTCGGGCCGATCCACTGCATCGCGGAACGGACCCTCGCCTTCATGCCGGCCACTCAGGGTGTGGTGAACTGGCCGGGCACCGGCCGGTCCTGCACGGCGCTGGCCGACCCGACCATGATGCCGCTGCCCGAGGCCGCCATCGACCGGGTCGTGCTGGTCCACGCTCTCGAATCGGTGGAGAGCCCGACGGAGCTGCTGCAGGAGGTCTGGCGCACCCTCACCCCCGGCGGCCGGATGATCCTGGTGGTGCCCAACCGGCGCGGCGTCTGGGCCCGGCGCGAGGCGACGCCGTTCGGCCACGGCCAGCCCTACAGCCGCTCGCAACTGGGCCGGCTGATGCGCGACACGCTGTTCTCTCCGGAGGGCTGGGCCGAGACCCTGTACATGCCGCCGGTACGCTCGCGGCTGATGCTGCGTACGGGGCCCGCCTGGGAGCGCCTCGGCTCGGGCTTGGCCCTGCCGTTCGCCGGCCTGCACGTCGTCCACGCGACCAAGCAGCTCTACCGCCCGGTGGCGGTCCAGCAGGTGCGCCGTGCCCGCCGCCTCGCCCCCGCCCGGGTGCTGGTGCCGGCACCCTCCCCGGGCTGACGCGCTCGCGACGCTGGCCGTGGCGGCCCGCTTGCTCTAGGCGGCGGCCCTCATGAGCATCGATTTCACCATTCAGCAGTTCCTGCTCGCCCTCTCGGGCCTGATCGCGATCGTGAACCCGATCGGCGGAGCCTTCATCTTCGCGCAGGTGACCAGCGCCTACAGCCACGCCGAGCGGGTGTTGTTGTCCCGCAAGATCGGGGTCTACGCCGCCTTGGTGATGCTCGGCGCGCTCTGGGCCGGCACGCCGATCCTCAACTTCTTCGGCGTGACCCTGGCGGCCCTGCGGATCGCCGGCGGGCTGGTGGTGATGTCCTCGGCCTGGACCCAGCTGAACCGCCCCGAGGCCCGCGAGGCGCGTAAGCAGGCGGAGGCTTCGGGTTCGAAGGATCGGGGCTCGAACGATCGGGGTTCGACGATCCTGATCGAGGCGAACCGGGATCCGGCGCCGGGGCCGCTCGCCGAGATCGCGTTCTTCCCGCTGACCCTGCCGTTCACCACCGGGCCGGGCACCATCGCGGTGGCGATCACACTGGGCGCGAACCGGCCCGCGGCCTATGCCGACCGGTTCGGCTTCTATCTCGGCGTCACCCTGGCGGCCCTGGTCGTAGCGCTGGCGGTCGCGCTGATCTACGCCTCGGCCGACCGGGTGGTGGCGCTGATCGGCCCGGCCCGTGCCCGGGTCACCGGGCGCCTGTTCGCCTTCCTGCTGCTCTGCGTCGGGACCCAGATCCTGATCACCGGGCTCACCGACGTGTTCGCGCCGCTCATCGCGGCGCGTTGAGCGGCGCTCAGATCACCGGCAGCGTCCCGAGCCCGCCGAACAGGGCCGCGTGGCCGGCGTAGTAGAGGAAGAGGAAGATCGCCAGGGCTGCGCCGTACCAGGCCGGTGCCAGCACCACGTCCCGGGCGCGGACCGCCATCCGGACATCGTCGGCGGCGATGCCGAGCAGCACCACGATGATCCCGGAATGGCCGATCGCGTCGACCTTGCCGAATTCGAACACCGCCGAGACAAAGATCGCTGCCAGGATAATCGCCGCGACGCGCCGGACCAGCGGAGTCCAGATCAGCGCGAAGGCCAGGGTGAACTCGATGACGCCAGCGGCCTGCATGAACAGTTCGGGGGTGGCGCCGAGCGTCATCTGCGGCTTGGCGGCCAGGAGCGGCGCGGTCCATTCCGGATAGGCCCACTTCTCGATGGAGGCCCACATCAGCGTGATCGCGGCGGTCCAGCGCACGATATCCAGCGGACGGATGTTGAAGGGCGAGAGGTCGAGACCGCGGCAGATCAGGTAGACGGCTACGCCCAGGAAGATCGGATAGTCGGCGAGGTGGAACACGCCGTATTGCGCGGTGGCGAAGCTGAACAGGAACACGATGCCGAGCCCGGTGAGCGGCATGGTCCGCCGCCAGATCAGGCAGGTGGCCAGCGCCAGCTGGAACCACGGGATCCAGGCGACGTCGGTCTTCAGTTCCGGGGTCAGAATGATGCCGCCCAGCTCCCAGAGCGAGACGAAGAAGAAGCCCAGCGTGGCGCGGACCAGCAGCTCGGTGTCGGTTCGGACCCGGGAGGTCACACGATCCAGCGCGTTGAGCAAGGCGCCGCCGAGCGGCGTCCCCTCGGCCAGGCACCCGAACATCAGGCACACCAGGGCCAGCACGGTCAGCCCTTCGAAGTTGGCGCAGAGCACCTGTTCCAGGCCCTGCGGCTGCCCGGCGACGTCATAGGCGCAGAACCATTTGACGTGGGCCTGGGCCTCCCCGGTGGCCGCGAGGCTTGCGACCCCGGCCCCGGCGAGGGCGTACCTGGCTGATATGTGCTTAGTCTTGAATGCTAGCATCGGAGCCTCGCCGGTGCACGTTCACACCGTGGTTACTGGGCTATTTAGATAGATTAATAGGCGTCCCGCCAATGGTTTATTAACGAATATGAGTGGAAGGTTAACGCTGTGGATTCTGCCGGCAAGCCTGCCGAATTCCAGTTGCGCCGTGGATCGGCGGCCCGAAGCCAGGATTGGCCGGCCGCATCCCATCACGGTCTGCGCAAGCCCACACGAATGGGCACCGCGGCAAGAGAAGAGCCTGGCGGCGTTGCCCCCTCTGCGGTCCAGGCCCGGATTATGATCGCCTGCCGTTGGATCGCCGCCGATCGGTCCGGAACGCGCCTCGACAGCCGACGGCCTGAGCCTGCTGAGAAGGCCGAACTGCGATTTCAGTCGAATCGATGATTATTCGTCTCTGCGCTGGATGTTTGTCGCATTTACGAAGAAATATTCGAAATCGATTGGTCGACTTTGCGCATGTGTCGGCCAATGATGCTATAAAAGAGGGATATTTTGCGCGGGTAACTCTCCGTGCCTGCGATCATAGCAGAGGATAAGCTGTCAATGTCTTTGATTGTAGGCTTGCCTCTGGCCCTCGTCTGGGCGAACTCTCGGCCTTGCGCGACGCTGGCGAGACGAAGACCGGACCGGAGCCCATCGCGGCCCTGAGCTGGCAACGGAGTGCAAGCTGTGAAGTGGGCGACGTTTCCGGTTCCAGGCCTGCCCGGCGTGATGCTCGGACTGGGCATCATCCCGCGGGGTCATGCGGCCTCGGCCACCCGTCGGTCCGGGATCGGCCCGCTTGCGCATAGCGGGGCTCGGACAAAGCCGGCTGGCAGCCTCGACACGTCGCGCGCGATCGGACCGGCTGCTTGAAGTTCCCCTGCCCTCTTGTGCCCAACCGCGTCGTCGGCCTGCGGACACCCTCGCCTGGCCGGATCCCCGCGGATCGATCTCATCAACCCTGAAACCCCTGCAGGACCCTGCCCGCGCGCTGCAGCACCGCACGCGCGGATGTCGCCCTGCGCCTTTCAAGCCAAGGAGACCCATCGATGACCGATACCACGCAGCTCAAGGCTCCGGTCTGGTACAGCCCCTCCGAGATCCAGGAGATCCAGCAGGATCTACTAGGGCCGGGCAATGCGAAGGTCCTGATCTTGTGCCTCGGCGGCAAGGGTGGCGTCGGCAAGACGACCATCGCCCTGCAGATCGCCGATCTCGCCGCCGAGGTCGGCCCGGTTCTGGCGGTCGACACCGACCCGGCCAACCGCCACTTCCACACGGCGCTGATGCGCGAGACCGAGCCGGGCAGCCAGAACTTCGTGCCGCGCCGTCCGGGCGTGTCCTGCTTCCGGCAGCGCCTGCGCGCGGAGGATTCCACCGGCCGCGTCGACCCGACCCTCGTCCAGGACCTGATCGAGCGCGTGTCCGACGCCGCCGAGCGCTTCGTGGTGGTCGATTTCCCAGCTGGCGACACCGAGACGACCCGGCGCAGCACCGAGATCATCGTCGAAAGCTGCCGCGAGGATAAGATCCGCCTCTGCGTGGTCGTGGCCGCGGGCGCCGTCGATCCGACCGCCCTGGACGTGCTCCGGGAATTGCGGCCGCTGCTGCTCGAATGCGACCGGGCGATCCTGGCCAAGAACACCGCTCCGGCGACCAATTTCGACTATCTGGAAGCCTCCGACGTGGTGCGGCAGCTGCGAGCGCAGCCGAACTTCCGCACCACCGAGATCGAGCGGATTGGCGAGCGCTTGATCGAGGCGCTGCGGATCCAGCATACGACGTGGCTGGAACTGGCGACCACCGCGCCGATGCGCCTGCGCGTCGAGGGCCGGCGCCTGCGGCGCAACTTCCACACGGCCTGGCGCGAGGCCTTCCGTCCGTGAACAACCTCGAGCGGTTCTACCGGACGGTTCACGGCCGGGCGCTCCTGCCTTGGGAGCGGCAGCTTGCCGTGCGCGTCGCGGCCGCTCTCAACACCACCACGGACGACGATTTCGTCGTCCACCTGCTGCTGCTGTACAACGCGACCCACGTCATCAGCGAGATGCACAACGAGCTGGTTGCGGCTCGGGACTCGCTCTCTCAGAGCAACCGGGAACTCGTCCACGACCTGTCGGTGGAAGTGCGGCGCAACACCCGGACGGTCTACGTCCTGCTCGGAGTCGTGGTGGCCAGCGTGCTCGGGAGCGTGTGGATCATCCTCAGCCTCGCGAGTCTGTCCCACCAATACGCGATCAGCGAGGCTCGCATCGTCGCCGCCCTGCAGACGGGCGAGCGTCGGGGGGCCAGCGTGCCCCAGCCGGCGCTGACGCGGTGACGATCCGATTCGTCTTACGGCGCCGGAACGGCCGCTGTGAATGACGCCGCCGTTAGGTCGGGACCCGTCCCGGTCGAGAGGGTCGACAGGAACGCCAGCAGGTCCGCCCGCTCAGCTGCGCTGAGATGGAGCGGCTTGATCGATCGGGAGCGGCTCGGACGGTCGATCCCGCCGCGGTCGTAGAGGTCGATGACGGCTGCCAGGGTCGCGACCGAGCCGTCATGCATGTAGGGGCCGCGCTTGCCGATCTCCCGGAGCGTCGGCGTCTTAAAGGCGTAGCGCAGGGCGACCGAGGTCGGCATGAGGCGGCCGCGGCCGATATCGGTGCCGGTGCCCACGCCGATATCGTGGAACGAGTTGTCGGTAAACGACCAGCCGGAATGGCAGCTGGCGCAGTCGGCGCGGCCGTTGAATAGGTCGAACCCGCGTTTGGCCGGCTCGGCGATGGCGGCCTCGTCGCCGGCGATCCAGCGATCGAACGGGGTCGTTCCGGCGACGATCAGACGCTCGAAGGTGGCGAGCGCCGCCTCGAGCCGGTCACGGGTGATGGCCGGATCTTTGAAGGCGGTGGCGAAGGCGGCCGCGTAGCTCGCATCGGCGGAGAGCCGAGCGAGCGCATCTGCCATCGGCAGATTCATGTTTGCAGGCGACGTCATCGGCATGGCGGCGACGGTTTCGAGGGTCCGGAACTTCCCGTCCCACCCGAGGGGGCCATCCTGCCAGGCGACGTTGATGAGGGTCGGCGTGCGCAGGTCCATGTCACCCTGCATCCGGGTCGCGGCGCGCGCACGCCCGTCGCCCCAGGCGAGATCTGGGATGTGGCAGGTTGCGCAGGCGCGGGTGCCGTCGCCGGACAAAATCGGATCGAAGAACAGCCGCCGGCCCAACTCGGCCTTGGCGGCGGAATAGGGGTTCTCACTGGGGAACGGGATCTCGGCGGGCGGCCGATAGGTCTCACGCCAGCCGGCTCGGCGCGGATCGCCACCGCTTCCGAGTCCCGCCGCTACACCGACCAATCCGAGAAGCACCGCGATCGCGGCGCCGACCTTCCAAGCCATCACCGACCTCACCGGTGAGCTTTAGACCGGTATTCGTTGACGACCGATGAATCCGAATAGAAAGATTGGGCCTCGCGAGCGTATTGGTGGCTGCAGAATGACGCACCCAGGCATGTTCGTCGCGAAATCTCTGATCCGCGACGTCACTCCAGACGGATGGAGACGCTGTCGCTCGCCCCCGTTGCATCGAGAACCGAGATCCGGACGAATCCGGCTCCGTCCGGGACCCACTCGGCCCGGCGCCGCGCCGTCTGCGCCACCGGCTGGCCGTCGACCAGCCAGGTCAGCGGCGGCACACCGCCGAGCGCCTTGAGGGCGAGACCGGGGCCTGCTGGCTCGCGCTCCTCCGCGTGTTCGCCCGCGAGGCCGAGATCGATGTGGGCCCCGTCCGGGGGATAGGCGATCTTGAGCGCCGGGCCCTGCATGTCCGCGCCGTCGCGCTGCAGGTGGCGCAGCGGCGGCGGCAGACTAAGCGATGCGGCTGCGCTCAGTACGTTGGCGGGCGGCGGGATCGGCTCGGGCTCGGTGCCGAGCCGCGCGAAGGCATCGAACAGGATCGGCGCGGCGGCCATGCGGCCGACGAGGCCGGGCACCGATGCGCCGTCGGGACGCCCGATCCAGGCCACCATCGTGACGCGCCGGTCGAACCCTGCCGCCCAGGCGTCACGGTAGCCGAAGGAGGTCCCGGTCTTGTAGGCGATGCGGTTCGGCAGCGCGTTCTCGGGCGGCGGCGTTCCGCGAAGGATATCGGCGATGTACCAGGCCGCCACCGGCTCGCTGATCCGGTGCTCTGGGCCGGTCGCGGCGGAATCCCCAGCCCGGCGCAGGATGTCCGGGACCGTCCCGCCCCGGGCGAGCCCCGCATAGAGCCGGGCGAGGTCGGTCAGGGTGATGCCGAGGCCACCCAGGGCCACCGGCAGGCCCGGCGCCGCCTCGCGGGGGAGCTGGATCGCGGCGCCTGCCGCCCGCAGCCGGGCGATGAAGCGCGCCGGCCCCACCGCCTCCATCAGCGCCACCGCGGGCACGTTGAGCGAGAGCTGCAGGGCGCGCCTTGCGGTGACCGTCCCCTGGAAGGTCAAGTCGAAATTCTCCGGCGCGTAGCTCGCCGAGAACCGCGCCGGGCGGTCCTCCAGCAGCGTCTCGGGATGGGCGAGACCGTTCTCGAAGGCCAGGGCGTAGACGAAGGGTTTCAGGGCCGAGCCCGGCGAGCGCACCGCCAGGGTCATGTCGATCGCCCCGCGCCGGGTCGGGTCGAGGTAGCCGGCGCTGCCGACCTGGGCGAGGACCCGGCCGTCGCGGTTGTCGAGCACCAGGATCGCGGCCGACAGGGCCGGACCAGCCGCGGCGGCGCGCTCGGCCGCCAGCGTCTCCAGCCGCGCCTGGAGGCGGCCGTCGATGGACAGGCGGATCACCGGCGCCCCGGGCTCGGCCGCCACCGCCTCCTCGGCGGCGTGGGCCGCGAGCATCGGGAACGGCTCGCGTTCGGTCGGCACCGGCTCCGCCTTGGCCGCTGCGGCCTCCGCCGGGGTGAGGACGCCGCGGCGCGCCGCCAGGTCGAGCACCCGGTCGCGGGCGGCCCGGGCGCGGCCGGGGAATCGGTCCGGCCGGCGGGTCTCTGGGGATTGCGGCAGGGCGACCAGCAGAGCCGCCTGCCCCGCCGTGAGCCGCGCCGGCTCCCGCCCGAAATAGGAAAGGCTCGCCGCCCGCACACCTTCGAGCGGGCCGCCATAGGGGGCGAGCGCCAGGTAGAGATCGAGGAGCGCCGCCTTGCCGAGATGGCGCTCCAGCGCCAGCGCCCGCACGATCTGGCGGAGCTTGGCCTCCAGCGAGCGCCCGTGGCGCGGCTCGACCAGGCGGGCGACCTGCATCGACAGGGTCGAGCCGCCGGAGAGGATCCGCCCATGGGCCAGCCATTGGCCGGCGGCGCGCAGAATCGCCACCGGGTCGACGCCCGGATGGGATCCGAAGCGCCGGTCCTCGTAGGCGAGCAGCATCGCCCGGTAGCGTGGATCGACGGTCGCGGCGGTGACCGGCAGGCGCCATCGGCCGTCCGCGGTGGCGAAGGGGCGCAGCAGCGTGTCGGACCGGTCGAGCACCACGGTCGAGCGCGCCGAGGCCGCCGCGAGGTCGAGGGGTGGCAGCGCTGCGGCGTAGCGCCAGAGCATGCCGGCACCGGCCGCCAGGAACCCCAGCACGAGCGCCGCGATCCCGAGGCTCACCCCAGTGACGCGGCGCTGGGGGCACCGGGACGATGCTGCGGCGCTCGGATCAACCCTGTGGTCCGGCACGCATCCTCCTGGTCCCGAGTCTCCCGGGGGCCACAGATTCACTGATCTGCCGGCGCCAGCAAGTCCCGGAATTTCGGCTCAGCCGATGCCGACGCCGCGCATGCCCGGGAAGGTCGGCCGGCCCACCGGCCCCACCCGGATCGGGAAAGGGACGACGTTGGAGGAAAGAATTGCGGGCTCGGCCTCGAGGATCTGCGGCGCGGGCTTGCGGGTCTTGACGGGTTTTGCCCAGCGCTCGATCCGCTTGAAATAGGCCCGCCGGGTCAGCCAGATCGGAAATCGCCTGCCTTTGAGCATGTTCAACTCCTCGTCGACACGTGCACGAATCGCGAAATCCAGTCGACGAATCTCAATCACTTAGGATTGATCGAATCATGACTGTATTCCCGATACCATGCGATCGCGCCGACGCCCGCATCCCCTGTTTGGGGGACGCGGGTCGGGCGGACAAGACGGCCGCTCAGGCGGCGGCCGATTCCCGAGCGCGCTCCAGCGCGAGTTTGACGACGGAAACCTGATCGACCTTGCCGCTGCCGAGCATCGGGATCGCCTCCAGCACCACCACCTCGGCGGGGATCGCCACGTCCGAGGCGCCGCGCTCCTTGGCGAAACTCTGGTAGGCGGCGCGCGTCGCGCCCGTCTCCTGGGTGAACAGCACCAGCCGCTCGCCCTTGCGCACATCCGGCACGGCCGCCACCGCGCTCGGATGGTTCGGCCAGAGTTCGGCTGCGAGCGCTTCGATGCCGGCCAGCGACACCATCTCGCCGGCGATCTTGGCGAAGCGCTTGGCCCGGCCCTTGATCGTGACGAAGTCCATGGCGTCGATCGCCACGATGTCGCCGGTGTCGTGCCAGCCGTCCGGCGGCGGCTCCAGCACGCCGGGCTTCTCCGCCCGCAGATAGCCCAGCATGATGTTTGGTCCCCGGAGTGAGAGGCGTCCGCCCTCCGCGATCCCGGGCACCGGCTCCAGGCGGGTCTCGATGCCGGGCAGGATCCGCCCGACCGTGCCGAAGCGGTTGAACATCGGCGTGTTCAGCGCAACCACCGGCCCACATTCGGTGACGCCGTAGCCCTCCAGGATGCGCAGCCCGAACTTCTCGCCCCAGGTCTTGCGGGTGGATTCCTTCACGGCTTCGGCGCCGGCCACCACGTAGCGGAGCGAGCGGAGGTCGTAGGAATGCGCGGCCCGGGCATAGCCGGTGAGGAACGTGTCGGTGCCGAACAGGACCGTGCTGTTCGAGCCGTAGATCAGCTCCGGGACGATCCGGTAGTGCAGCGGCGATGGGTAGAGATAGACCGGCACCCCGGAGACCAGGGGCAGGACCAGCCCGGCGGTCAGCCCGAAGGCATGGAACACCGGCAGCACGTTGAACACCTTGTCGGTGGGCCCGAAATCGATCCGGGCCGCCACCTGGGCGACGTTGGCGAGCATGCAGCGGTTGGCCAGCACTACGCCTTTGGGCGTGCCCTCGCTGCCCGAGGTGAACAGGACGGCGGCCGGATCCTCGCCGGTGCGCTTCACCATGGGTTTGCGCCCGGCCAGCAGGGCGCGGATCTTGTCCGGCGTGGTGACGGTGGCGCGCACGTCCTCCAGGTAGACCAGCTCCACCGATTCCTTGATGGCCTCGATCAGGGTGCCGAGCCGTCCTTTCTCGATGAAGGCCCGAGAAGTCAGGATCCTGTCGACCTGCGCCGCCCGGCACGCCGAAAGCACGTTGGCCGCCCCGGCGGAGAAGTTTATCATCGCCGGCACCCGGCCCGCCGAGGCGAGGGCGAACAGGGTCACGGCCGCGCCGTTGGCGTTGGGCAGCATCACACCGATCCGGCCGCCCTCCGGCACAAGCGGCATCAGCTTGCGGCCGAGCACGTTCGCGCCGAGCACCAGCCGGCTGTAGCTCATGCGACCGGTGACCGGGTCCTCGAGCGCGGTGCGGCGCCAGCCGTGGCGGTCGCCGGCATCGATCAGCGCCGCCATCAGGCCGCGGTTCGTGTCGGCGGTGCGGAACAGCAGGTCCGACATGATGCCGTAGAGGGCCGCGCCAGCGGCCTGCCGCCGGGCCTTGCCCCGCAGGGTGTCGTCCACCCTCAGCCGCACCGGCGGCAGCACCGTCACGGTCACCTTGGGCCACCAGCGGCGGCGGACCTGCCCGCGGGACAGGCGCGAGAAGGCGGTGCGCTCCAGCCCGTCGATCTTCACGGGCACCACCATGGCGCCCGACTTGTCGGCGATGAGCCCAGCGCCGTCATAGACCTTCATCAGGCTGCCCGTGACGGTGAGCCGGCCCTCGGGGAAGATGATCAGCGTCTCGCCGCTCTTGACCGCGTTGATCAGCGTCCGCGTCGCGAGCGGACGGGTCGGGTCGAGCGGCATCGCCTTGGTGACCCGCAGGAACGGCCGGACCCACCAGCGCTGGGCGATGCCGCTATCGACCGCGAAGACCGGCTCCTGGTCGAGCAGCGACAGGGCCAGCGGCGCGTCGAGGAACGAGACGTGGTTGAGCGCCAGGATGCAGTTCGGCCCGGCCGCCGCGACGTTGTCGAGCCCGCGGACCTCCAAGCGGTAGAAGGCCCGGAACAGGATCGAGAGCGCGTCCCGGAACGGGCTGGTCGGCAGGGTCGCGAACACGACGGCGCCGACGATCAGGTTCAGCACCCCCACCAGGGCGAGGAGGCTGGCGATCGACAGGCCGGCGCCCTGCAGGGCCGCCAGCGCCAGGGTGCCGGCGACCATGAAGGCCGCGGTCACGACGTTGACCGCGCCGATGATGCGGGCGCGCATCGCCTTGTCGGTCCAGGCTTGCACGGCCGCAAAGGACGGGACGATATAGAGTCCGCCCGAGACGGCGAGGCCGAGGAAGCCGATGGCGGTGCGCAGGCCCTCTGCGGTCTGCAGGAATGCGAGCGGGCCGATCGCTTCAGCGGGTGGTGGCGGCAGATGTCCGATCGTCCAGGCGAGGTCGAGGCCGAAGAGGCCCATCAGCACCGCCCCGACCGGCGTCGGCAGCAGCACGATCCGGCCGCTGGCGAGCCACGAGGCCAGTCCCGAACCCACGGCGATGCCGATGGAGAACAGCGCGAGCAGCAGGGTGATCACGGTCTCGGTGCCGTTGAAGGCGTCGCGCACCAGAACCGGCAGAAGCGAGAGAACGACGACGCCGACCAGCCAGAACCAGCTCACCGTCAGGGAGCCGCGCCACAGCCGCGTGTCGGCCCAGAGGTCGCGCAGCAGGGAGGCGGTGGAGCGCGCGACGTTGCGGTCGACCTTCAGGTCCGGCGCCCCCTCCCCGGTGGGCGGGATCATCCGGGCCGAGAGCCAGCACAAAACCGCGAAGCCCATCACCAGCGCGCCGAACACCAAGCCGGAGCCGCCCATCGCCGAGGCCGCGCCCGCCGCGATCGTGCCCAGCAGGATCGCCAGGAAGGTCGCGGCCTCGACCAAAGCGTTGCCGGCCGGCAGTTCCTCGCGGCGCAGGTGGTCCGGCAGGATCCCGTACTTGATCGGGCCGAACAGGGCCGCGATCGTCCCGAACAGGCCGAGCGCCACGAACAGCACTGGCACCGAATGCAGCAGGAAGCCGAGCACCGCGGTCCCGGCGGCGAAGATTTCTGCGAACTTGAGCCGCCGGGCCATCAGCGCCTTGTCGTACCGGTCGGCCCATTGGCCGCCCAGGCCCGACAGGATGAAGAACGGCCCGATGAACACGGCGCTCGCCAGGGTGACGAGCACGCCCGCATGCGCATCCGCCTCCCCGCCGATCCCGAACAGGATCAGGAAGGCCAGGGCGTTCTTCAGGAAATTGTCGTTGAACGCCGAGAAGAACTGGCACCAGAACAGTGGCGCGAAGCGCCGGGCACTCATCAGGGAACGGAACATGGCGATCTCTCGGTTCCGAACCTGACTGGCCCAGCCGATGCGTCGAGGTCAAATCGGCCTTGCGTCAGGTGGCGGTTGCGGGGTCGCCATACACCGGTTCAGCCTGCATTCGAACGACAGCGTCATTGCGAGCGCAGCGAAGCAACCCAGTGACGCGCCCCGGTTCGGGGATCGCGCGTCGCCATGGGTTGCTTCGCTGCGCTCGCTGTGACGGTTCAGCGAACGATTTCAACAGTTGCTTGCCGATCCGGCTTGGACGCGAGCCGAACCTCAGACCTTCCGGAACGTGCGTCCGTGCGCGCCGGCCATCCGGCCGATCTGGCGCTCGAGGGCGTCCCGCAAGGACGCGCCGAGATCGTACGACCAGGTGATGTAGGCCCCGATCGCCGCGCTCACGACCATCATCGCGCTGGCTGCGCAGAGCGGCACGACAAGTAGCAGGGTCAGGACCAGGCCGACCGACATCCGCTCGCCGAGCGAGGCTTGCGGCCAGGGATCGATCGGCAGGGAGAACCGTCGTCCAGAGCGCATGGCTGCGATCCTTGAGGCCGGCCGCGTTTGGATGGCGCGCGACTACGCAGAATCAACAGCGCTCGTCGTTGGTCGTTGCGCAACGGTTCCAAAAAGACCGGCGGCCGTGACGTTGCGGCACGGTGGTGCGGCGCAACCGGAGGCGGCCACACCCGTTGCCGCAGCGATTCTTAACCGTTCGCGTGAGGCCAGGATGGCACGGGTTGCAGTCGTTACCGGAGGGACCGCCGGAATCGGGCTCGCGACCGCGCATCGCTTCGCCGCCGGCGGCTGGTCTGTGGCCGTGGTGGCCCGCGATCCCGGCCGGCTCGCTGCGGCCGAGCGGGCGCTCGCCGCCTACGGCCAGCCGGTTCTGGCGATCGCGGCCGACGTCGCTGATTCGTCGGCCGTCGACGCGGCCGCCGCCCGGATCGAGGCCGAGCTCGGCCCGATCCGAGCCTGGGTGAACAACGCCATGTCGACCGTGGTGAGCCCCGCCGACCAGATCACCCCGGACGAGTACCGGCGGGTCACCGAGACCACCTATCTCAGCCAAGTCTACGGCACCCTGGCGGCGCTCCGCTACATGAAGCGGCGCAATCGCGGTGCGATCATCCAGGTCTCCTCCGGCCTGGCGATCCGGGCGGCGCCGCTCCAGGCACCCTATTGCGCGGCCAAGTTCGCCGTCTCCGGCTTCACCGATGCCCTGCGCTGCGAGCTGCTCCACGACGACGTCGCCGTCAGCCTCAGCGTGGTCTATCTGCCGGCGGTGAACACGCCGCAATTCAACTGGGCGCGCAACCACACCGGCCATCGCCAGTATGCCCCGGACCCGGTCTTCGATCCGCGGCTCTGTGCCGAGGCGATCGTCTACGCCGTCGAGCATCCGCGCCGGGAGGTCTGGGTCGGGCGCTCATCGATGATGATGGCCGCCGCGCAGGCGCTCGCCCCCGCGCTCGCCGACCGTAAGGCCGCCTCGATGTGGTCGGCCCAGCTGTCCGACACGACCATCCCCGAGATGCAGGGCAACCTGTACGATCCAGTGCCCGGCGAGGTCGGCATCGACGGGCGGTTCAACGACCGGATGAAATCCACACGGGGCGAGTTTGTCACCAGCCGGACCCGCGACTTGGCGGTCGGCGGGCTCGCCGGGCTCGCGCTTCTCGGGCTCGCCGCCGCTGCGGTGGCGGCTACCCGCCCGCGGCGCGCTGCGCTGCCCGATCGCATGCGCTAGAGAAGTCCTGCAGGTCTCAGGGGCTCTGCCCCGAACTCTGCGAAGGGGCTGAGCCCTTTGGGAGCCTCGGGGACCATTCCTCGAAAGAGATCTAAGACAAAGAGATCCGAGACGATGCCCGGCTATCTACCCTTCGCGGGCGCCCTGAAGCTGCCGGCCTATACCTGCGACAATTGCGGGTTCTGGCAGCGCCATTTCGAGGCGCCCCCGTCCTGCCCGATGTGCCTCGACGCCCGTCACGTGGTCCCGCAGGACGGCTGGCGCTTCCGCACGACCCGGGAGGCGCAGGACGCCTTCCCGTGCCACTGGCAGGAGTTGGAACCCGGCGTCTGGCGGTTCTGGAACGAGCCGGTCTCCGGCATCGGGCCCTCCGCCTATCTGATCCGGACCGAGCACGGCAATATGGGCTTCGAGGGCTGCCCGGTCTTCAGCGAGGCCGCCCTCGACCAGATTGCGGCGCTTGGCGGCATGCAGGTCCTCTCGTCCTCGCACCCGCACGCCTACGGGGCGTTGACGCAACTTCAGGACCGGTTCGACCCGGAGCTCTGCTTGCCGGCCGCCGACTTCACTTGGAGCGCCGCGCTTCAAGTGAGCTGGCCCTACGACGATTTCCTGGAACCCCTGCCGGGCCTGGAGCTGCACCGCACCGCAGGGCATTTCGACGGTCATGCCGTTCTGTACGACCGAGGGCGAAAGATCTGTTTCTGCGGCGACGCATTGAAGTTCGAACTGGATCCGGCCGATCCGCGCCGGGCCACCACGATCTCGGCGCACAAGGCCTTCGTACGCGGCGTGCCACTCACCCCGAGCGAGTTGCGCCGCTACCGCGATGTGTTCGAGCGCCTCGACTTTACCCAGACCTGGACACCGTTCGAGCCTACGCGCAATTGCGGCCGGCCCGAGGTTCTGGCGCTGCTTGACCAATTGCTGAGCGGTCGCCCGCACGCCGCCCCGGTACCGCTCGACAGCCTCCGGGTTCAGGCCCGGTAGAGCGGATCGTTTTCCAGGCGGATCGGTTGGCCGTGCGGCGTCGCAGCCGCGGCGCGGAGAAACGCGTCGGTTCGCGTGGCGACGCTTTCGGTGGCCGTAACCCCACGCTCGGTGAGGATCTTCTCCAGCGTCGCGAGCCACGCGCCGTAATCCGCCGTGCGCTCAGGCCCGTCATCCGGCCGGATCTCCCGGCCGAGCGCCTCGGCCCACTCGGACCAGGTGAACAACTCGGCCTCCTGCAGGGCCACCACGAGGGCGAAGACCTGCGCCTCCCAGGGCGCCGCGAAGGCTTTGGGTGATGGAGTGCTCACGCCGGCTCCAGATAGGGTTCGAAGGCCGCCACCGTGACGGTCCCGCCCGGATCGCCGCTGGGGCCCCATAATTCCTGAGCCGTGAAGCTGACGGTGTACAGCCAAGTCGGGTTCTCGCCCGCCCCGTAGGCGTTGGTGTCCGGAAAGACGAAGGTGCCATCAACGCACTCGACCCGGCCCCGCCGCCCACGGACGTAGCGTGGCAGGCGGGTATGCCCGGTCGGGTGGACATTCCTGGCGATGACGGGATCGCCAACCGCGAAGCGGGCCGCAGCCGCTGGTTCGCGACTGCTCGGGAAGCCGGCCCTGAAGCGCGCCTCCAGACCGTCATGCGCCAGGACCCGCGTCACCGGCTTGGACGGCTCGAGAGCTTGGCCTGCGGCGAGCTCGTCGGGCGTCGCGAGACCCGTGGCGGCGACCTGCTTCTCCAGGGCGGCCAGCCAGATTTCGTAGTAGCTAGACCCGAGATACTGGGCGGGCGGCAGTGATTCCCGGGTGGCACGACTGCCGTCGAGGTTCCAGGCGCCGGTGTAGCCCATGGCCATCGCCATCGCGAAGACCCGACGCTCCCATTCGGCATGGAACACCGGCTCATTCGGCTCGGGCACCACCGGCCCGAAGCCGTGCGCGCCGCCGAGGTCCTGGGCGCCATTCATAGCGGCATCTCCGGCGCGGTCGGCGGCATGGAATCCGGCAGGCCCGTGCCGATCATCGCGTCGCGCGTGACGAGGGCGGCCAGGGCCTCCTCGGAGAACCCTTCGGTGTTCGCGGGGCGCATCGGCAGGACCATGTAGCGGGTCTCGGCCGTGGAATCCCAGACCGTGATCCGGGTGGATTCGGGAATCGATACCCCGAACTCGGCCAGCACGCCGCGCGGGTCGATCACCGCCCGGGCACGATAGGGTGGCGCCTTGTACCAGATCGGCGGCAGGCCGAGCACCGGCCAGGGATAGCAGGAGCAGAGCGTGCACACGATAAGGTTGTGGGTCTCGGGGGTATTGGCCACCACCACCATGTGCTCCCCGCCCCGCCCGCCGATACCGAGCTCGGCGATCGCCCGCGTGGCGTCGGACAGGAGCCGGGCTCGGTAAGCCGGATCGACCCAGGCCCGTGCCACCACCCGGGCTCCGGCATGCGGACCGACCTTGTTCTCGTAGAGGTCTACGAGGGTGTCGAGGGCTGCCGGATCGATATAGCCCTTCTCGGTCAGTAGGGATTCGAGGGCGCGGACTCGTGCCTCGACGGGCGAGAGGTCGCTGCCGTGCGGGTGATCATGCGGGTGCGCGTGGTCGTGGCTCATCCGTCCTCCTGGCGATCGGCATTCTGCACCGCTGCCTCGCCCCCGGCCACTGTCGTTGCGATGTATCAATCATGATCGCTGCGGATGGCGCAATCCTCCGATTTTTCACGGGCGTGTTTGGCATCGGTTCAGACTTGGGGCGCTACCGACGTTAGACCAATTCCAGTATACTCGGCGATCGGGACCAGGATACGCGCATGACTGATGATAACGCGCCGGGGTCGGACGGGGCAGAGCGCGCCGGCGCGACCGGCTACGCCGCGATCATCGGCCAGCACCTCGCTCTGCCGATCCGGGACTATTTTCAGGTTGTCGAGCAAGAGCCGCTTCCGGCCCCGCTTGCCGGCCTCGTCGCACGCTTCGAGGCCGCCGTGGCGGCGTACGGCCAAGTCGTGGCGTTCGATTTCCGCAGCGATATCATCACGGCGCTTCCGTCCCTCCGGACCTTCGCGCTGTCGCTCGTAGGCGACGTGAGCCGGGCCGACGATCTCGTGCAGGAAACCTTCGTGAAGGCCTGGGCCAACCAGGCACGGTTCCGGCCCGGGACGAACTTCACCGCCTGGCTGTTCACGATCCTGCGCAACCAGTTCTACTCGGAGCTGCGCAAGAACCGGCGCGAGGTCGAGGATGTGGACGGCGCCCATGCCGGCCAGATGACCAGCCTGTCCGACCAGGAGGATGCCAGCACCCTCAAGGTCGTTTGGAAGCAGCTCGGGACCTTGCCCGCCGCGCAGCGGCAGGCGCTGCTGCTGGTCGGTGCGGAGGGCCACACCTACGAGGAAGCGGCGAACAAGCTTGGCTGCCAGGTCGGTACGGTGAAGAGTCGGGTCAGCCGGGCGCGCTCCTCGCTGCTCGATACGCTCGGCGTGGTGGTGGCGGGACAAGCTCCGGCGCCGTGACTCGCGGCTCGTAGGCGAGGGCAGAAATCCGACCGATCAACCCGCGTCGTGCAACGCTTCCGTCGCAAAGTCGCGTCGGCGCCGAAGCGATCACCCGGCGACCACCTCACATCCTCCGTTCGACCGCTCCGGCGCGGCTTTGCCGGAGCCGGAACACCGTCATCACCGCCGCAGCCGCGATGCCGGTGAGGATGACGGCCGGGCGAATGCCGGTCCGTGCCGAGGCCCGGCTCAATGCCACTTCCAGCGCTCCGGAAATATTGACGGCACGCGGCACAAGCTGCGTGTGAAGAAAATGCTTCGACACTGACGGGCCGGACGGCTTTTTCAGCATGTAATCGCGGCCGATGACCATATTAACCTCTATCAATGATGTATGTTAGCAGCACATAAATTTCCGGATGCGGAAACTCTTTTAGGAAACACCGGTGGGCGGCAGGTGTTTCCCAGCCTTACAGGCCCGGAGTTCGCCCGTTGGAAAAGCCCACCTTCAAGCCGTACCGTCTACCCTCCGGCGGTTGGGGATCAGCCCTCTCCGTCGGCAACATCCTGCGGCGTGAGGGCGTGCTGGCGAGCGTTCCGGTCGCGCTGACACGTCACAACAAGGTCGATGGTTACCAGTGCAACAGCTGCGCCTGGGTGAAGCCGGCGAGCCCCCTGCCCTTCGAGTTCTGCGAGAACGGGGTCAAGGCAGTGGCCTGGGAGCTGACCGCGCATCGCTGCACGCCGGACTTCTTCGCCAAGCACACGGTTACCGAGCTTCTGGACTGGGACGATTACCACCTCGAGCAGCCCGGCCGGCTGACCCATCCGCTGCGCTACGACGCGGCGAGCGACAAATACGTGCCGGTCTCCTGGGGCCATGCGGTCGAGGAGATCGCCCGCGAGCTGCGCGCCGTGGAGGACCGCAAGAAGGGCACGGTGTTCTACAGCTCCGGCCGCCTCTCGAACGAGGGGAGCTACCTCTACGGGCTGTTGGCCCGGCTCTACGGCAACAACAACCTGCCCGATTCCTCCAACATGTGCCACGAGACCACCTCGGTGGCGCTGCCGGCCAGCATCGGCCAGGGCATCGGCACGGTGGCGCTGGACGATTTCGGCAAGGCCGACTGCCTGCTGTTCTTCGGCCAGAACCCGGGCAGCAATTCCCCGCGCATGCTGCACCCGCTGCAGGAGGCGAGCCAGCGCGGCGTTCCGATCATCACCTACAATCCCCTGCGCGAGCGCGGGCTCGAACGCTTCCTGAACCCGCAATCCCCCGCCGAGATGCTGAGCCGCAAGGCGACGCGGATCAGCTCGCAGTACCATCAGGTCAAGGCGGGCGGCGACCTCGCGGCTTTGGCCGGGATCTGCAAGGCGGTGCTGGCCCTCCACGACGCGTCGCTCGCCGAGGGCGGTGAGCCGGTGCTGGATGAGGCTTTCATCCAGGAGCACACCCACGGCTTCGACAAGTTCCTTGCCTGGCTCGAGACCCGGGAGTGGGACGAACTCGAGCGGCGCTCGGGCCTGCACCGGGCTGACATGGAATCCACCGCCAAGGTCTACAGCGTCTCGAAGGCCGTGATCGCCGTCTACGGCATGGGGCTCACCCAGCACCAGGCCGGCGTCGAGACCGTCCAGATGCTGGTCAACCTGCTGCTGATGCGCGGCAATATGGGCCGCGGCGGCGCCGGTATCTGCCCGGTCCGGGGCCATTCCAACGTCCAGGGGCAGCGCACGGTCGGGATCACCGAGAAGCCCGAGCTGTTCCCGCTGGACCGGCTGGGCGCGCAGTTCGGTTTCGAGCCGCCGCGCGAGGCCGGCTACAACACGGTCGAGGCCTGCGAGGCGGTTCTCAAGGACGAGGTCCGCGCCTTCATCATGCTGGGCGGCAACTTCGTCCGGGCGATCCCCGATCACGGCCAGATGGAGCCGGCCTGGCGCCGGATCCGCCTGACCGTCAACGTCATCACCAAGCTCAACCGCAGCGCCCTGCTGCCGGGGGAGATCAGCTACATCCTGCCGGTGCTCGGGCGCCTGGAGATCGACGAGACCAAGGCCGGCCCGCAGGTGCTCTCGATGGAGGACACCTCGGCCTGCGTGCACGGCAATCGCGGGCTGCGCAAACCCGCCTCGCCGCACCTGATCAGCGAGATCCGGCTGATCTGCGAACTCGCCCGGGCGGTGCTCGAACCCAACCCGCGGGTGCGATGGAACGATTACATGCAGGATTATGCCGAGATCCGGAAGGAGATCGGCGAGACGCTGCCGGACTCGTTCTGGGACTACGAGCGGCGCATGTGGGAGCCGGGCGGGTTCCAGCGCGACATGCCGGTGAAGCGGCGCGAGTGGTGCACCGATACCGGCCGCGCCAACTTCGTCACGCCGAACGCGCTGGACGAGGATGCCGACATGCCCGCGATCGGGCACGACGTGCTGCGCCTGATGACCCTGCGCAGCAACGACCAGTTCAACACGACCGTCTACGGCTACGACGACCGGTTCCGGGGCATCAACAACACCCGTAAGGTGGTGCTGATGAACCGGTCGGACATCGACCGGCTGGGGCTCAAGGTCGGGCAGGCGGTCACGCTCAAGACCGTCGCGCATGACGGCATCGACCGCCGGCTCGCCGGGTTGCTGGTCGTCGCCTACGACATCCCGATCGGCTGCATCGGTGGCTATTATCCGGAATGCAACGTCCTGATGCCGATCTGGCACTACGCCACCGGCAGCAAGACGCCGGCGGCCAAGATGATCCCGGTCACGATGCATGCGGACAGCGCCCGCGTGCTTGAGCCGCAGCTCGAATACGCGGCCGGCTGAACCCCCGACGCGTCAGACCGGCGGGCGGCGCCGATGCCAGTCGGTCGCCTGCTGGTAGGCCTGGCCGATCCGCAGGGCCATCGCCTCGTCGTAGCCCCGGCAGGTGATCTGCAGCGACAGCGGCAGCCCGGCGGATGTGAACCCGTTGGGCAGCGCCAGCGCGCACAGATCGAGCAGGTTGCCGAAGCGGGTGAACCGCGACGGCAGATGCGCCTCGTCGACCTCGGTGAGCGCCACGGCGGCGCATTCGGTGGTCGGCGTCAGCAGGGCGTCGATCCCCTCCAGGGCGGCGGCATAGGCGACCTTCATGGCGGCGCGGCGCTGAAGCGTACCGAGATACTCCTGGGCCGAGACTGTCGCGCCGGCCAGGATCCGGGCCCGCACCGCGTCGCCGAGCTGCGAGGCCGGGTCCTCGGCGAGGGCGCCGTTGACGAAATAGGCCTCGGCGTTGGTGATCCCGCTCATCGCCACGCAGTCGGCGAACCGGAACGGCAGGGCGACGTCGACGATCTCGGCGCCCTGCCGGGCCAGGAGATCGAGGGCCGCATCGTAGGCCGCCAGCATGTCGGCGGCGACGCCCTCCCGCTCGGCTTCCGGCATCCGCCCAAGGCGCAGGCCGCGCACGCCGCGGTTCAGGGTCAACCAGGGCGCGTCCGGGGCGATCCCGCGGGTCGTCGGATCGAGCGGGTCGGGGCCGGAGATCGCCTCGTAGAGGAGCGCGGTATCCTCGACGGTGCGCGCCAGCGGGCCGGGCGTGTCCAGCGTCGTCGAGAGTGGCACGATCCCCCAGGTCGAGACGCGTCCGACCGTGACTTTCAGGCCGGTCAGCCCGCAGAAGGCGGCGGGCAGGCGCACCGAGCCGCCGGTATCGGTGCCGATGCCCCAGGGCGCCATCCGGGCCGCCACCGCGACCCCGGTGCCGCTGCTCGACCCGCCCGGCGTGCGCGGCGTCTCCGGATCCCAGGGGTTCAAGGGGGTGCCGAGATGCTGGTTGGTACCCCAGCCGCCATAGGCGAACTCGACTGTGTGGGTCTTGCCAAGCACGATCATCCCCTGCGCGATCAGCCGCCGGGCGATGGTCGCGGTGCGCTCGGCCCGGCGCGCCCGGTGGGCGGCCGAGCCGCCCATGGTGATCCGGCCCTCCAGGTCGATCAGGTCTTTCAGCACCACCGGCACGCCGTGCAGCGGCCCGACCGCGTGCCCGGCACGGATCGCCCGGTCGGCGCCCTCGGCCGCCAGACGCGCATCGGCGGCGAACACCTCCGTGAAGGCCTGGAGCTTCGGCTCCAGTTGCGCAACCCGGTCGAGCAGCGCGTCGACCGCGTCCACCGGGGACAGTGTCTTCGATCCGATCGCCCTGGCGAGTTCGGCCGCGGACGCGTCGACGAGATCAAGATCAGCCATCGGGATCACTGCACGCTGACGAGGGTGAGGTCGACGAACCAGGATTGCGGCGAGACGAAGCCGTGGATCTTCTTCGACATCCCGCGCGGGTTGAGGTCGTGCACGATGAACAACCAGGGCGGATTGTCCACCAGCCGCTCGTGGGCGAGCGCGGTCTGCGCGTCGATCACCTTCGTGTCGTCGGTCTCGGCCAGCGCCTTGAGGGCGGCGTCGAACGCGTCGTCCTTCCAGTTCGGGAAGTTGAAGCCGCCCGGCGGGAACCGGTCGCCCGCGAAATAGCGCGCCATGACGCTGGCGTCCGACGAGGGCGAAGAGACGTTGAGCGCCATCGAACCCTGGAGGCTCGACGCATCCGGCAGCGCCCGGCTCGAGTTCAGCAGCACCTGCCACTCGACCACGTTGAAGCTCAGCTCGACGTTGCAGGCCTGCTTCAGGTTCTCCTGCAGGTACTCGTTCATCGGCATCGGCAGCATCTGGCCCGAGCCCGAGGACGAGATCATCACCTTGAGGCTGAGCGGCTTCTTGTCGGAATAGCCCGCCTCGGCCAGCAGCGCCTTGCCCTTGGCGGCGTCGAAAACGTACCGGTTCTTCGGCGCACCGAAATTCGGGTCCTTGTCGTTGAGCCAGCCCGAGGCCGGCTCGGCCATGCCGTTGAGCAGCTCAACGATGGCGGCCCGGTCGACGCAGTAGTTCAGCGCCTGGCGGACGCGCACGTCCTTCAGCGGGCTGTCCTTGGCGCCGATGTTGAAGATGTAGGGCCAGACATGCGGGTAGGAGCCCGTGGTGATGGCGAAGCCCGCCTGCTTCAGGGACGGGATCGCGTCGGGCGCCGGCACCTCGATCCAGTCGACCTGCCCCGACCGCAGTGCCGCGACCCGGGCATTCGCTTCGGGGATCGGCATCAGCCGGACCTTGTCGACCTTGGCCATCCGGCCCGGGTCCCAGTAGCCGTCGAACTTGGCCAGATCGACCGATTCCCGCGGAGCGACACGGGTGATCTTGAACGGGCCAGTTCCAGCTGCTGGCAGCGCCGCGACCTTGGCCCAGTCCCGCCCGGCCTTCTCGAAGGATTGGGGCGAAGTGAACAGCAGGTAGACCACCATGTCGGGGAAGTACGACGCGACCTGCGTGGTCGTGATCTGCACGGTGGCATCGTCGATCTTCCTGTAGCTCCCGACCAGGGGCGCTCGGGCCCGGGAGATGCCGGCCCCCTGCGGCTCGAATTGCGGGCTGTCGTTCTTGAAGTAGCGGTCGAGGTTCCAGATCACCGCGTCGGCGTTGAACGGGGTACCGTCATGGAAGCTGACGCCCCGGCGGAGGTGGAAGGTCCAGATCGTCTTGTCGGTTTGATCCTGCTCCCAGCGCTCCGCCAGGGCCGGGACGATGCCGGCGAGCTTGGCCGTGCTCTTGAGGTCCCACTGCACCAGCCCCTCGAAGATCGGGTAGCCGAGGAAGCGCATGCCCTCGAAGCCGTTGTTGGGCATCCCCGTGGCGGTGGGGATATCGGAGGCAGTCATGGCAATGCGCAGGACGCTCTCGGCGTTGGCCGGGGCGGCCGCGACGAAGGAGCCGGCGACGGCAGCGGCAAGCAGGCGGCGAAGTTTCATCGGATCCCGTTCGTCGAGGTTGCGGGATGCCAACGGCAAAACTCGCGCCAGATCGTGCGATAGTCCAGGCGCTCGATGACCGGGCGGCGGCGCGTTTCGGCCCTTGCGCTCGTCACGGGCTGCGCCACGATAATAAAGAATGCGATTCGCCGGCCGTCTGGGCCGGATCGAGAGGGAGCCGCCCGTGACCGATGGGACGCAAACCACGATGAACGGGGCCGAGAGCCTCGTCCGGACCCTCGTCGCCGGCGGGGTCGAGGTCTGCTTCACCAATCCCGGCACGTCCGAGATGCATTTCGTGGCCGCCCTCGACCGGGTCGAGGGGATGCGCTGCGTGCTGTTCCTGTTCGAGGGCGGGGCGACCGGCGCGGCGGACGGCTATGCCCGCATGGCCGACAAGCCGGCCTCGACCCTGCTGCATCTCGGACCGGGCCTCGCCAACGGGCTGGCCAACCTGCACAACGCCAAGAAGGCGCGCACGCCCGTCGTCAACATCGTCGGCGAGCACGCCACCTACCACCGGGAGTACAACGCGCCGCTGACCTCGGACATCGAGGGGCTGGCTCGCCCGATGTCGTCGTGGGTGCATACCGGCATGAGCGCCGCCGAGATCGGTGCCGACGGCGCCGCCGCCATCGCGGCCGCCCGCACCGCGCCGGGGCAGGTCGCGACCCTGATCCTGCCGGCCAACACCGCCTGGGACCCGGGCACGGGCATCGCCCCGGTGCCGCCGATCTCCGAGCGGGCGCGAGCCGCCGATTCGGCCATCGCGGCCGCCGTGGCAGCGCTCGCCAGCGGCGAGCCGGTGCTGCTCCATCTCGGCGACCGGGCGGTGCAGGGCGAGGGCCGGGTGATCGCCGACCGGATCGCCCGCAAGACCGGCGCGACGCTGATGGCCATGACCTCCAACGCCCGGATCGACCGGGGCGCCGGCACGGTGCCGATCGAGCGCCTGCCCTACCCGATCGACCAGGCGATCGAGGCCCTGAAGGGCTTCCGCCACATCATCCTGATCGGCGCGACCCAGCCGGTCGGCTTCTTCGCCTATCCCGGCAAGCCCAGCCTGCTCGCCCCCGAGGGCTGCGCGACCCTCACCCTCGCCACCCCCGAGGAGGATCAGATCGACGCGCTGGAGCGGCTCGCGGAGGCGGTCGCCGCGCCGCCGGCCGAGCCGATCGCGGTGAAGCCGCGGCCGAGCCTGCCGCGTTCGGGCGCGCTGGACCAGGATGCGATCGGTCAGGTGCTCGGGGCGCTGATCCCGGAGGGCGCGGTGATCTGCGACGAGTCGATCACCACCGGCCGCAACTTTTTCGCCCTGACCCGGGATGCGGCGCCGCATGCCTGGCTGCAGCTCAGCGGCGGCTCGATCGGCCTCGGCATCCCGATGGCCACCGGTGCGGCCATCGCCTGCCCCGGCCGCAAGGTGATCAACCTGCAGGCCGACGGCAGTGGGCTCTACACCGCCCAGGCCCTCTGGACCCAGGCCCGCGAGCGCCTCGACGTGGTGACGCTCATTTGGTCGAACCGCTCCTACGCGATCCTGCGGGCGGAACTCGCCAATGTCGGCGCGCACAATCCCGGCCCGAAGGCGCTCGGCATGCTGAGCCTCGACAACCCGGCGGTGGATTGGGTCAGCCTCGCCCGGGGCTTTGGGGTCGAGGGCCGGCGGGTCGAGACGCTGGAGGACTTCATCGCGGCGTTCCGGCACGGGCTGGACAATCCCGGGCCGCACCTTATCGAAGTCGCCCTGTGAGCGGGGCCGCCTACGCGCTTCCTGGGCTCGAAGGGCCGGCCGAGATCCGGGTCGACCGCTGGGGCCTAGCGCATATCCGGGCCGCGAAGCCGCTGGACGCCTTCCGGGTCCAGGGCTTCAACGCCGCCCGGGACCGGCTGTGGCAGCTCGACCTCTGGCGCAAGCGCGGCCTCGGCCTGCTGGCGGCGGATTTCGGGCCGGGCTACCTCGCCCAGGACCGGGCCGCGCGTCTGTTCCTGTATCGCGGCGACATGGCTGCCGAATGGGCCGCCTACGGGCCGCAGGATACCAAGGCCATCGTCACGGCCTTCGTGGACGGGATCAACGCCTTCGTCGCATTGACCGAGACGCAGCCGGAGCTGCGCCCCCCGGAATTCACCCTCACGGACACGCGCCCGGCCCGGTGGTTGCCCGAGGATGTGGTCCGGATCCGCAGTCACGGACTGGTGCGCAACGTCCTGTCCGAGGTTGCCCGCGCCCGGGTGCTGGCCCGGGCCGAGACCCGCGAGGCCGGGTTTCTGACCGACGACCTGCGCAAGCGCATCAACCCACCGCACGATCCGTCGGTCCCGGACGGCATCGACGCCGCGAATTGGCCCGACGATCTCCTGGACGATTTCCGGCTCGCCACCGCCCCGGTCGGGTTCACCCCCGAGCGGATGGCGGCCCGGCGCGAGGAGGCCTGGGACTGGACCAAGGTCGACGCCCATGGCGCAGTCACGCGGGGGCCGCGCGCCGCCCCGACGGAGCCGGTCGAGGGCTCGAACAACTGGGTGGTGGGACCCGCCCGCACCGAGACCGGCCGCCCGATCCTGGCGAGCGATCCGCACCGGATCTACCTGCAGCCGTCGCTGCGCTACGCGGTCCACCTCACCGCCCCGGGCCTCGACGTGATCGGCGCGGGCGAGCCGGCCCTGCCGGGCATCTCCATCGGCCATAACGGCCACGCCGCCTTCAGCCTGACCATCGCGCCGATGGATCAGGAGGATCTTTTTGTGTGCGAGACCGATCCCGGGGATCCGGATCGGTATCGCTACGAAGGCGACTGGGCGCCGATCGAGCGCGTCACTGAAACCATCCCGGTGCGCGGCGGGCCGGACGAGACCGTGATGCTCGGCTTCACCCGGCACGGCCCGGTGATCCGCGAGACGGGCGGGCGGGCTTTCGCTCTGCGCACCGTCTGGTCTGAGCCGGGCGCTGCCGCGTATCTCGGCAGCCTCGCCTATCTCGGCGCCACGAGCCCGGAGGCGTTCGGGCAGGCTCTGCGCCACTGGTCGGCGCCCTCGGTCAACCAGCTCTACGCCGACGTGACCGGCCGGATCGCGTGGTTCATGGCCGGCAAGGCGCCCGTGCGGCCGGCCCATGACGGGCTTCTGCCGGTGCCGGGCGACGGCCGCTACGACTGGGCCGGGTTCCACGATCCCGGCGCCCTGCCCCACCGCATCGACCCGCCGGAGGGCTACCTCGCCACCGCCAACGAGATGAATCTGCCCGCGGACTTTCCCGCTAAGACCCGTAAGGTCGGTTTCGAATGGGCCGAACCCTGGCGCGCGCGGCGCATCCAGGTGTTGCTCGACGGCCAGAGCCGGCACAGCCTGGCCGATTCCCGGGCGCTTCAGGGCGACGACATCTCCGAGCCGGCCCTGCGTCTCGCCGGGCTCGTGCGAGCGCTGCCGGCGGTGACGGATCCGGATTTCGATGCGGCCATCGCCCTGCTGGCCCCGTTCGACGGGTCGCTGCACGAGAACTTGGCTGCCGCTGCCCTGATCGAAGTCTTCTGGGTCCGCCACCTGCGCCCGGCTCTGCTCGAGGCCCTGGTACCGGACACCCGGACCCGGCGCCTGCTGCCGCCCGGCGATACACAGAGCCTGATCGAGCGGCTGGCGGACGCCGTTGATCCGGCCACCCGCGACGGCCTCCTTGCGGAGACTTTGGGTGCTGCGTTCCGGGAGTGCCGCACGCGGATGGGGCCGGATACCGGAGCTTGGTCCTGGGGCCAGCTGCACCATGCGCACTTCGCGCATCCGCTCTCGGCCCTGCGACCGGATGCAGGCTGGGATATCGGCCCATTGGCCGTCGGGGGCGCCGCGGCATCGGTCATGCACGCGGAGTATCGGACCGACACGTTCCAGCTGACCCACGGTGCCTCGTTCCGCATGGTCGTGGATGTGGGCGACTGGGACCGATCGGTCTTCATCAACGTGCCGGGCCAGTCGGGGGACCCGGGCAGCCCGCATTACGCCGACCTGGCCCCCGTCTGGGGCCGCCGGGACCATGTGCCAATGCTCTACGGTCGCGCAGCCGTGGAGACGGCCACCGAGACGATCATCACGCTGAGCCCGGCCTCCGCCTGACCGGTGGCCGGCCGAAGACGAGGACCAAAAGACCTTGCAGATCTTCATCGCCGGACTGGCCACCGAGACCAACACCTTCGCGCCGCTGCCGACGGGCCGTGCTGCGTTCCTGGCCGATTATGCCCGCCGCGACGGCAGCCAGAACCCGCCCCGACTCAGCAACATCGCCCTCAAGGCCTGGCGCGAGCAGGCCGAGACGGACGGGCACAATGTTGTCGAGAGCCTCTCGACCTTCGCGCAGCCGGGCGGGATCACTTTGCGCGCCGTCTACGAGGAGTTGCGCGACACCCTGCTCGACGATCTCCGGGCGGCCATGCCGGTCCACGCCGTCCTGCTGTTCATGCACGGCGCCATGGTCGCCGAGGGCACCGACGATTGCGAAGGCGACACCCTGGAGCGGGTTCGCGCCATCGTCGGACCGGACGCGACGATCGGCGTCGAGCTCGACCTGCATTGCCACCTCACCGAGGCGATGCGGCAGAGCGCCGACATCATCGTGATCTACAAGGAATACCCCCACACCGACATCGTCGACCGTGCCCGCGACCTCTACCCGCTGGTGATGCGCACGGTCGCCAAGGACATCCGGCCCGTGATGGCCTATGCCGATTGCCGAATGATCAACATGTGGCGCACCACCCGCGAGCCGGTCGCCGGCTTCGTGCGCCGGATGGAGGCGCTGGAGGGCCGGGACGGCATCCTGTCGGTCTCCTTCGGGCATGGCTTCCCCTGGGGCGACGTGCCGGATGTCGGCGCGAAGATGCTGGTCGTCGCCGACGGCGATGCCGCCAAGGCGCAGGCGCTGGCGGACGACCTGGCCCGGGAGGTCTGGGCGATGCGCGAGGAAGCGGCGAGCCGCTGCGACAGCATCGATGCCGCCATCGACGCCGCGCTCGCCTCCGACGACCCCCGCCCGATGGTGCTGGCCGATTTCGCCGACAATGCCGGCGCCGGCGCGCCCTCCGACAACACCGCCATCCTGGCGCGCCTCGCCGAGCGCGGCATCACGGATGTGGCGCTCGGGCTGATCTGGGATCCCGGCGCGGTCGGGATCTGCCACGAGGCCGGGCTCGGCGCGACCTTCGTGCTGCGCATCGGCGGGAAGTGCGGCGTCACCTCGGGCGATCCGGTGGATCTGCGGATCACCGTGCGCGGCCTCTCCGAGGATCACAGCCAGGGTGGCCTCAGCGGCGGCCGGGCTCGACTTGGCCCGGCCGCCTGGGTCGAGGCCGACGGGATCCACGTGATCCTCACCCATATTCGCCAGCAGGCCTTCGCGCCCGACGCCTTCACGGGGCTGGGGCTGACGCTCGACGACAAGCGGATCGTCGTGGTGAAGTCGATGCAGCATTTCTACGCCGCCTTCGCGCCGATCGCGAGCGAGATCCGCTACGTCGCGGCGCCGGGCGCGGTCCCGCCCGATTACGGCGCGATCCCCTACACCAAGCGCTCGGGCCGCTACTGGCCCAAGGTCGCCGATCCCTTTGCCAATTCCTCCGCCGAGACCGCCCGATGATCCCGGACCTGCCTCTCGACGCTGAAGCGATCCTCACGACGCTGCGCCCCTGGGTCGAGTGTGAGAGCCCGACGCACGACGCGTCCGCGGTCAACCGGATGATGGGTCTGGCCGCTCGCGACCTCGCGGTCGCCGGGGCTGCGGTCGAGATCATCCCGGGGCGGATGGGTCTCAGCGATTGCGTGCGCGCCCGCTTCTCCCATCGGCACCGTGATACACCCGGCATCCTGGTGCTCGGGCATCTCGACACCGTCCATCCGGTCGGAACCCTGGCGAGCCTACCCTGGCGGATTGAGGGAAACCGCGCCTACGGGCCGGGCATCCTCGACATGAAGGGCGGCAACGTCATCGCGCTCGCGGCGATGCGCGCTCTGGTCGCCTCCGGCATTGAGACGCCGCTACCGGTGACGTTCCTGTTCACCGGCGACGAGGAGGTCGGCAGTCCCGCGACCCGGGATCTGATCGAGGCCGAGGCCGCCCGCCACGCCTTCGTGCTGGTGCCCGAGCCCGGCCAGTCCGACAACGGCGTCGTCACGGGCCGCTACGCCATCGCGCGCTTCGACTTGGAAGCCGTGGGCCGCCCGAGTCATGCCGGCGCCTCGCCCCATGAGGGCCGCTCGGCGATCCGTGCCATGGCGCGCATGATCCTGGCGATCGACGGCATGTCGGACGCGGATTGCACTTTCTCCACCGGGATCGTCTCGGGTGGGCAATGGGTCAATTGCGTCCCGACCCTGTGCCGCGGCCAAGCCCTGAGCATGGCCAAGCGGCAGGCCGATCTCGACCGCGGCGTCGAGCGGATGCTGGCCCTCTCGGGCGATCAGGACGGCGTCCGCTTTTCGGTGGCGCGGGGCGTCACCCGGCCGGTCTGGGAGCCCGATGCCGGTTGCATGGCCCTCTACGATCAGGCGCGGAGCCTGAGCGAGGCGCTCGGCCAGCCCCTGCCCCACCGCAGCGCCGGCGGCGGCTCGGACGGCAACTTCACCGGCGCCAACGGCATCCCGACCCTCGACGGCCTCGGGCCGCTGGGCCAGGGCTACCACACCCTCGATGAGCACGTGCTGATCGAGACGCTGCCGCAGCGAGCGCGGCTCTTCGCAGCGCTGCTTGCCAATCTCGGCACCGCGGGCCGATCATGAGTCCGGAGCCCGTGACGGTCGCGGTCGCCGGCGCCACCGGCGATCTCGGCCTGCGGATCGTGCGGGCGCTCCGGCGCGAAGGCGCAACCGTGACCGCCATCGTCCGGCCCGGGACGGACCAGGCTTCGGTCGCGCCGCTCGCGGCGCTGGGCGCCCGCGTGGTCGAAGCCGGCCCCGGCCGTCCCGGAAGCTGGCAATCCGCCTGCGCGGGCGCCGCTTGCGTGGTTTCGGCCTTTAACGGGTTGAGCGCGACGGTGATCGACGCGCAGACCGCCCTGCTGGAAGGCGCCGTCCGGGCCGGCGTACCGCGCTTCATCCCGTCGGACTTCTCCATCGACTACGCCAAGACCGCGCCGGGCGGAAATCGCAACCTCGACCTGCGCCGGGCCTTTCAGGCGCGCCTCGACGCGGCGGAGATCCAGGCCACCTCGGTTCTCAACGGTGCCTTCATGGAGTTGCTGGACGGACAGGCCCCGCTGATCCTCCACCGGCCGCACCGGGTGCTCCATTGGGGCAGCGCCGACCAGATGCTCGACTTCACCACCAAGGACGATACCGCAGCCTTCACGGCCCGGGCCGCCCTGGATGCCGCAACGCCGCGCTGGCTGCGCATCGCCGGCGACAGCTTGAGCGCTCGCGACTTGGCCGAGGCGGCGAGCGCGGCTCGGGGCACGCGCTATCGAACGCTGCGTGCCGGCGGGCTAGGCTCTCTGGGGATGATGATCCGCGTAGCTCGTACCCTCGCGCCGGGGCGCGGGGCGGTGTTTCCGGCCTGGCAGGGCATGCAATACCTGCGCGACATGTTCGAGGGCCGTGCCCGGCTCACGCCCCTCGACAATGACCGCTATCCGGACCTGCGCTGGACGACGGCTCGGATGTTCCTGTCGACGGCCGCCGGCCCACGCAGTCAGGCGTAAGGTCAGGCGCGGCCCCAGCCAAGGAACGCAACCGCGAGGGCGCCGACCATCCCCCCGATCGTGCCGCCGCCGAAAAATCCGGCCAGGGCCAGCAGCGGCCCCGAGGGCGCAGCCAGCGCGCAGACCAGGGAACTACCGATGCACCCTGCAGTGGCGATCACGGACATCGGAGGCCTCACACAACTATAGGTTGTATAAGCGCGGCCGTTGCAATCCTGTTCCCTGGCGACAGGCGGGTGTGGGTCAGACTGGATCAATCGGCATCTCCGGCACGCCGGAGGCCTCGATGACCGCGCCCGCCGCGAGGCACAGATCCTCCCGGTATCGGGCCGCGACGATCTGCACGCCCACGGGGGTGCGTCCGACGAGGCCGGTGGTGACGGTGAGAGCAGGGACGCCGAGCGGCGCCAGACCCACCTGCAGCAGATTCGCCTCGAAGGCGCGCTCGATCCCGGCTTCGCCGGTGCGGTCGAGCCCGTCCGGGAACGGCAGCTCGGCCGAGACCGGCACCAGCAGCACCGGATACTCGGCGAGGAACAATGACCATTCTCGCGCCAACGTGTTCCGCCGGACGAGCGCCTTGGCGATGGCGTCGGGGCCCATCGCTTCTGCCCGCCCGCGGAAATAGCCGAGCAGGTCGATGGCCGCCGGGTCGCCCTCGCGCTCGGCGGCAGCCCGCGCTGCACCGTAGCCGTCCCCCAGCCAGAGCTGCAACTGCAACGCGCTGGCCTCGCGGATCGGCGGGGTGTCGGCGATCTCCTCGACCGCCCAGCCGGCCGCGGTCAGCCGTCGCGCGGCCTCGCGCAACGCGATCTCGACCGCCGGCACGACCGCGAGGCCGCCGGGGCGCACGCAGAGCGCTGCCCGGCGCGGCACGGCCGGACCTTCTAGCGGCGCCGGCACCCACCATGGGTCGCGCGGGTCGGCGGCTGCCATTGCGTGGAGGCCGAGGCGCAGATCCGCGATGCTGCGTGCCAGAGGGCCCGACACCGCCATGAGCTGCGGTCCGATCCCGCGCTCTGGCGACGAGGCGTTCCACGCTGGAATCCGGCCGAGGCTCGGGCGCAGTCCGTGCACGCCGCAGGCATAGGCCGGATAGCGCACCGAGCCGGCAATGTCGGTCCCGTGGGCGAGAGCCCCGATCCCGGCTGCGACCGCTGCGCCCGCGCCCCCGGATGAGCCCCCGGGGGTCAGCGCTGGATCGCGCGGGTTCTTGGTCTCCCCATGCAGCTGATTGGTGGTGAACCAGCGCAGCGAGAAGGCCGGCGTGTTGGTCCGCCCGAGCAGCACGGCGCCGGCCCGCCGGAGATTGGCCACGACGGGATTGTCGTCGGCAGCCACGAGGTCGCGCTGGAGCCGCAGGCCGTTCGTGGTCGCGAAGCCGCGCTGGTCGACATTCACCTTGATCGTCACCGGCACGCCAGCCAGCGGGCCCAGCGCGTCGCCACGAGCACGTGCGGCGTCGACCGCGTCGGCTTGCGCCAGCACTTCCGCCGGGCGGTGCTCGACCACCGCGTTGATCCGGCTGTTGACTGCATCGAGCCGTCCGAGGGCCGCCTGTGCCGCCTCCCGGGCCGAGACTTCGCCGGTGCGAATCAACGCCGAGAGGTCGGTCGCGGTCAGACGCCAAAGCTGCATGAAAGATCCCTTCACAAAGATTCGCGGGGCCGAGATTCGCTCCGGATCCGAGCCGTGGGGGCGGGCACCACGGTTCGAAGCGGCCTTATTCTTTATGCAAATGCCCGGCCGCTTTTTTGAGCACTTGGCGATTGCGAGCGGCGGCAACGGTTTGCCGCATTGCAGCAGACGGAACTAAGCATTTCGCCTTAGCCGGCCCTTGCCAGACATAGAGTGATTGATAACCTCTTCTCGTTCGGGCGTTCGACCGGCCAGATCAGCAAAAAGGATCGCTCTCCTCCGACGAAGACAGGCAACCTCCAGAACAAGGCAGGCTTCCATGGCAGAGATGATTCGCGTCAAGCCGACTCACGACGGCACCTACACTGTCTATCGCGGGACTCTCGCATTGATCAGCGGTCTGACCCGCCTCCAGGCCGAACGCTACGAAGCGAGCATCAGCCAGCAGCAACGGACTGAACTCGCCGCCGCGGCTCATTGAATCCCTCCCGAGGCTGGCCGACCCGAATGGGCGCGGCCGGCCTCGGGACCGACGAATCTGAGTCTCGCAGCCGTCAGTCGAGGTCGATCGGACCCAGGTCGCCGATGGCACCCGCCGCATCGAGGCCGCGCCGCCGTGCGCTGATCGCGTAGCCAGCGCCATTCCGGGTAATATCGTACAAGATGTAGGAAGCTCGGCGCGCTGCCAAGCCGCCATGTCCGTCAGGCCGCGCCGAGGCCGAGGGCGCGCCGACCACCGGGATGCCGCGTCCGTCCGGCCCTGGCACGCGGGCGCTGGTGGTGGTGTGATTGTGACCGTGCAGGATCAGGTCTGCGCCGGCCCGGGCGATCATCGCCGTGAAGGCAGCGGCATCCTTGAGTTCCCGCCCCGACGATGCGCCCCCGGGCTGAGGCGGGTGGTGGATCATCACCACCCGGAACGGCTTGCCCGGCTCGGTGGCGAGCGCCCGCAGCAGGGACTCTGCGGCGGCGAGCTGAGGCGGGCCAAGGCGCCCGGTCGCGACGAACGGCTTCGTCGGGATCGCGCTCGAGAGCCCGATCAGGGCCACGGGCCCCCGACGACGCAGATACGGGAAGCGGCCGGATGAGCCCGAATCGTCGCCCGTGTAGCCGCCGCAGGCCGCCAGCAGGCCTTCCAGGGAGCCGCGCACATAGGCGTCGTGATTGCCCGGCACGAAGCTCACCGTCTCGGGCGAGCCCAAGGCCTCCAGGAAGGTCCGGGCGGTCTCCCACTCGCTCGGCAGGCCGATGTTGCAGAGGTCGCCCGTGCAGGCGACGTGCGCAGCGCCCTGCTGTTTCAGGTCCGCGACCAGGGTTTCGAGCACGGTCATGTCGTGGCTGCGCGAGCGGCCGCGCCGCCAGTTGGCGTAGCCGGTGGCGCGCTTGCCGATGAGCTGGTGCAGGCGCACGCGACCCAACGGGCCGACATGGGGGTCGCTCAGATGGGCCAGGCGGAAGGTCAAGGCCGACAATCAACGCTCGAGAGGGGCACGGGACGCGCCCCGCATCGCGGTCGCGAGCCCGCGCGTCAAGCGCTGCCAATCAGCATGCCGGTCGCGAGCACCAGCGCGCCGCCGAGCATCACCTGGATCGCCGCGCGCCAGAACGGCGTCGCCATGAAGTGGGTGCGGATCGCCGCGATCGCGATCAGCTCGACGATCACCACCAGGACGGCAAGGCTGGTGGCCAGGACGAACGGATCCGGCCAGCCCGGCGGGAGGTGATCGGGAATGGCGTAGGGCAGCGTATGTCCAAGGCCGCCCAGCGTCGTCATCACCCCGCAGACCAGTCCGCGCATCCACGGGTCGCCCCGGCCGGTGATGCTGCCGTCGTCGGACAGGGCCTCCGTGAAGCCCATGCTGATGCCGGCCCCCACGGAGGCCGCGAGCCCGACCAGGAAGGTCGCGCCGTTATGGCCCGTGGCGAAGGCCGCCGCGAAGATCGGCGCCAGGGTCGAGACCGATCCATCGATCAGGCCGGCCAGCCCGGGCTGCACATAGCGCAAGGCGAAGACGCGCCGGGCCTCGGCGGCGGCGTCGACCACGGTCTCGAGGGCGGCTGCCATCGGTAACACTCCTGTTTAGACGAATTCCAATCTATGATTTAGAACTGATCTAAACAAGGCAATTTTCAAATTTCGTCGGATCACGGTCAAGCTCGGCCGGATCGGGGGCTCGACGACGGTTCGATCCCGATGCCCGGCGGCGCGCGAGTTGCGTCGGCTCAGGCTGGGGGACTAGACCATCGGCGGACGAAATCACGCCCGGTCGATTCGGGCTGTGCCGGTCCGGCTGCCACAAGCGTCACATGAATCTCGGCAAGCGTATCCTTCGCCATCCCGTCGTTCAGCGCCTCCTCGGGCGCGTGGCGGCCGGGTATCTGCGCCTCGTGCGGGCTACGAACCGCTTCGAGGTGCAGGCCGGCGCGGGCGGGTCGGGTGCTGCGGATCGGTGGATCGACGCACAGGTGCCCCTCATCGCCGGCATGTGGCACGGCCAGCACATCATGATGCCGTTCATGCGCCGGCCGAGCGACCGGGTTGCGACGATCATCTCGAAGAACCCGGACGGCAACATCAACACAATCGCGCTGGAGCATCTCGGCGTGCGCGTGATCCGGGCCTCCGGCGCCCGCGGTCGGGATCGGGCGACAGATCTGCGCGCCAAGGGTGGTGCGGAGGGTTTGCGGGCGATGCTGCGGGCCTTGAAAGCGGGCGAGTCGGTGGCTTTCAGCGCGGACGTACCGAAGGTCTCGCGCCGCTGCGATGCCGGGATCCTAACGCTGGCGCGTTTCTCCGGCCGTCCGATTGTCCCGGCCGCCGTGGTCACGAGCCGGCATCTGCGCTTCAAATCCTGGGATCGGGCCTGTCTCGGCCTGCCCTTCGGCCGGGGCGCGGTGGTGCTGGGCGAGCCGATCTACGTCGCGCGTGATTGCGCCGGCGACGAGTTCGAGGGGCTCCGGCGCCACCTCGAAGCGGAGATGAATCGGGTGCATGCGCGCGCCTATGCGCTGGTCGGGCGCCCCGACCGTGCGGCGCTCTATCGCGTTGGGTCCCCGGCTGTAGCGGCCGCCCCGGTGGGAGACACCGCGTGAAGCGACCGTCCGTGACCCTGCCATTGCTGGCTTACCGGGCCGGACTGCGGGTCGGCGAGCCCGCTCTGGCCGGGCTCCTCGCCTGGCGTGCGCATCACGGCAAGGAGGACCCGCTGCGGCTGCTTGAGCGGCGTGGCCTGCCCGGTCGGGCCCGCCCGGTCGGGCCTTTGGTCTGGATGCACGGCGCGAGTGTCGGCGAGGTCCTGTCGCTGATCGGGCTCGTAGAAGGCATGATCGCCCGCGGCTTTTCCGTCCTGGTGACCACCGGGACACGCTCGGCTGCAGAGCTGATCGGCTCTCGCCTGCCGCCTGGCGCCGTGCATCAATACGTGCCGCTCGACGCGCCACGCTGGGTGGCCCGCTTCCTCGCCCATTGGCAGCCGAACCTCGCCATCGTGGCGGAGTCAGAGATCTGGCCGAACACGATCCTGGAACTGGACGCCCGCGAGATCCCGCTGATCCTGGTCAACGGTCGCATGTCGGAGCGGTCGTTCCAGGGCTGGGAGCGCTGCCCGCGCACCGCCAGGGCGCTGCTGTCGCGGATCGCGATCTGCCTCGCGCAGACCCAGGAGGATGGCGCACGCTATGCCAAGCTCGGAGCCCCCCGGGTGAGCGTCGCCGGCAACCTGAAATTCGATGCCCAGGTGCCGCCGGTCGATCGACAGCAGCTCGCCTATCTGGGCGATCTGGTCGCCGACCGCCCCGTCTGGATCGCGGCGAGCACGCATGAGGGCGAGGACAGCATCGTCGCCTACACCCACGCGGTGCTGAAGGCACAGTTTCCGAGGCTCCTGACGATCCTCGCGCCCCGGCATCCGAGTCGCGGCGCGGAGGCGGCGGAAAGCGCGGCCTCCTACGGCCTGCGCAGCGCCAGGCGCTCCAGCGGCGGACGTCCCCATCCGTCCGTCGAGGTCTACGTCGCGGATACGATCGGCGAGATGGGCCTGTTCTACCGGCTCGCCCCGCTGGCCTTTCTCGGCGGCTCGCTGATCCCGCATGGCGGCCAGAACCCGATCGAGCCGGTGCGCCTCGATACGGCGATCCTGCACGGGCCGCACACTGCGAATTTCGACGTGGTCTATCGCGCCCTGGACCAAGCCGGCGCCGCTCTTCCGGTCCGGGACGGAGTCGAGCTGGCCACCCTGGTCGGCGAACTCTTGGGCGACCCGGTGCGTCTCGACCGCATGGTGCAGGCGGGACCGGGGGCGCTACGGCCGTTCGAGGGCGCGGTCGGGCGCACGCTTGCGGTGCTCGAACCGTTCGTGGCGCAGATGAAGCTCCAGCGGCTCGACCGGGGCGACCTCGCACGACCGCTCGTGCGGGCCTGATGCGGCCACCACGCTTCTGGGCAGCGGGCGCCGATCACTCTGTCGCGCGCGCCCTGGGGCCGCTCGGCGCGGTCTACGGCGCGCTCACCGCGCGGCGCATGGATCGGCCCGGCCTACGGGCGGGCTGCCCGGTCCTGTGCCTGGGGAACTTCACCCTTGGAGGGGCCGGCAAGACGCCCGCCGCGATCGCGGTCGCCGCCCTGCTGGTCGAACTCGGCCGCTGCCCGGCTTTTCTGTCCCGCGGCTATGGCGGGCGCCTGGCTGGGCCGATCCGGGTTGACCCGAACCACCACGGGGCCGCGGATGTCGGCGACGAGCCGCTGCTCCTTGCCCGTCACGCGCCGACGATCGTGTCGCGGGACCGGCCAGCCGGGGCGGCCCAGTGCCGGGCGCTCGGCGCCGACGTGATCGTCATGGATGACGGGTTGCAAAACCCGACCCTTACCAAGGATCTCGCCTGGGCAGTGGTGGATGGCGGAGCCGGCATCGGCAACGGGCGACCGTTCCCGGCTGGTCCCTTGCGGGCGCCGCTCGGACGGCAATGGCCCCATGTCGCCGGCCTGATCCTGGTGGGCGACGGGGCCCCCGGTGCGTCGGTCGCGGAGAGCGCGGAGAGGCGCGGACTGCCAGTCCACCGGGCCCGGCTTGTCCCGGACAAGATCGAACTGGCCGGCCGGCGCTTCCTCGCCTTCGCGGGAATCGGTCGCCCGGAAAAGTTCTTCGCCACGCTGCGCGAAACCGCAGCCGTGATCGTGGCTGAACGGCCCTTCGCCGACCATCACCCCTACGGTGAAACGGAACTGGCGGCCCTGGTCGCCGAGGCGGACCGGCTCGGTGCGGAACTTGTGACGACCGAAAAGGACGCTGTGCGGCTGCCCGCCGCCTTCGCGGCCCGGGTCAGCGTGCTGCGTGTGCGCCTGGTGCCGAACGATCCGCAGGCCCTTTACGGGCAGATCCGACAGGCCCTGTCGGACTCTAAGGCCGCCCGGTTTCCTTGAGCCGCGTCAGGATCGCCTCGGGCGACACATAGGCTTCCTGCCGCGCGGCGCTCCAGTAGCGCAACCCGTCGAGCGGGATTTGCTCGCCGGTTACCGCACAGCGGACGAAGCTGCCCGGTTTGACCACGCGCATGGTGCCGTCCCCATATTGGACGACCGCCTCGCCGTTCTGTCCACGCTCATAGCGACCCAGCACGTTTGCCTCCTGATCGATCCCGCATTCTACACGATCCGCGGCGTTCGCAGAATCAGTCGAGCATCGAGGGCGTTTGATCGGCGGCCAGCAGGGCCCGCGCCGCGTCGGAATCGACGTGCATGCGCGCGATCAATGCCTCGGCGCTGGCGAACCGCTCCTCGCCGCGGATGTGGCCGACGCATTCCACGGCGATCTCCCGCCCGTAGAGGTCGCCTGAAAAATCGAACAGGTAGACTTCGAGAAGCGGCGCTCCGTCGTCGAAGGTTGGACGGCGGCCGTAGCTTGCGACGCCGTTCCGGACCTCACCGGGTCCGAGGCGCACGCGCACCGCGTAGATGCCGTGCGCCAGTCCGCAATCGGGCAGCATCACGTTGGCGGTCGGGAAGCCGAGCTGGCGGCCACGCTTGTCGCCATGGCGGACTTGGCCGAGCACGAACCAGCGATAGCCGAGCAGCGCATTGGCTCGGGCGACGTCGCCGGCCGCCAGGGCCGCCCGGATCGCGCTCGACGAGACCGGCTCCGTCTCGCCCGCCAGGGCGACCGGCTCCACGATCCGGCATCCCATGCCGGCCTCCTGGCAGAGTTCGGCCAGGATCGCGGGTGTGCCCTCCCGGCCACGGCCGAAATGGAAATCGTGGCCGACCACCACGCCGGACAGGCCGAGCGACCCTTTCAAGAAGTCGAGCACGAAGGCGCGGGCGCCGGTGGCGGCCAGAGCGCCGTCGAAGCGGCGCACGATCAGCCCGTCGAGGCCGAGATGCGCGAACACGATCTCCTTCGCGGCCAGCGCGGTAAGGCGGAACATCGGCGCATCCGGCGCGAAATAGGCGCGCGGATGCGGCTCGAAGGTCAGCACCGCGGCCGGCCGGCCGGCCTCGCGTGCCGCCGCGCGCACGTTCTCCACCAGCACCCGATGGCCGCGATGGACGCCGTCGAAATTGCCGATCGCTGCGACCGCCCCGGCAAGGGGCGGCGGTACCGGCGCGTCCACGCCGCAAATCGTGAAGGGCCGCATGGCCGGTTCGTCGCCTGGGGCCATCGATTCGGGATCGGAGACTCGGAAAGGGCCGGATGGGAGCGCCTGCGCTGTCCGCGGCAGGCCCGACGGAGCCGGACCCTGCCGAAACGCGCCCGGAGGGTCAAGCGAGCGCGCCGGTCCGCGACATCGCAGGGGGCGGCGGCGAATGCCACACCTGCAGATTAACGGCTTCGCAATGCGCCTGCCCTATTTTAAATGCTGAGCAGCGCAGCTATTTTGCAGCGTTAGTGAAGCGTTCATCTTTTCGGGAGCCGCCTCGGCCTCCCGCCGGGCAATACGGAGCAGTTGGTCTATGGCTCTCGATCTGAGCATGCCGATCCTCGTTGTCGACGATTACCAGACGATGGTTCGAATCATTCGGAATCTATTGAAGCAGCTCGGCTTCGAAGAGGTTGATGACGCTTCGGATGGTACGGCAGCACTGGCGCGCCTCAAGGACCGCAAGTACGGTCTGGTCATCTCGGACTGGAACATGGAGCCGATGACGGGCTACGAGCTGCTCCGGCACGTGCGGGCCGACGAAAATCTTCGGACGACGCCCTTCATCATGGTGACGGCCGAGTCGAAGACTGAAAACGTCATCGCTGCGAAGAAGGCTGGCGTGAACAACTATATCGTCAAGCCGTTCAATGCGGCGACGCTCAAATCCAAGATCGAGGCCGTCTGCGGGAACTGATGACTTCCGTGGCACGTCCAATGCGCCCTCCGGCCAAGCCCCCAGCACGCCGGAAGGCGCCCAAGAGCGATGCCGCCGGTATCGCTGGTCGCCGATCCCAGGAGGAGAGCATGTCGTCAGCCGCCGCGCGACAGCCCGAGATGCGGTTCCGCGAACCGCACGCCGTGATCTCCGAGTTGATCGAGATCGCGGATTACATCGCTCATCTGCGCGAGGAGATCGGCGCACTCCGGGCGAACGAGATGAGTCGCGACCGGATTCCCATGGCTCATGAGGAACTCGGCAGCGTCGTCGCCGCCACGGCGGGAGCGACGAACACGATCATGGAGGCCGCGGAGGCGATGCTCAGCCTCCCCGACGGTCCGGGCTACCGGGACGCGGTCGAGGAGCGGATCAACACGATCTTCGAGGCCTGCGCTTTCCAGGACATCACCGGCCAGCGGATCGCCAAGGTCGTCGAGGCCCTGCGGCTGTTCGAACAGCGGCTCGCGCGTTTTGTCGGCGCCGTGAAGGCCCGGGATGCCGCCTCCACGGATCCGGTCGAGATGGCCCGCCGCGCCCGTGCCGATGACCTGCTCCTCAATGGCCCTCAGGCCGTCGAGGAAACCCCGTCCCAGAACGACATCGACGCCCTCTTCGCCTGAGAGCCCTGTATCGCCCGGCCGTCGACGGCGGCCGGGCGGGCGGTGTAGATCGCCCTCGGCGACCGCCCGCCCTGCGGCGGTCGCGTCGGATGAGGGGCGGGCTCGAAGCATGGTGGCACGGCTCTGGTCTGATCTGACCACGGACGACCTGGCATGGCGCGACATGCGGCGTACGGTGGCGGTGCTGCCGGTGGCCGCCATCGAGCAGCACGGCCCGCACCTCCCGCTCGGCACCGATGCGATCATCGCCGAGGGCTATCTCGCCCGTGTCCGCGCCTTTGTGCCGGACGACCTCGACATACTGTTGCTGCCGATTCAGGTTGTCGGCAAATCCGACGAGCACGATGCCTTTCCCGGCACGCTCTCCCTCGACACCGGGACGGCCCTGGCCGCCTGGGCCGGGATCGGCGCCGCAATCCACAGGACGGGTTGCCGCAAGCTGGTGATCGTCACGAGCCACGGCGGCAACAGCGCCCTCATCGATCTCGTGGCTGGCGACCTGCGCGCCCGGTTCGGCTTGGTCGCGGTGACGACCGCCTGGGCCCGGTTCGGATATCCGGACGGCCTCTTCCCTCCGGAGGAGATTGCGCACGGCATCCATGCCGGCGGCGTCGAGACCGCGCTGATGCTGGCCCTGCGGCCGGATCTGGTGCGGGCCGACCAGATCGCGAATTTCCCGCCGCGCAGCCTCACGATGGCCCGGGATTACACCCATCTGCGTGCCGGCCGCCCAGCCGCCTTCGCCTGGAAGGCCGGTGACCTGCATCCCTCCGGGGCGATGGGGGATGCCCGGCTGGGATCCGCGGAGGCCGGGCTCACGGCACTCAATCACGGCGCCGCCGCCTTCGTGGCGCTGCTGCGGGACGTGGACCGTTTCGAGCTCGACAAATCCGATCCGGCGTAACCGGCCCGCGCGTCCGGCCGAAAGATCGGTCACGCGCAGGCATCCTTCGCCAGCGCCGGGAGGCCCGGCCATGAAAATCGTCGCGTTGATCTCAGCAGCCCTGATGCTGGCCGCCATCCGCCCGGCCGCGGCGCTGGAGCGCCCCGTCGTCGTCGAGCTGTTCACCTCACAGAGCTGCTCGTCCTGCCCGCCCGCGGAGGCATTGATCGGCCGGCTCGCCAAAGAAAGCGCGGACGTGCTGCCTCTGGCGTTCCACGTGACCTACTGGAACCATCTCGACTGGCGCGACCCCTATTCCCTCCCGGCCGCCACCGCCCGCCAGAACACTTATGCGGCTCAATTCTGTGGGCCGAGCTACACGCCGCAGGCGGTGATCGACGGGCAGGCAGGTCTGGTCGGTTCCGACGAGACAGGCCTGCGGGCGGCGATCGCGCAGGCGCGGCGCGTCGGGCCGTCCGTTCGGGTGAGCCTGGCCCGCGAGGGCGCTCGCTTGGCCGCCCGGGTCGGGTCCGGGAGCGGGGCCGGCCGGGTCCTGCTGATCGGCTTCGACCCGAGCCATACCAGCCGGGTCCTGCGCGGCGAGAATGCCGGCCGCACCATCGAGCAGGCCAACGTGGTCCGGTCGATCCAGGATCTCGGTCCCTGGTCCGGCGCAGCCACAACCTTCGAGGCCGCCGCGCCGGCGGGCGAGACCGCCGCCCTCCTCTTGCAGGCCGAGGACGGCCGTATTTTGGGTGCGGCCCGGCTAGGCGAGCGCCTCGCCTCGGCCGAGGGGAGCCCGCGATGATGCTGGCTATGCCGGGCGGCGTCGCCGGGCGCGGATGGGCGCTGGCGCCGGACTCCCGCCCCGCGCTAGACTCAGCCCAGGCCGGGGAACGGATCGGCGGCGGAGCCCGGATGGCGCTCGAAGGAGAATTGGCCGCTCTGATGGCGGCCGCACAGGACGGCGACGCGGTGGCGTACCGCGCCCTTCTGAAGGCGTGCCTGCCGGTCGTGTCCGCGATCGCCCGCGCGCAGGGTGTGCGCGGCGAGGCGGTGGATGATGTCGTTCAGGATACGCTGATGACCGTGCATCGCGCGCGCGCCAGCTACGATCCGGCGCGGCCGTTCCTGCCATGGCTGCGGGCCATCACCCAACGCCGGGCCATCGACCGCCTGCGCCGGTCCGGCCGCCGGCCCCGGGAGGTCCACGATCCCCTCGCCTACGAGGCCGAGGCCGATCCCGGTCCCGAGCCCGGCCAGGGGTTGGAGGCGCGCGACCGGGCTGCCGCGCTTGCGCGTGCCGTCGCATCTTTGCCGGACGGGCAGCGGCAGGCGGTCGAGCATCTCGGCCTGCGAGAGTTGTCGCTGGACGAGACGTCGGCCCTCACCGGGCGCAGCAAGGGCGCGCTCAAGGTCAATCTGCACCGGGCCTTGAAGGCCCTGCGCGCCAACCTGATGCAGGAGCGGCGCTGATGGCCGATCTGGCCCGCTACGAGCGGCTCGTCGAGGATCTCGCCGGCGGCCTGGAGCCGGTTCGGCCACTGCCCTCCCCGGCCCTGCGCGCGGCGCTTTGGCTCGGGGTGGCCGTGCTCATCGGCCTAATCCTGGCAAGTCGGATCGACACCGCCGGCTTCATGCTGCGCATGCGTGTGCCGGATCTCGCCTGCGCAGCGCTCGGAGCGGTGCTGACGGCCGTGGCGGCCGCCTTCGCCGCCTTCGCCACCAGCGTGCCTGGCCGTACCAAGGCCTGGGCCCTGCTGCCGCTGCCGCCGCTGGCCCTCTGGGTCGGGGCGAGCGGCTTCGGCTGCCTGCGCGACTGGATCGCCCCCGGCACAGGCCAGCCACACCCGCAAGAGGTCGCCGGCTGCTTCAGCTTCCTCGTCTGCGTCTCGGTGCCGCTGTCGGTGCTGATCGTCGTGATGCTGCGCCGGGCCTGTCCGCTGCGGCCGAACCTGACGGCCGCCCTGGGCGGGCTCGCTGCGGCCGCCGCTGCCGCCGCGCTGCTGATGCCGTTCCACCCGCACGACGCGACCGCGTCGGACCTGCTGATCCACGCCGTCGCGGTGGTCGGCGTAATCGGCCTCAACGGCCTTGCGGGCGGCCGGCTGCTCGGCCGCGGCATCGGTTAGTCTTCAGCGCGCGTCCGGATCCGCGCCTGGCCAGGCCACGATCCGGTCCGGCAGCTCGTCGTCGGAAAATTCCTCCTCGTTGCCGGCGAGCCGGCCGCGGATGGAGATGCCGGCCTCGTGCACGCTCGAAGCCCGGCCCGAGACCAGGGGATGCCACGGATAGAGCGGCTCGCCGTCGCGGACGAGGCGATAGGCGCAGGTTGGCGGCAGCCACGGGATCGTGCGCACTGCCTCCGGGGTCAGCCGGACGCAATCGGGCACGCGCTTCTGGCGCCGGGCATAGTCGCGGCAGCGGCAGGTCAGGCCGTCGAGCAGGGTGCAGCCGATATCGGTGTGGTGGACCTCGCCGGTCTCGTCGTCCTCGAGCTTGATCAGGCAGCACCGGCCGCACCCGTCGCAGAGGCTCTCCCACTCGGACGGCGTCATGGCTTCGAGGGTCTTGGTCCGCCAGAACGGCTCGGCGACCCCGCGGCGCAGCGCCTCGGGCTTGGACATCGGGGTATCTCACGATCGGGAAGAGCGTGTGTCTGCCCGAGCCGGCGCCGCGGGGCAAGCGGGAGTCCCTGCGGCGAATCACGAGACTGCGCAGAGCCTCGCCGACCGTTGCAGATCCTGCTAAGGATGGACACGCCGCGCGGGGTCTTGGCCGCGGGATCCTTGCCCGCGGCGCGGGCGCTCGATCCTCCGCCGCAAAGATTCGCCGCAGAGGCGCTCGACAAGCCGGGTCCGACATCGTGCGCCTGCCGACGCTCACCGAGATCAAGATCCGCATCGAGCGCGCCGCCCTGGCGTTCGACGCCTGGGTCAATGCCGGCCTCTACGACAGCGGCCGCTCCACCGGGGCGGTCTACGAGCGTTTCCAGCGGGTGATGAGCCGGTTCGCCGTGCATGGCTGGAAGCGGATCGCCCTCGATCTGACCAGCGAGGCCGTGACCCTCGGGGCCGGCGGCGCGGTGCTGATGCTCGCCTTCGCGCAGCCGGCCTTCCAGCTCACCAGCGAGAATTGGCTGAAGCAGCAGGACCTCGCCGTCACGTTCCTGGACCGGTACGGCACCGAGGTCGGAAGGCGTGGCATCAAGCACGACGACTCGCTCAAGCTCGACGAGTTTCCCGACATCATGATCAAGGCACTGGTCTCCACCGAGGACCGGCGCTTCTATGAGCATTGGGGCATCGACCCGATCGGCACCCTGCGGGCGCTGGTCAACAACTCGCGCGGCGGCGGCGGCACGCAGGGCGGCTCCTCGATCACGCAGCAGCTCGCGAAAAATCTCTTTCTGACGAACGAGCGGTCGCTGGAGCGCAAGATCAACGAGGCGTTCCTGGCTCTGTGGCTGGAGAGCCACCTGACCAAGAACGAGATCCTGAAGCTCTATCTCGACCGGGCCTATATGGGCGGCGGCACCTTCGGCGCCGTGGCGGCGGCCGATTACTATTTCGGCAAGCCGCTCAAGGACATCAGCCTCGCGGAAGCCGCCATGCTGGCGGGCCTGTTCAAGGCGCCGACGAAATACGCGCCGCACGTCAACCTGCCCGCAGCCCGCGCCCGCGCGGCGGACGTGCTGCACAACATGGTCGAGGCCGGCTTCGTCACGGAGGGGCAGATCCAGACGGCCCTGCGCAATCCGGCGACCCCGGTGACCCGCACCCGCGACATCACCGCCGATTACTACCTCGATTGGGCCTTCGGCGAGATCAAAGGCATGGCCGATGCGGGCAAGCTCCGCAGCGACCGGGTGCTGACGGTGAAGACGCCCCTCGACCTCGCGATCCAGAAGCGGGCCGACGAGGTTGTCGCCGACATCCTGCGCAAGTCCGGCGACGCCTTCGACGTCGATGAGGCCGCCATGGTCATCCTCGATCCCGATGGCGCGCTGCGCGCCATGGTCGGCGGCGCCGATTACGGCGAGAGCCAGTTCAACCGCGCCACCGACGCGCTGCGTCAGCCGGGTTCGTCGTTCAAGCCCTACGTCTATTCCGCCGCCCTCCTCTCCGGCCTGTTCAAGCCCGAGACCGCGGTGGTCGACAGCCCGGTCTGCATCGGCAACTGGTGCCCGCAGAATTATGGCCGGTCCTATGCCGGCCGCGTTCCGATGTGGCTCGCCGTGGCGAAGTCGATCAACACGATCCCGATCAAGATCTCGATCGCGCTGGGCAAGGCCATGGGCATCAGCCACGAGGCCCGGGCGGCCAAGGCGGGCCGCGCGAAGATCACCGACTTGGCCCACAAGATGGGCATCACCTCGAACCTGATCGACACGGTCTCGATGCCGATCGGCTCCGACGAGGTGACGGTGATCGACCAGGCGGCCGGTTACGCGGTGTTCGCCAATGGCGGCTTCAAGGCCAAGCCCTACGCGGCCATGGAGGTGAAGAACTCGTCCGGCGAGGTGATCTACCGCCATGCCGACGAGGCGCCCGATCGGGTGCTGCCGCCCCAGGTCGTCGCCGATATGAACTTCATGCTCAACAAGGTCGTCGAGGAGGGCACCGGTAAGCGCGCCCAACTCGAGGGCGTCAAGGTGGCCGGCAAATCCGGCACCACCAACGCGTACCGGGACGCGTGGTTCGTCGGCTACACGGGCAATTACGTCGGCGCGGTCTGGTTCGGGAACGACGACCACACCTCGACCAACAAGCTGACCGGCGGCTCACTTCCGGCCCAGCTCTGGCACGACGTGATGGAGCCGGCTCACCAGGGCATCGAGATCAAGGGCCTGCCGGGCCTGAAGGACAGCCCGCGCGCCGCCCAGCAGCAGGCCGCAGGCGGCCCCACCGCCCCGATCGATCCCAATGCCAGCGCCTACGGCAAGCTCTCGCGCCGCTCCTTCGAGGTGATCGGCGGCCTCAACGGGCTGTTCCGCACCGTGGAGCGCGCCCCCGCGGGCGAGGCGCGGCCGGACGCCGGCAGCGCGGACAAGGCCACGCAGAAGACCGACCGGAAGCCGGGCGACCGGGCTGCAGCATCCCCGACCCAGCCGCGGGAGGTGGCCGAGGGCGCCCGGTCTGTCGGCGGCCGCATCGAGCTGCGGTGACCCGATGAGGCTCGCGATCCCTGGAAGCCCCGGCCGCAGATCCGCGGCCGGAGATGATCGACCCGCGGCAGAGGTACGCTCCCTCAGCGGTGCCGGGCGGCTCCTCGCGCGTATCTGGCGCAAGAGTTCGGTCGCGGGTCTCGCGGTCTATGCCCTCGCGCTCGGCGGGGTGCTCGGCCTCGCCAGCGCCGATTGGGCGACGCGGGGCGGCTACCCGTTCGGCGGGGTGCAGGTCGGCGCCTGGACGGCGTGGCCTCGGGCTGGCTCTGCGAATGCCGACCCCTATACCCGTGCCGTCAACGCCCGACGCGGCGAGATCCCGCTGGCGGTGGGCGAAGGCTTGCTGCTGACCGCCGCAGTCGACGACCAGGGGCAGGCGCTCGACGCCACCTGTACGTATCGCATCGGCGGCGGGACGCCGCCGGCCCGGGCCTGGACCCTTACGGTCGCCGGTCGCGGCGCCCGCGAGCCCGGCCGGCCGACGGTGCGCGAGGGCTTCACCTCTACGGAGGTGCTGCGCGCGGCCGACGGGCGGTTCTTGGTGGTGCTCGCGCCCGAGGTCCAGCCCGGGAACTGGCTGCCGAGCCCCCGGGACAGCGGTCCGGTGCGCCTGGCGTTGCGTCTCTACGATACGCCGGCCGCCGCCAGCGTCGGATCGCTGGATCGGGATTCCGTGCCGGCCATCACCCGCCTGGGATGCGCATCGTGAACCTGCGCTTCGTTTATGCCACGCTGATCGGGTTGGTGCTCGCCGGGATGGTGCACATCGCGGCGGTGCTCGCGATCCCGCGCCTGTCCGAGACGGACGCCGTCTCGCGCGCCCGGACGAGCGAGAACCTGGATCACCCGCAGCCGATCTACACGGTGGCGACCGGCGACGACCCCTCCCCGCCCGAGGCGTGGCTGCCGATCCCCGACCCGGCCGTGGCGGTCGGCGTCTGTGCCTATGATCTCGCCGATGGCCCGATGCGCGTCTCGGCCCGGACAGGGCCGCTGTCGCTGTCACTGGCCGCCCATGCCCGGCGCGGGGCCTTCTACGCGGTGACCGACCAAGCCGCCGTGCGTGGCGCCCTCGACCTCGTGATCCTGACCCGCGCCCAATACGACGAGGCCCTGGCCGACGACGACGAGAACGATCCGAGCCGCGACGTGCGCATCGTCGCGCCGGACACGCGCGGCGTCGTGGTCGTGCGGGTGATCGCCGGCCTGCCGAGTCAGCGGCCTGGCGCCAACGCGGCGGTCCAGGCGGTCTCCTGCACCACCGACACGCCCGCGGACGAGCCTGCCGGCAAGGAGCTCATCGCGAAGCCGGCGGGGCGGTAGCGCCGCATCAGTATTTGACGACGAGCGGCGGGGCTTCGGCAACCGGCACGAGGGCGGCTTCGAGGCCGCAGCGCGCCCCGGCATCCGGCGGCAGCAGTGGCACCAGCAGGTTGCGGCGGGCGGCGAGCATGGCCAGAGACCGCTCGGCCGAGACGGATTCCGGCGACGGAGCCGCGGCGAAGAGGTGCTCCAGGGCGAACCGATAGCGCGCAAGCCGAAGGCCGGTCTCGATCCGCACCCAGGCGATCAGGCACCGGTTCTCGGCGACGCGCTGCGCGGCCAGACGGATATCCGCGTCGTCGAGAGTTTTGGCGAAGGGCAGGCTGCGCAGCCGCGCGGCATCCGCATCGATGACCCGCGCTGCCAACGCTACGAAGATCGGGATCAGGCGGCCATCGGCCGTGGCGTCGTCGGCGAGTTGGCGGTAGCGGGACACGGGAGAGCGCGTGGGCTCGGCGGTCAGCACGTCATAATAGGCCCCGACCTCGTCGAACCGCCAAGTCGGCGTCGCGTGCGCGCTGGCCAGCCCGAACAGGGCATCCTGGAAGGCCGCGAAGGTGCTGGCCGGCTGCACGAACCGCCAGGCGCGGTCGCGCAGGGCCTGCTCGTCGTCGGTCAGGCCGGAATCCAGAAGCAAGCGGCCCCGATCACGCACCGAGAAGCTGCCGGTGGTGTCGATCAGGCCATTCCAGACGCCGGTCCGGGGCCGTCCGAAATCGCCGCTTTGGGTGCAGGCAGCGAGCAGCGCCAGGGCCGCTCCGGTGGGCAGGAGAAGAGAAGCCTTGAGGGCGCGGCGCGCGCGCGTGCCTCGGTCATGGATGAGGGGCGGCCGATGGCGGTCCGGGACAGGCATGATCAAACCGTCGGAAACGTCGCGCGGCCGGGCCGGTCGACGTGTTCAGGAAGCGAGGCGCTCGTAGCGCACGCCGAGGAAGAACAAGATTTCGCCGCGCTGCTCCTCCGTACGCGGCAGGCGGCGCGTCCGCCGCGCCTCCTGGCCGGGGAACGGGATCAGGATCGCGGAAGCGTCCGGCCGTGCGTCGTACGTCGCATCGTTGGCGGGCATCGGCGGTCGGAGCGCGCTGGTCACCTGCGGCTTGAATGGGGTCATCGTCTCCGGCTCCTGTCGGCGGCTCGAGCGTCAGTGCCCGGGCCCTGCAGAGGGGGTCGGCAAGGGCTACAGAAACCATTCAGCATGACGTGGTTAACGGAGTCTTGCCGGCCATCCGGCGTATGTGGCGCGCGAATTGCGACGCTGTTTTCGCCCATGGCGGGCGTTTCCTCCCTATGACTGAGGCCCCGTCCGATCGCGGACGGGGCCTTTTTTAGCGTCGGCTCCGTGCGGCCCCTGAGACACACCCGGGCAGGGTGTTGGCGCAGCGTTCCGCGCGGGGAACCCATGCGCAGCTGCGGCGCTTGCCTACCGCCCCGCGCGACCGATATGGCGGACCCAAGCGGACGGGATACCGCCGCATCGAATTTCCGCGCGATCGAGATTTGAGGACACCGCTGAATGCGACTCGTTCCGGAACGCACCTTGCACGCCTACCGTCGGCGCAGCCTCGCCGCTGCAGCCCTCGCGCTCGTGACGCTCGCTGCCGGCCCCGCCTACGCTCAGCGCGAGGACCAGGGCCTGCAGCTCGGCTGCGCGAACGACTATTTCCGTCTCTGCGCCGGTGTCGATCCGAACAGCCAGGACGCCGACAAGTGCATGATGCGCAACCGCAAGCGTCTCTCGCCCGAGTGCCGCTCGGCGATCGGCGATTACGACAAGCGCACTGGCAGCAAGTCGCTGTCCGACGATTGAAGACCCGTCCGGTCGAGACACCCGCCGTGTGCGAAGGGCATTTCCGATGGGCTTGACCGTCGCCGTCCAGATGGACCCGATCCAGAATATCCGGATCGCGGGGGACACGACCTTCGCGTTGCTGCTCGAGGCGCAGCGGCGGGGCCATGACCTGATCTATTACACACCCGACCGGCTCTCGATGCAGGGCCGGCGGGTCACCGCTCGCGTCGAGCGACTGACCGTACAGGATGTCGAGGGCGCGCATTTCACCCTCACGCCGCCGGAGCGGATCGACCTCGCGGAGGCGGACGTGGTGCTGATGCGTCAGGATCCGCCCTTCGACATGGCCTACATCACGGCCACACACATGCTGCAGCGGATCCACCCGGAAACGCTGGTGGTCAACGATCCCTTTGAGGTGCGCAACGCGCCCGAAAAGCTGTTCGTGCTCGACTTCCCAGAGCTGATGCCGCCGACCCTGATCAGCCGCGACAAGGCGGAGATCGAGGCGTTCCGGCTGGAGCACGGCACCGTGGCGATGAAGCCGCTGCACGGGCATGGCGGCGCGGCGGTGTTCAAGGTCACGGAGACGGACCCGAATTTCGGCTCGATGTTCGACCTGTTCGCGACCACCTTCCGGGAGGCCTGGGTGATCCAGCGCTATCTCGATCGGGTGACCGAGGGCGACAAGCGCATCATCCTTGTCGACGGCGTCGCGATGGGCGCGGTCAACCGCGTGCCGGCGGCCAACGACATCCGCTCCAACATGGTCCGCGGTGGTGCCGCCTCGGCCTCCGAGCTGACCGAGCGCGAGCGCGAGATCTGCGCGACGATCGGACCGGAGCTGGCCCGACGCGGCCTGATCCTTGTGGGGATCGACGTGATCGACGGTCACCTGACCGAGATCAACGTCACCTCCCCCACCGGTATCCGGGCGATCCAGCGTCTCGGCGGTCCCGACCTGTCGGTTGCCGTGTGGGATGCGATCGAGTCCCGCGTCGCGGCGCGCAAGGGCGTCTGAACACGGGCGTTGGTCGGCTGAGCTTTAGGTTTCGGCCTTCGGCGTCGCGTTGAGCTCGGCCCAGTCGAACTCCTCCTCCAGCAGGAAGTACGCGTCATCGCCGATCCGGCCCTGGCGGCGCAGGGTCAGGACCGCGTTGCGGGCGGCCTCCACCGAGCGGCGACGGGCGGCGTCCGAAGGCAGGCTCTCGGGGGCGCGACCCTCGTCATGGGCCTCGGCCTCCTCGAGCGCCGAGCGGAACTCCGCCCGCAACGTATCGATCGCCGGCTCGTCCCCGGATTCGGACAGGCTCTCGAGGGCGGCCTTGTATGCGGCGGCCCGCGCCCAGCCGACCTCGCGCCCGACCGGATCGTCATCCTCCAGCTTCAGGTAGGCGAGCAGCGGTCGCAGGGTCAGGCCCTGGACGATCAGCGTCCCGAGCACCGTGAAGAAGGCGGTGAACACCACGAGGTCCCGGTGCGGGAACTCCATCGGCAGCGCCAGGGCGGCTGCGACCGTGACGATGCCGCGCATCCCGGCCCAGGACAAAGCGAGCCCCGGGCCGTACCGCGCCCGTGAGCCCGCCTGACGCAGGCCGAGGCCCTTAAGGCCGGTCGTGGGCAGGACCCAGGCGAGCCGCGTCACCACCACGGTGGCGAAGATCGCGGCGGCCAGGAACGCCGCCTGCCAGGCATCCGCACCGGTCAGCCGGTCCTGGATCGGGTCGATCTGGATGCCGATCAGGATGAAGGCCAGGACATTGAGCACGAACACCGCCGTGTCCCAGACCGCGTAAGAGATCACCCGGGTGCGCGGCGCCGTGATCCCGGGCGCCCGGCGCGCGACCGTGACCGCGAAGGTCACGATGGTCAGCACCCCCGACATCTCCAGCTTTTCGGCCGCGAGCCAGATCCCGAAGGCGGCGACGAACTGCATTACGATGGTGCTCGCCGGATCGGTGACGCGGCGGGTCAGGGCGACGAAGGCGAGGCCGAGGCAGGGGCCGGCCGCCAGGCTCGCCACGACGCCGAGCAGGAAAGCGGGGGCCACCTCGGCCGGATGGAAGCCGTCCGCCATCGCGGCCGCCACCGCCAGCCGGTAGATGATCAGCGAGGCGGCGTCGTTGAGCAGGCTCTCGCCGCGCAGGATCGTGGCGAGGCGGTGCGGCATCGGCGCGTGCTTGAGGACGGCCAGGGCCGCCACGGCATCGGGCGGCGCGACCACGGCGCCCAGCACGATGCAGGCCGCGATCGGCATGTCCGGCACGATGAGATGCGCCACGAACGCGACGGCGAGCGTCGTCACCGCCACGGCGCCGACCGCGAGACCGAACACCGCGCGCCAATTGTCCTTCATGTCCCGGATCGAGGCGTCGAAGCCGGCATCGAGCAGGACGGGGGCGAGGAACAGGGCGAGCGCCAGCTCGGGATCGAGCCGCAGGTTCGGCACGCCGGGCACGAAGGCGAGGCCGACGCCGCCCAAGGCCAGGAACGCCGGGTACGGCGCGCCAAGCCGTCGCGCCAACGCAGCCAACAGGACCGCGCCGAACAGGACGCCGACAACCCACTCGAAGATCACCATACTGCGGAAAGAGGGCGGGCACCGTGACCGTTCCAGGGCGCCCGGCTCAGTACTGCACGGTCGCCCGCACCCCGAGCACCGCTGCATTGCGCAGGCGACGCCCGTCCGGGCCAGCCACCCCGGCGCCCGGATGGAGCACGTATTGGACGTCGGGCTGCACCGTGAAGCCCGGAACCACGACCGCCTGGTAGGTCGCCTCCAGCACCGTCTCGGCCCGCCGTCGCGGCATCGGGACGCCGGTGTAGAAAATCGTGTCCCGGTCGGCCCGGCGGGCATCGTCGCTGATCCGGGCCTGCGCGAGGCTGATGCCGATCGTGTCGTCGTTTCGACCCTCGAACAGCCCCTTATAGGCGAGGCCGGTATCGAGATAGGACTCGATCAGGCTGGAACGGGTCGGCGAATAGGCCGCGCGTACGAAGAAGCCGAGGCCCTCGTCGTCCTTCCCGGATTCCCGGAACAGGGTCTGGTCGTAGATCGCGTAGAGGCCGGCATTGCCCCGCAGGGGGCGGCCGATCCCCGTAGCATTCGGGTCGGCCAGCGGCACACCGGTGATGTCGAAGCGCAGGCTGTCGAACCGGCCGAAATTCTGCCAGCCGCCCAGCGTGATGTCCCCGGGCAAGCCTTTGGCCCCCGGCTCGATGTTGTACGCGTAGGTCGCCTCGGCGACGACGAGCGCCGGGTCGTTGGTGCGAAAATTCGTGCCGGTGCGGTTGAGCCGCTGCGCCTCCGGATCCTGGCCCGGCCGGTTCGCACCCGCCGGATCGCCGTCATAGAGGCCGACCTGGAGCGAGACGCCGTTGCCCGGCGTATATTTCGCACGGATCGCCGGTGCCGAGAGCGGATAGGCCGGGCCGCCGCTCGGCAGGTCGAGCCCGGTGATCGCCGGCCAGCCGAAGGTGGAGTTCACGAACAGGGTCGCGGTCTGGCTGACGAAGAACTCCGTATCGGCCGCCTGCTGGCCGATCCGGAGACCGAGCTGCCCGTCCATCAGACTCTGATCGAACCACAGCACGTAGAGCCGGGTCGACGGCAGCGCCTCGATGACGCTCGTGGTCAGCAGGTCGCCGACATAGTAGCGCGACAGACCGGTGCCGTGGATGAAATAGGCGTTGGCGTGGATGGTCGCGCCCTCCCAGCCTGCCAGCCGGTCGAGATCGAGATTGAGCCGCAGATTCAGGCGGTCCTCGACGATCGCCCCCTGACGGATTCCGCCGGTCGGGTTGCCGAGCAGATCGGCCACATAGGTCAGACTGTATTCGATGCCGCGGGCCTTCAGCCCGGGGCGGATGCCCAAGGGATCGCCGAGCGGGCCCAGGGACGGCTCGATCGACCGGACGTAGCCGCCGGACGCTTGACTGGTGCTCTCCGGCTGCGCGACCGAGATGCGCGGATCGGCCCCCGCGCCCTCGTATACGGTCCGTACCCGCTGCTGCGCCGCGGCCGGGGCCGCAGTCAGGGTGAGGCCGATGGCCAACCGAGGCCAAATCTTGAACGACATCGGCCGCTTCCGCGCGACGGGCATCGGCCTTCCTAGCATGGCATAGCCCTGGCGAGCGGCGGGACCTTGCAGCAGCCGCACACTTGCCTAACGCTGCGACCGGAACACCACAGGATCGTCGATGCCCGAGACCCCCGTCTTTTCCGACAGCGCCGTCGCCGCCCCTCACCATCTCGCCGCCTCGGCCGGCCGGACCGTGCTGGCGCAGGGGGGCAACGCCATCGAGGCGATGGTGGCGATGGCGGCCTCGATCGCCGTGGTCTACCCGCACATGAACAGCATCGGCGGCGACGGCTTCTGGTTGGTGCGCGAGCGCGGTGGGCGGGTGCGCGGCATCGAGGCCTGCGGACCGGCCGGGCGCCTCGCTACGATCCAGCGCTACCGCGAGAAGGGCTATGACACGATCCCGTCGCGGGGCCCCGACGCCATGGTGACGGTGGCCGGTGCGGTCGGCGGCTGGGAGCTCGCGCTGGCGTTGTCCAAGGCGCTCGGCGGCCGCCTGCCCTTGGAGGTGCTGCTCGCCGACGCGATCACCCAGGCCCGCGACGGCGTGCCGGTCTCAGCCAGCGAGGAGCGCTACAAGCCGCAGCCGGGCGACACCCTGTACGAGGCTCCGAACTTCGCTGCGACCTTCCTCAAGGATGGCAAGCCCTATCGGGCCGGCGAGATTCGCAAGCTGTCGGCCCTCGCGGCGACCCTGGAGCAGCTTGCCCATGCCGGGCTCGACGATTTCTACCGGGGTGACGTCGCGCACGAGATCGGCGCCGATCTGGAGCGCCTCGGCGCGCCGGTGACCCGGGCCGACCTCAAGGCCTATCAGGCGGCCGAGCGCAGGCCGCTGGCCCTGCGCCGGCGCGACGCCACCCTGTTCAACTTCCCGCCTCCGACCCAGGGGCTCGCGGCGCTGATCATCCTGGGCCTGTTCGACCGGCTGACCATCGCAGCCCCGGAGAGCGTGGCGCATTATCACGGGCTGATCGAGGCGACGAAGCGGGCCTTCGCGATCCGCGACCGGGTGGTGACCGATTTCGGCCGCCTGCGCCACGACCCGGACGATTTCCTCGCCCCCGCGTTCCTCGCCACGGAAGCCGCCCGCATCGACATGAAGCGGGCGGCTTCGGTCCCGCTGCGCGACTCCCCGGGCGACACGGTCTGGATGGGGGCGATCGACCGGGATGGGCTGGCCGTCTCCTACATCCAGTCGGTCTACTGGGAATACGGCTCCGGGGTGGTGCTGCCGCGGACCGGGATCGACTGGCTCAACCGCGGCGTCTCGTTCTCCCTCGACCCGTCCGCCGTGAACCCGCTGGAGCCGGGGCGGCGTCCGTTCCACACCCTGATCCCGGCGCTGGCCTGCTTCGACGACGGCCGAGTGATGGCCTACGGCGCGATGGGCGGCGACGGCCAGCCGCAATTCCAGGCCCAGATCTTCTGCCGCTACGCCGATTACGGTTTTTCCGTCGCTGGCGCGGTGGAGGCGCCGCGGCTGCTCTACGGCCGGACCTGGGGCGCGCCGTCGCTGAGCGTGAAGGTTGAGGACCGGTTCGACCCGGCGATCCTGTCTGCGCTGGAGCGCATGGGCCACCAGATCGAGCCGGTCGGTGTGCCCTACAGCGACACGCTGGGCCATGCCGGCATGCTGGTGCGCCGGGCCCGGGACGGGCGGATCGAGGCGATGCACGACCCGCGCTCCGACGGCGGGGCGCTGGGGTTCTGAAGTCGCTCTGCCCTAGCGGGCCTGAACCAGCCAGCAGGCGGCGCGCAGGCGAACGGAACCGCCGGTCGCGTGCGGGCGCAGGGCGGCGGTGACCGCAGTCGCGGCCCGGGCGCGCAGATCGGGTTCGGCCTCGCGTACGAGATGCGCGGTCGGCCCGAGATTGAGCGCCACATGGGCGGCGGCCTCGGCGGCCTTCGCATCGGTGTCGCCGCGGCCGAGCTCCACGTCCCGGTCGATCGCGTCGCAAGTCACGGTGCCGAAGCCCGCGCCGCGCAGCAACGCGACCAGCGGGTCCGCTGCGGCGAAGCGGAACGGGCCGGGTGTATCCGCTGGCGGCGGCTGCGGGATCTCGGGCAGCAGCGGGACCACCGCCTCGCGGGGAACCGTCACCCAGTGATTCTCCGCCAGAGCACGCCAGCACAGGAACGTCAGCTGGCCCTCCGGGTGCAGCATCCGGCGGATATTGGCGAAGGCGCGGGCCGAATCCGGGAAGAACATCACGCCGAACCGCGACAGGGCCTGCCCATAGGTCCCGAGATCCGCGCTCTCGACATCCGCTTCGACGAACCGGATCGGCGCAGCCCCGGCCGCCTCCGCCTCGGCGCGGCCCCGGGCGACCGCGAGCAGCGGTACTGAGATGTCCGCACCGGTCACGCCTCCCTCCGGACCGACCCTGCGGGCGGCCTCCAGGGTCGTGGCGCCGGAACCGCAGCCGATATCGAGCACGGACTCGCCGGTGCGCAGCGCCGCGCGGGCGAACAGAGCCTCGGTCAGCGGTGCGAACACCGCATCGAGAACTGTCTGGTTGCGGGCCCAGCGGGTCCCGACCTCGCCGTTCCAGTACTCGGCCTGGGTGATGCCGCTGGCCATGGCCGTCCTCCTTCAGGCCGTCGTAGTGGCGACCGACAATTCGGGCTTGTGATTCAGGGTCTGGAACACGACGCAGTAGCGCTCGGTCAGCTTGAGCAACTGCGCGAGCTTGTCCTCCGGCGCGTCCGTATCCAGCGCGAAGAACAGACGGATGCTGCGGAATCCCACCGGCGCCTCCTTGTCGACGCCGAGGGTTCCGCGAAAATCGAGATCGCCCTCGGCGCTCACCGTGCCGGAGCGCAGCGGGATCTCCAGCGCCGTCGCCACCGCCTTCAGGGTCACGCCGGCGCAGGCCACGAGGGCTTCGAGCAGCATGTCGCCGGAGCACAATTCCAGTCCGGAGCCGCCGGTGGCCGGGTGCAGCCCGGCTTCCGCGATGGCGCGGCCGGTCTCGACCTTGCAGGCGATCTTGGTGTCGTCGAGCGTGCCCCGGGCCTTCAAGGTGATCACGGCCGAATCCGGGGCCGAGCGGTACTGGTCCTTGATCGGAGCCTGGAGGGCTCGCAATGCGCTGGCGTCCATCGGGCGTCGTCCTCTCGGTTGCTCTGGTCCGGGCCCCTCTTGGGCGGGAGCGTCGGCGACGAGGTATAGGGTCGGCGCTCAGGGACGGGAAGCGCGGCCCGTCAGCGCCGCCACCGCGTCGGCAAGGGCATCGACCTGCGCCTCGGCGTGGGCGGCCGAGAAGGCCACGCGCAGCCGCGCGGACCCGGCCGGTACGGTCGGCGGGCGGATCGCCACCACCAGGAAGCCTTCAGCCTCCAGGGCCGCGGAGATGTCGAGCGCCGTCTGCGCGTCGCCGACCAGGACCGGCACCACGGCGCTCTCGGCCTCCGGCAGGCCCAGGCGGGCCGTGAACCGCCGGGCGAGGGCTAGCGGCCGGGCGCGGCGCGCCGGCTCCGCCTCCAGGATCGCCAGGGCTTCGAGGGCCGCAGCGGCCGAGGCCGGCGGCAGGCCGGTGGTGTAGACGAAGCTCCGGGCGCGGCTGGTCATCAGGTCGATCACCGGCCGCGACGCGCAGAGATAGCCGCCATAGGAGCCGAGCGCCTTCGACAGGGTGCCCATCTCGAGCGGCGCCCGCGGCCCGTCCTCGACCACGCCGATCCCGTGGGCGTCGTCCACCAGGGTCCAGGCGTCGAACTGGTCCGCGACGCCCAGGATGTCGCCCAGCGGCGCCCGGTCGCCGTCCATGCTGAACACCCGCTCGGTCAGGACCAGGGCGCGGGCATGGAGCGGGCGGTGCTCCGCGAGCGTCTTTGCCAGATCGCCCGGATCGTTGTGGCGGAAGGTCAGGATCTTGGCGCCCGACAGCCGCGCCCCGGCCCACATGCAGGCATGGGACAGCTCGTCCAGCACCACGAGGTCGCCGCGCCCCACCAGCGCCGGGGTGATCCCGAGATTGGCGAGATAGCCGCTGCCGAAGACCAGGGCGCCCTCGGTGCCCTTGTACCGCGACAGCCGATTCTCCAGCGCCCCGAGCACCGGATGGTCGCCGGTGACCAGCCGCGACCCGCCCGCCCCGGCCCCGTAGGCCGCGACCGCCGCTTGCGCGGCCACGATCACCCGGGGGTGGTGCGACAGGCCGAGATAATCGTTGCACGAGAACGAGACGAGCGCCCGGCCCCGGCGTACCGCCGCGGCTTCGGCACCCCGCTCGGTGGGCGTTAGCCGCCGCCGCAGGCTGCCGGCCTCCAGGGTGTCGAGTTTGGTCCGGGCGAAGGCGTCGAGGCTGTCCATCGGATGGGTCATGGGGGCGCGGGCGCGGCGGATGTCAAGGTGGGGCCGATCGGCTGCCATCGCGCTGAGCGCGAGCTGAGCGGCGCCCCGCTTGACCACCCCCGCCCCACCGCCCATCCCTCCGCCATGACGTCCGACCTATCCCGAAAAAACCTGTGGCGGCCCTACACGCAGATGCGGCTGGCGCCGCCGCCCCTGGAGGCGGTGGCGACGCACGGCAGCCGTATCGTGCTGGCCGATGGCCGTGAGCTGGTGGACGGGATCTCTTCTTGGTGGACGGCGGTGCATGGCTACAACCACCCGCACATGGCCCAAGCCGTGGCGGATCAGCTGGCGCGGATGCCGCACGTGATGTTCGGTGGCCTGACCCATGCCCCGGCCGAGCGGCTGGCGGCGCGGCTCGCCGCCTTGTTGCCGGGGGATCTCGACCACGTCTTCTTCACCGATTCGGGCTCTGTCGCCGTCGAGGTCGCGCTGAAGATGGCCGCCCAGATGTGGCTCAATCGCGGGGTGAGCGGCCGGACCAGGGTGCTGGCCTTCCGGGGCGGCTACCACGGCGACACGATGGGGGCGATGTCCGTCTGCGACCCCGAGGAGGGCATGCATCGCCGCTTCGGAGCCTACCTGCCGAGCCAGATTTTTTGTGACCTGCCGCGCAGCCCGGCCGAGGTCGCGGTGCTCGACTCGACTCTCGCGGCCCACCGCGAGACGTTGGCCGCCGTGATCGTCGAGCCCCTCGTCCAGGGCGCGGGCGGCATGCTGATGCACCCGCCGGAGGTGCTGGCGACGATCGCGCGCCTCGCTCGCCGTCACGGCCTGCCGCTGATCGCCGACGAGATCTTCACCGGGTTCGGTCGCACCGGCAGCTTGTTCGCCTGCGAGCAGGCCGGGATCGTGCCGGACATCCTCTGCCTGTCGAAGGCGCTCACCGGCGGCACCATGGCGCTGGCTGCGACCGTCGCCCGGACGGAGGTGTTCGAGGCGTTCTGGTCCGAGGATCCGGCTGCCGCGCTGATGCACGGCCCGACCTTCATGGCCAATCCGCTCGCCTGCGCGGCTGCCAATGCCAGCCTCGATCTGTTCGAGACCGAGCCGCGCCTCGATCAGGCCCGAGCCATCGCGCGCCGCCTTGCGGACGGGCTGGCCAGCCTGAAAACCCTGCCCGGGGTGGCGGATGTGCGCGTGCTCGGCGCCATCGGGGCGGTGCAGTTCGCCCGCACACCCGACCTCGCCGCCCTCAAGGCGGCCTTCCTCGATCGGGGCGTCTGGGTGCGGCCGTTCGGCGACATCGCTTATCTCACCCCCGCCCTGACCATCCCGACGGCGGATCTCGATCGCCTGATCGAGTCCGTCATCGCCGTCATCCCCGGGCAGGCCGCGGCTCTGTCCTGAGCGCCGCGGCTACACGATCGCGCGAGCCGCCGCTGCCTCGGCCTGCAACCCGGAACCGTTTCTGCCGTTGGGCTCACGCTGACATCGCGTGCGGCGGCCCGTGCGGCCGGACGCTGCCGGAGGGAGTACACAGTGGCGAGCGAGCAGACGGTTTCGGGCGGCGATCGGCCGGTGATCCTCCTCGTCGAGGACGAGGCGCTGACGATCATGGACCTCGGGGACGTGCTGGAGGATGGTGGCTACGACACGGTGCAATGTGCTTCCGCCGAGCGGGCGCTCAGCATCCTTCAGGCACGTCCGGATATCTGCGGGCTGGTGACGGACGTGCAGCTTTCGGGAAAGACCGACGGCTTCGACTTGGCGAGCGCGGTGGCCGAGGCTCGGCCGCAATTGCCAATTCTGATCGTGTCAGGGCGGGCGGCCCCCGATCCAGCGCGGATGCCGTCCCATGCCGACTTCATCGCCCGGCCCTGCACCGGCGAGGACATTCTGGACCGTCTCAAGCGCCTGATGCAGTGCTGAACGCGCAGCCTTGTCGGCCCCCGTCATCGCAGCGTCACCCACCCGCGCCACAGGATCCCGGGCGGCCGTGTGACGGGGATGGATCGTGCAGCTTCAGGATGGTCCGGCGGCCGCCGGCATAGATGCGGGCGCTCCAGTGGGCGACAAGCAGAAACGCGATCGTGAGATCAAGGACGCGGGCGCGTCGGAGGGATCCGCCAAGAAGATGCGGCCGCCCGGCGTGCGCAGCGTGGGCTGGGCGCTGGTGCAGGCCGCGCGCCTACACCGAGCCCGCACCGGCGACCGGCTCGCCAAGCTCGGCTTGTTCGCCGGGCAGGAGCAGGTGGTGCAGGCCCTGGCCGCGGCCGGGACCATGACGATGGGCGATCTCGCCGCGCTCCTGCGGGTGCGGCCCCCCACCGCCTCGAAGACGGTGACCCGGCTCGCAGCCCTCGGCATCGTCGAGCGTCGGGCCGAATCGGGTGACGGGCGGGTGGTGCGGGTGCAACTCACTGAATCCGGACTCGCCAAGGCCGAAGCGATCGAGCGGATCCAGGAGGAGGTCGAGGCGGAACTCCTCGACCATCTCGACAAGACCGACCGTCGCCGACTGCGCAAGCTCCTCCGCAAGGCCGCCCGCGGTCTCGCTGAAGCGGCCGGCGCCTCCGGCCCGGTCTCCGAGGTCGATGCCGAGATCGAGGCGGAAGAGGACGAGGCCGAGGCGATCGCGGTCTGACGCGATCCGTCCTTGCGCGCAGCGTAGCGTGTCGGGCGGCATGCGATCTCCGATGACGGCGTCTTCCGAGGTTGCTACGCCGCGCGCGCGACGACGGCGTGCAGATGAAGGAACGCCTTCGAACAGGCGTTGAGCGCCTGGTCGCGCAGCAACATCACGCTGCATCCGCGTGGATGTTGCAACGATGTAACGTTGCCCTCTTTCCCGCTCCAATCCCTTGGTCGGCCCTTGCGCCCCATCATCGTGGCACGCGAATGAAACGATATAACACTGTGTGAGCCCCGATGACCCCGTCTCCTCGCCTCGCGTTCCTGGCCGGCACGATCCTGTCGGCGCCCCTCAGCGCCGGCCTGCTCACCGCTCCGGCGCAGGCGCAGCAATCCGTGGCCCTCGACGAGATCAGCGTCACCAGTCCCAGCCCGATCCAGGCGACCCGGCCCACGGGCGGTTCCGCGGCCCCGCTTCAGACCGGCATCCTGCCGGTGGCGACCAACACCTTCTCGCCCGTCACCGTGGTGACCCAGGACCAGATCGCCCGCGACCAGCCCCGGACCCTGGGAGATGCCCTGTTCGACCGGCCGGGGATCTCAGCCACCACCTACGCGCCGGGGGCGGCCTCGCGGCCGATCATCCGCGGCCTCGACAATGCCCGGGTGCGCATCCAGGAGAACGGCATCGTCAACGGCGGCGTCTCGGATCTCGGCGAGGACCACGCGGTCCCGGTGAACCCGCTGGTCGCCGACCGGATCGAGGTGATCCGCGGTCCCGCTACCCTGCGCTACGGCTCCGGGGCCATCGGCGGCGTGGTCTCGGCCGACAACAACCGGGTGCCGACCTTCATCCCGGCGAACGGCGTGCAGGGGCAGGTCACCACCGGCTTCTCCAGCGTCGACAACGGCCGGCTCGGCGCCGCCACGGTGGATGCCGGCGGCGACGGGATCGCGGTCCATGCCGACGGGTTCAAGACCGCCAACGACAGCTACGCGATCCCGGGCGGGATCCAGCGCAACTCCTACAACGAGTCGCAGGGCGGCGCGGTCGGCATCTCGGCGATCGGCGACCGTGGCTTCGTCGGCCTCTCGTTCAGCCACTACGACGCGATCTACGCGATCCCGGGCGGCGTCGCCGAGCAGGACCGCACCCGCCTGACCCCGAACCAGGACCGAGTGCTGTCGCGGGGCGAATATCGGCCGCTGGACGGCCCCTTCGAGGTGATCCGCTACTGGGCGGGCTATTCGGTCTACCGCCACAACGAGGTCGGCATCGGCGAGGATGGGATCGAGGGCATCCAGGCGATCTTCAAGAACCGCGAGGCGGAGGGGCGGCTGGAACTCCAGCACGTCCCGGTCGACACCGCGTTCGGCCGGCTCACCGGCGCGCTCGGCTTCCAGTCGGACCGGCGGGTGATCAACACCCAGCTCGAATCGTTCCTGCCCAAGACCGAGTCCCGCGCCAACGCGGTCTACCTATTCGAGGAGCTGGAACTGCGCCCCGGCACGCGGCTGCAGGCGGCGGGCCGCTACGAAGTCGACCGGCTGTCGAGCACGGCCGCGCAATTCCCCGCCGACTACGCCCCGGTCGATGGACAGGATCCGTTCCAATACGCCCGGACGCGGCGCTTCGCCCCGAAGAGCGCCAGCATCGGCGCCCTCCAGGATCTGCCCTACGGCTTCGTGGCGAGCCTCAACGGTTCCTATGTCGAGCGCGGTCCCACCGGCTACGAGCTGTTCTCGCAGGGGCCGCACGATGCCACCGCGACGTTCGAGATCGGCAATCCGGACCTGAAGAAGGAGCGCGCCCGCACCGTGGAGGCCAGCATCCGGCGGGCCGAGGGCCCGCTGCGCCTCGACGCCACCGGGTATTACACGCGCTATACCGGCTTCATCTATCGCAACTTCACCGGGTTGGTTTGCGACGACGACTTCGCCTCCTGCGGCGGCGGCACCGAGAACCGGCAGATCGTCTACCAGCAGCAGAACGCCACCTTCTACGGTGCCGAGATCATCGGCCAGTATGACGTCCTGCCGGTCGGCAACGGCTTTGCCGGCGTCGAGGCCCAGTTCGATTTCGTGCGCGCCCAGTTCGACAACGGCACCAACGTGCCGCGCATCCCGCCCTACCGGCTCGGCGGTGGCGTCTACCTGCGGGCGGATGGCTGGTTCGCCCGGGTGAACCTGCTCCATGCCTTCGATCACCAGGCGACCGCCCTGTTCGAGACGCCGACCCCTGGTTACAACGACCTGCGCGCCGAGCTGAGCTACACGCAGGCGATCGATCCAGCGATCTATGGGGCGAGTGCGATCACCTTGGGCGTTCAGGGCCGGAACCTGCTCGACGACGATATCCGCAACTCGACCTCGTTCAAGAAGGACGAGATTTTGTTGCCGGGCCGGAACGTGCGGCTGTTCCTGACCGCGCGGTTTTAGGGACGGGCCTGGGCGGCGGACGCGCCGGATACGGTTCTCATGCGCCGGCCTGTGCGCCCCTCCGTCATTGCGAGCGCAGCGAAGCAACCCAGTGCGGCGCCAGCCTCGAAGATGTCGTGCTGCCCTGGGTCACTTCGCTTCGCTCGTGATGACGGAGAGGGGCAGCGGAGGCGGTGAACACCGACGCTCACGCCGCTATAGTCACGCCGTCCCGATGGCCGGGCCGGACGACACCACCATGGCGAGCGCACCTGCACGGATCCGTGTCGGCCTGATCGGCTACGGCTATGCCGGCAGGACCTTCCACGCCCCGCTGATCCGGGCGGTTCCGGCGCTCGACCTTCGGGTGGTCGCCTCAAGCGACCCCGCCAAGGTTTGGGCCGACCTGCCCGGCCTGGACGTCGTCGCCGATCCCGCCGCGGTGGCCGCCTCGGATGGTGTCGACCTCTTGGTGATCGCATCCCCCAACGACACGCATGCGCCGCTGGCTCAAATCGCCCTGGAGGCGGGCAAGCACGTGGTCGTCGACAAGCCCTTCACCCTCGATCTCGCCGAGGCGCGCGGGCTCGTCGCGCTGGCGCGGCGCCAGAGCCGGATGCTGTCCGTCTTCCACAACCGGCGCTGGGACAGCGACTATCTGAGTGTCCGGCGGGCCATCGCCGAGGGCGTCATCGGCAAGGTCCGGCATTTCGAAGCGCATTTCGACCGGTTCCGCCCGCAGGTCCGTGACCGATGGCGGGAGGGCGCCGGGCCCGGCGGCGGCATCTGGTACGATCTCGGCCCGCACCTCGTGGATCAGGCGCTCCAGCTGTTCGGGCTGCCCGACCGGGTGACGGCCAATCTGGCGCGGCTGCGCCCTGGCGCCCTGTCCGACGATTGGGCGCACGTCGTGCTGGCGTATCGGGACCTGCGCGTGGTCCTGCAGGCCAGCATGCTGGTCGCCGGCGGATCGTCCCGCTTCGTCGTCCACGGCGAGGCCGGCAGCCTCATCAAGGAGCGGAGCGACATCCAGGAGCAGCAGCTCCTGGCCGGCATGGCTCCGGGGGCGCCGGGATGGGGCGAGGACCCGGACGGGATCGCCATCCACGACGGGAGCGGAGCCGTGGCACATGCGCCTGCGGTGGTCGGGGACCAGCGGCGCTACTATGCGGATCTGGCTCGACAGCTTGTCCAAGGCGTAGTCGAATCGTCGGCGGCTCTGGAAGCGCTTCACGTGATGGCCTGCCTGGAGGCGGCCCTCATCGCGGCACGGACCGGGACGTCGGTTGCACTGACGCTGACGCCGGGTGAACGGGACGCCTCGGGCTGCGGCTGAGGCGCCGCCAGCCCGCGACGATCCCGGTGACCGCGATTCCGGCGGCAAGCAGGTTCAGGAGCCATTGCGCCGCCGCGCGCAGGGTCGGTCGGCCGGTCAGGACCGGAAGATCGAGGCGGTGGGGCGCGTTGAACAGCCAGCGGTTGATGCGGCCGGAATGGTCGAGCCGCTGCAGGATGGTGCCGTCGCGCGGGTCGATATGGAGCCAGGTGGCGGCCGGGTCGTCGAAGCGCAGACGCAGGATCGGGAGGGGCCGCGGATCCGTCCCGTGCGGATACCAATAGGCGTCGTAGGCAACCAGATGCTGGGTCGCCCGCAGGCGTCCGTCGGGGATCGCGGCGGCGGCGGCCGCCGCGAGGGTGCTTGTATCGGGAAAAGAGCTGCCGTCCGCCACGACGGGGCATGGACCGTCCGGTGCATCGGCAAAGACCCACCAGCGGCCACCGATGACGGTGAAGCGCACGGATCGGGTTTCCGGTCCGGCGCGATCGCGGATCTGATGGATTGCCACGCCGAGCGGTCCGGGCGTTCCGGTATAGGCCGCGCGCAGCCCGGAGGGCGGCGCGCTCGACGCGAACCAGCGGTTCGGATTCATGGAAATCCAGCCGCTCAGGATGAACGCCCCGAGCCCCAGCCCACCCGCGAGGCCGAACAGGTGGTGCCAGCGCGCCAGCCCGCGATAGGGCGTCACGGCGCCCCTGGCGTAGCGGTGGCGCAGGCGCAGGCGCCAGATCCCGATGGCGAGGCCGCTGAGCGCCCCGAGGGCGGCGAAGCCCGAGAGCCACAGCAGCACCGTGCGCCACAGCTCCGCCCGGGTGCGCAAAGGCGTCAGGTAGATCCAGTGCGGCACCGAGCCGAGCCAGTTCCAGGCACGCTCGGACCGTGTCGTGTCGAGCGCGATCTCGCCGGTGACCTGCGAGACGTAGAGCTCGGTCCCCGCAGGATCGCCGAGGGCGACCTTGTGGAACGGCCGCAGCGGGTCGTAGCGGGCGGTGACGGTCCACTGGTCCCGCCCCACCGGCTCGACGCGGGCGCCCGGCCGATCTCCCGCGGCAAGCCGCAGGGCCGCCTCCGCGTCGACCGGGCCGAGCCGCGCGCCATTCCGGCCCGAGACCGTCGCCCGCGCGCCGTCGCGCCCGGTGATTCGGTAGATCGGCTCGTCGCCGCGCATCTCCAGGGCGAACGCGGCCGGCACGCCCGCGACGCCGCCGGCCGCGAGCGCCGCATCCGGCGAAACACCGAACTGATCCCAGGCGATCGGCGCCAGGCGTGCGAGGCGCTCAGGCGGCGTGAGCGCCGGGAACGGCACGTAGAGCATCACCAGCCCGGAGCCGATCCACAGGGCGAAGAACAGGCCCGTGGCGATCCCGGCCCAGCGGTGGAACAGGAGCAGCCAGCGGCGGCCCGCCTTGCCGATCCAGCGCCTCACCACGTCACCGTGTAGGCGACTTCCACGGAGCGCGGCCGGCCCAGCAGCCAGTTGGTGCCGACGCCGTTCACGGCATTGCCGCTGATCGCGTAGACCTTGTCGAACAGGTTGTAGACCCGCAGGCTCAGCCGGGACTCGGCCGTGACCTGATGGTCGAGCACGAGGCTGACGAGGTTGTAGGCGGGGCGCCGGGCCGTGTTGGAAAAGTCGCTATAGACCTGCCCCACGTTCTGGAGCCCGGCACGGGCGGTCCAGTCCCGCGAAAAATCCCAGGTCAGCCAGAGATTGGCGATCCGCTCGGGCACGTCGATCGGCTGGTTGCCGGCATACGAGACGGTGGCGCCGTTCACGTTCTGGTCGAAGGCATCGTACTGCGCGTGCAGCAGCGCGAGGTTGCCGTCGAGCCGCCAGCCCGGGCTGAACTGCCAGCCCAGCGCCAGCTCGAAGCCCTGCGAGGATTGGCTCCCCACCTGGGTCGACAGCGTCGGCTGGCCCGGCACCGCCGAGATCAGATTGTCCTTGACGATCCGGTAGCCGGCCACCGTCCATTCGAGCGCGCCGTCGAAGGCGAGCCCCTTGGCGCCGATCTCGACCTGCGTGCCGGTGGCCAACTGAAAGTTGGAGAGCGACTGCGTCAGCGTGATGAGACTGTTCACCGGGTCGGTGGCGAAGCTGTACTGCGCGTAGAGCGCACTATCCGGCGTCGAGTTGTAGACGAGGCCGAACCGGTAGCCGAGCGCCTGATAGGTCTTCTCGAACTGCGTGCCCGCCTGCAGGTCCTGCCGATGGAGCGTCGGCACGTCGAGCCGCACCCCTGTGAGGAACGAGAGTTTTTCCGACAGGATCACCCGGTCCTCGGCGAAGACCGACGCTTGGCTGGTCTGTGTGGCGTAGGCCGGCCGCGCTCGACCATTCTGCGGGAAGTAGCCCGGATCGTAGCCGGTCAGCGGCACGCTGGTGGTCTGGTCGAAATAGAAATTGTTCGTGTGGCGGAAGTCGATGTGGTTCACGTCGAACCCGACCGCGAACGCGTTCGGCAGGCCGAACAGGCTGCCCTTGAAGCTGGCGTCCAGGCGATTCCCGACCTGTTCCTGGCTGTGATAGATTTCGAGGTAATCGCCGCGGTCGACCAGTCCGGTACCGCGATTGTAGATATACTGCTCGGTATCGAGCCAGTGGCGCCGGCTGGTGAGCCGGTACGCGGTGTTGCGCACGATGATGTCGGCCGAAGGCGTCCACTCGGTCTTGAACTGGGTCCAGTTATCCGCCCAGGTGATCTTCGCGTCGCGGACGTTGTAGTTGTTGAACCGGATCAGGTCCGGGATCCTGCCCTCGACCAGGGGCGTGCCCCAGTAGCGCGCCGGTTCCTGGTAGCCGAGATCGTGGCTCATTGTGAAGGCGAGGTCCGGGCTCGGCTGGAACAGGAGGGCGGCCGAGACCGCGAGGTTCCGGAAATCGCCCTCCGGCCGGATCCAGCCGTCCGCGCGATTGCCGCTGACGTTCAGGCGATACGCGAAGGTCTCGCCGAATTCCTCCCGGCCGAGCGCCCCGCCCGAATCCAGCGCGAGCCGGGCGACCCCGTCGGTGCCGATCACCGCGCGCGCCACGTTGATCGGCACGAAGACCGGCTTCTTGGGCACGACGTTGATCACGCCGCCGATGGCGCCGTCGCCGTAGAGCACCGAGGACGGCCCGCGCAGCACCTCGATGCGCTCGACGTTCCAGGTGTCGAACGGGAACGTGACCGTGTTGGCGCCGACATAGAAGCGGGTGCCGTCATAGAGCTGCTGGATCGAGTTCGGCCCCGCGAAGCCGCGGGAGGTGAACGCGCCGTTGCCGTTGCCCGGCGCCGCGATCGTGGTGATGCCGGTGGCGTCCTGGGTCACAGCCTCGGCGATCGTGTCCTGGCCGCGCAGCCGCGCGGTCTCGCCGGACACGATGTCGACGCTCGCGGGCGTCTCCAGCGGTGTCAGGCCGAGCCGGCTCGCGGTCCGGTCGGGGGTACGCAGGTTCAGCCCGATCGGGGCGGCCCGGGTCAGGCTGACGCCGCCCTCCCCCTCGACGGAGAGCTGGTCGAGGGCGACGACGTCCTGGGCCCCGGCCTGGCTCGCCAGCACGGTGAGCAGGGCGCCGCAGATCGGCACGCTCCAGCTGTAGAGCGGTTGTTTTGATAGGGACATGGTTGGAGACGGTCCATGCGCGGCGGCAACCGGCCCGGACGCTCTACAAGCAACGTAATAACATTACAATTACCGTTTCGTGCCGATATCCGCTCCGCCGTGGCGCAGTGGCCCGGGCGGTGGATCGGTCCGCGCGAAGGCGCGGCCGGGATCGGCACGACAAGAGAGAGCATCAGGAACCGGAACGCGGGCGCGCTTGCTGTGGCACGTCACCGCGAACGAAGCCTCGCCGACCGCGCTCGCGCAACGACCGTCTCGACACCCGCCAGGACACCCCGCCCAGCGCGTTTCGCGTGTGACCACGGCTGACGGCAGGTCTCCTGGCTCACGGGTCGCCGCCCTCGCACCGTCTTCCCGGGCCGAGGCCCAGTGACGTGGTGGTGAAGGGCTCGCCGCTCACAGTTGCGGGGACAGCCGCGGTTTCGGGAAAAGACCCCTCACCGCGTTCCCTTTTGATCCCCAAAGGGAACCGTCACTGAATAGCTTGGCTGTAGACCAGTTGAACGTCAAGCGTGTGGATATCTCGTCCGGCGAGCGGACCGCGCGTGGGATCGCGAAGGCCTCCGGCAATCCGGCATCAGCGGGAGGACCGCATTGCTGGATGCTCCGAGCCTTGCGTATCGCACGGCCAAATAGGCCATGAATTTGGTATTTTTCGATCAGACGCCGCGGTATTCAGGGAGATATGGCAATTAATCTGCGGGCTAATAAAATAAATTCTGCCGAAATCGACGAATAATGGTGTGATAACGCCAAAGCGTATGCCTAACTCATGCAAAATACGGCTGCGGAACTTTTTGTGATCTGGAGCGTAAGCATGATAGCCTTCATGAAGAATGATGAACGAAGGTGGTATCTTCCAAAAATAACGGACTTCGATCAGGATTGTATCCTGTCGAAGTTCAATATCCAGGAAGGAGTTCGTAATGAGAACGAATTATGTTTTGGAGAACCCCGGCCATCCTGGCGGGTTCGTCCGTCGTAATATCCTCGAGCCACGCAACCTGACCGTCATGTCCGCGGCCAGCCAGTTGGGCATAACGCGCCAGACTCTGTCCGACTTCCTCAATGAGACGTCGCCTCTCACCGGCGAGCTGGCGCTGCGTATCGAGACAGCCTTCGGGTGCCGCATGGAAACCCTGATGGAGATGCAGACCCGCTTCGATATCGCCCGCGCTCGGAAGCGCGAGCGGCAGATCGCGAGCGAGCTTGCGGCGCGGATTCAGGTTCAGGCTCCGACCCGACGGACTCTGGCCATCGTCAAGCGCCTCTACGCGTTCGGGTGAGGCCGGTTCGCGGTGACCGAACGTCCGGGATGCCGCATCGGGACCAGAGCGGCGGAGGGACGAGAGGTCTCGTCCCTCCGCCGCTGCCGTTCGTCCTCTGCCATGATTCGGCGCGAATGCCGGGCCTTATCGCGCCTGAGACGTGCCAGGGTTCAGTCGGACCCGGTGACATTCGATCCCTGTCCTGGCCCCATGACGGCCGTGCCGAGGCGGATGGTATTCCCGGGCGCGACGCGGGATGAAGGCGCATCGGCCCGGGGCGGATCGGATGGCCGGCACATCGTCGCGTAGCCGCCGCGCTGCCCGGGTAACCTGTCCCGGCCCGCCCCGCCGTGATCGGGCGAGAAACGACTCGTCGGCTGCCGACGCGCGGAAAGCTGCGGTTCCGAGAAAACCGTCCCGGTGCTTCCTGCCGATGCCGGGCCAGGGATGCCAAGTGGAGCAGATATCGCCGCGCGATACCGTTGGTTGTTACGGACTGAAGCGGGCCGGCATTCTTCGTCGACGGACGGCGTCGCGTGCACACGATCCTGTTATTGTCTCGGCGACGATTGTTGTATCGATCGCCTGATGATCAACACATATGCACCAAGCTCGATGTATATTACAACGGTTTTCAGAATAAAGACAAGATTTTCAAGAAAAATCTCCGTTCATGGCGAAGATTGACGGCCGGCAAATCAGTTGATATGGGCGTTACGTCTTGATTGCTGGACAATACAGTTTCTATACCGGCAAAATTAAACAGATCATGGCCGGCTAAGCTAATCGTTTGGTTCCGATCACGCGGGCGGAGCGCTGCTTGCGCGCGTGTGGAGCGACAGGTCTGCCGCTGCGGTGATCGGTCGACCTGAACGCCGTTGCGACCTTGACTCGATCCGTTGGTGAAGGAGACCCAGGTGAACGTTGTCCATCAAGCGACAAGTCCGTGCCATCCCGGTTTGTTCGTCCGCCGCAAGGTCTTCGAGCCGCGCAACCTGACGATCATGGAGGCGGCCGGCCTTCTGGGTGTCACGCGTCACGTGCTCTCGGACTTTCTGACCGAGAAGACCGGTTTGACGGCCGACTTGGCCTTTCAGATCGAGAAGGCGTTCGGATACAGCATGGAAATGCTGATGGAGATGCAGAAGCAGTTCGACATCGCCGCAGTCCGCAGGCGCGAGCGAAACGTGCGGAACGACTCGGTCGCCACGGCCTGGTCCCAGGTCGCCGCGACACGGCTCCATGTTGCCCAGACACGGGCTCAGGTGCCGGACCGTAAGCACGCCTTCGCGTAACGTTCCGGCGCTGCGGATCGCGGCCGGGCATCCGATCCGCCGGAAGCCGCGGCGCCGGCATTCCGGGCCGTTGTCGGTTTGCGAGCCGCGCACTACCAGACCGCATGCATGTCTGGCGTCCCCCTCCGGAAATCCGCGTGAAGGCGCTGGGCTTGCCCTGGCGGGGCCCTCGGCTGCTGGTCGCCGAAGTCTATACCGACGCCGGACGCCTCAAGGGCGTGCGGCCGCTCGGGGGCAGCGTGGCCTTCGGCGAGCGGGCGGAGCAGGCGCTCCTGCGGGAATTCGAGGAGGAGCTCGGCCTCACCGTGCGGATTCTCGATGCGCCGTTCATCATGGAGAATCTGTACGTGCATGAGGGCAGCCCCGGGCACGAGGTGTTGTTCCTGTTCCCCGTCGCCCTGCCGCCCAGCCCACTCGATACGCTCGAGTCTGTCGTCTTCCACGAGGATTCCGGCGCGCCCTGCGTGGCCCGCTGGTATGACCTCGAGGATCTCGATCGCGACGGCGGGCCTGAGCTTTATCCGGTCGGGCTCAAGGCGCGGCTGCTGGCCGAGGGGCGGAGGTAGACGCGAGCTCCAGCGCGACGCGGGAGGGCCTGCATGTCGGCTACTCGGCTGCCGCCAATGTCTGCGCGGCCGCGGCTCTGGTCGCCTCCGGTCGCCTGCCGGCCGACGCGGTTGCCGTGACGGTACTGTGCGACACCGGGCTCAAGTACTGAGGGTTGTGGGGTCGGCCATCCCCGCCTTTGCCGCTGCGCCCCCGCGATGCTAGAGCCGGGTGACCCCATCGGTCCGGGTCCTCCGCGACGCCGCGGCCGATGCGCCCGGACGTTCCGTCCGAAGCGGAGACGGGTGCTGGCGGAATCATGACGACACGACCACCCCCACGCGGCGGCCCGAAGGGACGCAAGCCCCCGTCCGGTAAGTTTCCGGCGTATGGGGAGCGCGCCCGCACCGGCCCGCGCACCAGCGCCCGCGACGCCGCCGAGCGCGCGGCGCGCAACCGCGGCGACGATGCCGGCACCCGCGATCCCTGGACCGCCCCGGGCACGCCCCACGCCGTCGCGGCGGCCGCCGCCGCTGCCGCAAAGCCGAAGCCGCGGCCGGAACGGGTCGCGCGCGACGAGGCTCCGCCCCCGCGCAAGGCGCCTCCCCGGCCCGCGACCAGGCCGGCCGCGAAGACCCAGACCGGCAAGCCTGTCGAGTCGCGCCCGGAGACCTCCGCACCGCCCGCCGGCCCGACCCGGCGCGAGCAGCGCGCCGCTGCCTCCGCGACCCTTGCCTCCGGGGTGCAGACCCTGACGGTCGAGGCGGACGAGGCGGGCATGCGCATCGACCGCTTCCTCACTGCCCGCTTCCCGCTGCTGCCCTTCACCCGGGTGCAGAGCATCGTCCGCAAGGGCGAGTTGCGGGTCGACGGCAAGCGCGCCAAGCCGAACGACCGGCTGGAGCCGGGCATGAGCGTGCGCGTGCCGCCCCTGCGCCTCGACCAGCCGACCGAGCGCCCGCGCAGTGCCGCCCGGGAGCAGGACGACGCCGAGTTCATCCGCTCGCTGATCCTCTATGAGGACGCCGACATGATGATCCTCAACAAGCCTTTCGGCCTCGCGGTCCAGGGTGGGTCGGGCACGGTCCGCCACGTCGACGGGCTGCTCACGGCGCTGACCGCGCCGGACGGGCAGAAGCCGCGCCTCGTCCACCGGCTGGACAAGGATACGGCCGGCTGCCTGATCGTCGCCAAGACCCGACTGGCGGCAGCCACGCTCGCGAAGAGCTTCCGCTCGCGGGCGGCGCGAAAAATCTACTGGGCGCTCACGGCGGGCGTGCCGCGGGTCCGGCAGGGCCGGATCTCGACCTACCTCGCCAAGGACGAGCCGACCGATGCCGATGCGCGCATGCGGGTCGCCAAGCACGGCGACGAGGGCGCGAGCCACGCCCTCACCTATTACGCCATGGTCGATCAGGCCGCCCAGAAACTGTCCTGGCTGTCGTTCAAGCCGGTGACCGGGCGGACCCACCAGCTGCGCGCCCACGCGGCCCATATCGGCCACCCGATCGTTGGCGACCCGAAATATTTTTCCGTGGAGAACTGGGAGCTGCCCGGCGGCATCCAGAACCGGTTGCACCTGCTCGCCCGCCGGATCGTGATCCCGCATCCCCGCACCGGCCGGCCCGTGGATGTCAGCGCGCCGCTGCCGCCTCACATGACGCAGAGCTGGAATCTCCTGGGTTTCGACGCCTCCCGCTACGACCCGATCGTCGAGGCGCCGGAGAGCTGAGCCTGCAGCCACGGCACGATGGCCTCCGCCAGGGCGCCGGGGGCCTCCATCGGCAGCATGTGGCCGGAGCCGTCGATCACCGTCAGCGCGGCGCCGGGAATGCCGGCCTGCAGCTCCCGCGCCTCGTCGAGGCTGCGCAGGCTGTCCTGGGCGGCGGCCACTACCAGCGTCGGGCAGGTGATGGCGCCGAGAAGCTCGCCATCGCCTGCGCGTGCCTGACCGGCCTGGCGCAAGAAGACCTCCCCGCCGAGGCGGTCGCCCATCTGGCGGATGCGGGCGATCAGCGCTGCGTCGCCGACCCGGTCCGGATGGACCGAGCCGAGGATCGCGGCTCGGCTGAGCCCTGAAAACCCCTGGCGGCGGACATTCGCCACCGCCGCCGCCTTCCGGCGCGCCTGGACCGGGGTGTCGGCCCGGGCCGAGGTGGCGATCAGCACCAGCGCCCGGACCCGCTCCGGCGCCAGCCGGGCGATCGCCCGCGCTACGTAGCCGCCCATGGAGAAGCCGATGAGGGCGAATCGCTCCGGAGCCATCTCGGCGACCCGGTGCGCCATGGCGTCGATGCCGGCGTCCCGGGTGAGGTCGCCGTGCAGCACCGGGCCGAGGGGGGCGAGGCGCGGGAGCATGTCCGCCCAGAGATCGGGATCGGTCATGAAGCCGGGGAGCAGGACGAGGTTCATGGGGCGGTCGAGATCCTCAGTGACCCGGCATCCGCGGCGGCGTGCGGCCCGCGCCCCGAAACTCTAGGGACCGGCACGCCTTGGCAATCGGCCGACTCGCCTCATATGCTGATCCGCGACCCGCCGTTCCGCCGCGGGGCCGATTTCCCGCGGTTCGAGACCCTGACGCATGAAGCTCGCGACGCTGGCCTGCCTCGCCGCCCTTTGCCTGGTCGGGCCGGCCGCCCATGCCGCGCCGGGTGAAGCCGCCAAGCCGGCCGCCCCGGCGAGTGCCGCACCACCGGCCAACGCGGCCAAGCCTGCGCAGCCCGTCCCTGCAGCCGATGCGCCGCAGCCGGCTGCGACCCCCGCCCCGTCCGCGGCCCAGCCGCAGACCGCCCCTCGCCCGGCATCGAGCGGCCGGGCCGAGCGGCGGCGGCGATCCTACGCGGCCTGCAACCGCGCTTCGCACCAGCGTGGCTTGCGCGGCGGCAGGCGGCGGCGGTTCCTGATCCGCTGCCGGCTCGGCTACGAGCGCACGCACGGGCAAGCGGCGCAGCCGGGTGCCGCCCAGCCGGTGCAGCCGGGCCGCAAGCCGTGACTGGTCGCGCCGCGCCGGGTGCGCCCGGGCGATGAAGCTGATCGTCTTCGATGTCGACGGCACCCTGGTCGACAGCCAGCATCTGATCGTGGCCGCGCAGGGACTCGCCTTCGCGGAGAACGGCCTGCCGGCCCCGGGCCGGCGCGAGGCGCTTTCCGTGGTCGGGCTGTCTCTGCCGCAGGCGTTCCGCCGCCTCGTCGGCGAGGACGGGCCGATCGCGGAACTCTCCGAGAGCTACAAGCAGGCTTATAATCGCCTGCGCGTCGACCCCGCCTACGAGGAGCCGCTGTTTCCCGGGATGGGCGACCTGCTGGCCCGGCTGCACGCCCGGGAGGACGTGCTGATCGGCCTCGCGACCGGCAAGTCGCGCCGCGGCGTCGACCGGCTGATCGAGCATCACGGCTGGGCCGACTGGTTCGTCACCACGCAAAGTGCCGACGATGCGCCGTCGAAGCCCGATCCAACCATGCTGCGCCAGGCGATGGCGGAGGCCGGCTGCGCCCCCGAAGCCACCATCATGGTGGGCGACACCACCTTCGACATCGGCATGGGCGTCTCGGCCGGGGCCGTCGCGGTGGGGGTCGGCTGGGGCTATCACCCGGCCGGCGCCCTCTACGGGGCGGGGGCAGTCACCGTGGTCTCGAGCGCGGGTGCGCTGGAGGGGTTGTTCTCCGGGGGGGAGCCTTCGGGCCCGCCCGCTTCGCCGTCATCGCGAGCGTAGCGAAGCGACCCAGGGAATCGCACCGCTCGGAGAACGCCCGCCGCCCTGGGTTGCTTCGCTCCGCTCGCAATGACGGCGCGATGTCCAGCAAGGCTCGCCGACGAACCCCAAAACCCCTATCTGGCATCCATGAGCGATGTGACGAACGAGTGGCTCGGCGAACCGGGCGACGGGGAACGCCCCGATCCGATGCGAGCGGCCCGCGGCCATGCCAAGCCTGCCCTGCCCCGGCGGTTCTACAAGGAGGCCGGCTTCGCCGGAGGCCCGGATGGATTTCGGTTGACCCTGGACGGCCGTCCGGCCAACACGCCGGCCCGCAACCCGCTGAGCCTGCCGACCCGGGCTTTGGCCGAGAAGATCGCGGCCGAATGGGCGGCGCAGGACACGGTGATCGACCCGGCCAGGATGCCGCTGACCCGGCTGGCGAATACCAGCATCGACGGCGTCGCCCCCCGGCACGCCGCGGTGGTGGAGGATCTCTGCGCCTATGCGAGCACCGACCTTGTTGCCTATCGGGCCGGGGATCCGGACCGGCTGGTCTCGGCCCAGGCCGCCGCCTGGGACCCGGTCCTCGACTGGGCCCGGGAGACCTTCGGAGCCCGGGTGATCCTCAGCGAGGGTGTGATGCATGTGGAACAGCCGCCCGATACCGTGCGGGCGCTGTCCGAGGCGGTGGCCGCGGTTGAGAGCCCGTTCCGGCTGGCCGGACTGCACACGCTGACGACGCTGACCGGCTCGCTGCTGATCGCGCTTGCGGTCCTGCGCGGCCGCCTCGGCCCGGCCGAGGCCTGGGACGCGGCCCATGTGGACGAGACCTATCAGGCCGCCGTATGGGGCCGGGATGCCGAAGCCGAGGCGCGGCTGGCGATCCGCCGCACCGAGTTCGAGGCCGCGGCCGAGCTGATCGCCAGCGTCTGATCGGTACCTGGGTGGATTGCGCAGATGCACCTGCGCAACATGCCCGAATTCGCTGCCGCGAGGCCGCATAGCCGGCTGACAGGCCGTGAGGATTGACTTAGGGTCCGGCTATTCTAGTCGTCGGATCATCCATGCGCGCCGATCCTTGCCGTGACAGTCGCTTCGAAGACGAATTGGCCGCGCTCCTTGCCAGCAAACAGTCTTCCGACGACGCGGTAGCGCGCGAGGCTTTGTTCGCGGCCCTCTTGCGGCTGGAGCGGCGGGCGCTGATCGCGGGCGCCACGGATTCGACCCTGGCCAAGATCGCCGAGGCCCGGTTCCTGGTCGGCATCCTGCGCGACGCGATGCGCCCGTCGCGGATTGCGCCGCTGCGGAGCCTGCTGCGGCTGGCGGCGGAGCCGCGCCGGCTCGCGGAGGCCGATCTCGATCCGGTTTGACGCGCGGTCCGACCTTTCACTGCCGGCATTGCTTCGCTGCGCTCGCAATGCCGGCGGCGTTCCTCGCGCCGACCGCTTACCCCACCGGCTGGGCGAGCGCCTCTCGCACCTTCCCCTCCAGCGAGGCGGGCTTCGCCGATGGTGCGAACCGGGCGATCACCTGGCCGTTCCGGCCGACCAAAAACTTCGTGAAATTCCACTTGATCGCCGTGGTGCCGAACAGACCTGAGCGCGCCTGTTTCAGGTGGTCGAACAAGGGCTCAGCCTCCGGGCCGTTCACCGCCACCTTGCCCAGCACCGGGAAGCTGACGTCGTAGGTGAGCGAGCAGAAGCGCGCGATCTCGGCGGCGTCTCCCGGCTCCTGGGCGCCGAACTGGTTGCAGGGAAACCCCAGCACCGTCAGGCCCTGGTCCCGATGCGCCCGCCACAACGCCTCCAGCCCGGCATATTGCGGGGTGAAGCCGCAGCGCGAGGCGGTGTTGACGATGAGCAGCACCTCGCCGCGATGCTGCGCGAGGGGGTACGGACTCCCGTCCGCCGCGGGAACGGTGAGATCGTGAATCGTCGTCATACCCGATCAGTCGGGCAAACCTCTGGAGGCTGCAAGGCCCTTACGCGGCTTTGACCTTCTGGACGTCGAAGCTCGGACCCTGCGGGGTCATCCGGTCGTGGGAGACGATCCGCTCGTCCGGCCCGACCACCCCGAGACTGACGTCCCGATCGGGCAGGACCACCGTCGTGGTCTTGTTGACGTGCACCAGCACGTGGCGGCGCAGCGGCACCGAGGCCACCGCCCAGCGCTTGAGCTGGCCGTAATAGGGCTCCCGGCGCCAGACATTCGCCTGACCGGGATCGACCTGCACGTTCATGTTGCGCGAGAGCGGGTCGAGGGTGAGCACCATCTTGGCGCGGTCGGGCTTCCATTCCGGACCAAGCCAGCTCTCGGTCATCCAGAGGCAATGGAACGCCCGGCAATGGTCGGGGCGCGTGGCGTGGATCGCGCAGCCCTGGCCGGCCTTGGTGTGGCGGCACCACTGGCCCGCCACGCTCTCCACCGCCGGCACGTCGTAGACCTTGCAACACAGGGTGCAGGCGCCGCAGGCGCGCCCGGGGGCCGGCTGCGCCACGAAGGCTTCGGGCGCCAGGACAGGCGAGGGACCGGAATTGAGCATGGATCGTGCGTCGCGCGGGTCAAACACGGGGGCATGCATCCGGTAACGGCCGGGCGCAGGGCCGCGGGACTACCTGCACGGGCATCGGGTCGGTAGTGTGGCGGATCCCCTGGGCATGAGGACGGTGCGAACGATGCTCTCGAATCTCGCGACCCGCGACGTCGAAACCCTGCTCCACCCCTACACCAACCTGTCGACCCACCGGCATACCGGCCCGCTGGTGCTGGAGCGCGGTGAGGGCGTCCACGTCTACGACACGGAGGGCCGATCCTACATCGAGGGCATGTCGGGCCTGTGGTGCACGGCGCTCGGCTACTCGAACGCGGAGCTGGTCGAGGCCGCCCGGGTCCAGATGGGCCGGCTGCCCTTCACGCACCTGTTCTCCGGCCGCAGCCACGATCCCGGGATCGAGCTGGCCGAGACGCTCAAGGAACTGATGCCGGTCCCGACCTCGAAGATTTTTTTTACATCGTCCGGGTCTGAAGCGAACGACACGCAGGTGAAGCTGACCTGGTACTACAACAACGCGCTGGGCCGGCCGAACAAGAAGAAAATCATCGCGCGGCAGAAGGGCTATCACGGCGTCACCGTGGCCAGCGCCTCGATGACCGGCCTGACGGCCAACCACGCCGACTGGGACCTGCCGCTGCCGGGCTTCCTGCACGTGTCCTGCCCGCATTTTTATCGCGGCGCCGAGCCCGGCGAGACCGAGGAGGCCTATTCGGCCCGCCTCGCTGCCGAACTGGAAGAGACGATCCTGCGCGAGGGCCCGGAGACGGTGGCGGCCTTCATCGCCGAGCCGGTGATGGGCGCCGGCGGGGCGATCGTGCCGCCGCGCGGCTACTTCGCCGCGATCCAGGCGGTGCTGGCGAAGTACGAGGTCCGGCTGATCGCCGACGAGGTGATCTGCGGCTTCGGCCGGCTCGGCACCTGGTTCGGCAGCGAGGCCCTGGGGATCCGGCCGGACTCGATCTCCTTCGCCAAGGCGCTGACCTCGGCCTACATGCCGCTCGGCGGCGTCAGCATTGACGAGCCGCTCTACCAGGCAATGATCGGCCAGAGCGAGAAGCTCGGGACCTTCGGGCACGGCACCACCTATTCCGGCCATCCGGTGGCGGCCGCGGTGGCCCTGAAGGCGATCGAGATCTACCGGCGCGACCGGGTGATCGAGGGCGCGGCCGAGAAGGCGCCGCATTTCCAGCGCCGGCTTGCGGCGCTGGCCGACCACGACATCGTCGGCGAGGCCGGCGGCATCGGGTTGATCGGCGGGCTGGAGATCGTCGCCGACAAGGCCAGCAAGCGCCAGTACGACCCGAAGGCCGGCGTCGCCGCCCGCTGCGTCGCCTTCGCGCAAGGCGAGGGCCTGATCGTGCGGTCGCTGGCCGGCGACCGCGTCGCCGTCTGCCCGCCGCTGATCATCACCCCCGACGAGATCGACGCGCTGTTCGATCGGCTGGGCCGGGCGCTCGACCGCACCCGCGACTGGATCCGCGCCGAGGGGCTGGAGGCGCTGCCGGCCTGAGGAGACCCGGCGCGGCCCGGCTCACACCGGGTCGCGCTGCGCCTCCGCCTGCGCGGTGGTCTGCAGGCCGGTCGTGGTCAGCGGCGTGATCCGCAGGGTGGTGATCCGGTTCTTGGCCTTCCGGATCACCTGGAACCGGAAGCCGTGGAAGTTGAAGGCGGTGCCCTGGTCGGGGATCGTCCGGGCCTCGTGGATGACCAGGCCCGCGATGGTGGTGGCCTCGTCGTCGGGCAGGTTCCAGTCCATGGCGCGGTTGAGATCGCGGATCGGCACGCCGCCGTCGACATTGACCGAGCCGTCGCCTTGGGGACGCACGCCCGAGACGGTGACGTCGTGCTCGTCGGCGATCTCGCCGACGATCTCCTCGAGGATGTCCTCCAGGGTCACGAGGCCCATCACCTCGCCGTACTCGTCGACCACCAGGGCGAAGTGGGTCTTCTTTGTGAGGAACGCCTTGAGCTGGGCCCGCAGGGACGTGGTCCCCGGCACGAACCAGGTCTCCAGTGCCAGCGCCTCGACCTTGAGGCCCGAGGCGTCGCCCCCGGCGGCGTCGAGTGCCCGCAGTAGGTCCTTGGCGTGGAGCACGCCGACGATGTTCTCAGGCGTGCCGCGCCACAGGGGCATCCGGGTATACGGCGAGGCCAGCACCGCCCGAACGATGTCCTCGGAGGGCTGGTCAGCGTCGATCGCCCGCATCTTGGTGCGGTGGACCATCACGTCCGAGACCGACAGGTTCGACAGGTCGAGCAAGCCGCCGAGCATGTCGCGCTCGGCCTTGGCGACGCCGCCCTCCCGGTGCATCAGCGCCACCTGCCCGCGCAGCTCCTCGGAGGCGGTGAGGATCGACTGGTGCTCGCCGATGGTGACGCCGAACGGCTTCAGCATCAGCCGCACGAGGTGCTCGATGGCGATCGCGGCCGGACCCATGATGGCGACCGCGAAGGCCACCGGCCGGGCGGTGAGCAGGGCTGCCTTGTCGGGCTTGGAGATGGCCAGCGTCTTCGGCAGCACCTCGGCGAAGACGATGACCAGCACCGACATGCCGACGGTGGCGTAGATCACGCCGCTCTTGCCGAACAGCGCGGTGAGCACGCTGGTGGTGAAGGCCGAGGCGCCGATCGCCACGATGTTGTAGCCGATCAGCATCGCGCCGATGAAGCGCTCGCGGATCGCCAGGATGCGGTTCACGATCGCCGCCCGTGGATCGCCCGCCTGCTCGAGGGCGTGCATCCGCGCCCGGGACGCGGCGGTGAAGGCGGTCTCGGCACCCGCGAAGAAGGCCGAGAGCAGCAGCGAGATCACCACGATGCTCGCGGCGAACCACAGGTCGATATGGGTGTCCATCGGTTCCAAGACGCGCGACTCGGGCGGCGGGGAGGCCGCCCATATAGCGTCTCGTGCGGGTTATTGCGCGCCGATCCGACGCACCGTCCACGTCGCCCAGTAGACCGGCCGCCCGTAGAGGCTCGAGGTGTCGCGCCCGGAGGCCGTCGGCGCCAGCCGGTCGAGCCATGTCAGGAACCCGGCCTTGCCCGGATAGATCGACGGGGTGTCGAGGTTGCCCTGCGCATCGGTCATCCAGAAATGCGCGCTCCGGTCGAACCGGCCGCTGCCGTCGCCGCCCGAGCGGAGCCCGAGATAGGCCGGCGAGCGGCCCGCCTCCACCGGGTCGGCGTAGAGGGTGAGCGCCCCGATCCCGTCGAGATTCAGGTCGGGGGTGTATTGCAGGCAGATATCCGCCACCGGGCCGCCCGGGGCGTTGGCCGGCCGCTGGCAGGTATAGGACACCGCCCAGCGCTGCATGCCCTTGGCCCGCGCCACCCGCACCAGGCTCCCGGGCGGCAGCGGTGCGGCGAGCTGCTTGGCCGCCGACCAGACTTTCGAGGCCGACAGGTCCTTCGACGTGCGCAGGTAAAGGGCGGTGCGGCGCTTCTCCGGGGCGAGGCCGCAATCCTCGGGCAGGACGTCGGTGTAGACGTAGTGGTAGGTCCGGTCGACGATGCTGATCGAACCGGCGAGCCCGTGGGTCTCGAAGGCCGGGGCCGGGCAGGACGAGGCGACCGGCTTGCCGGATTCGTCGACCACCGGAGCGGGGTTGGGCGGCGTCCCGCGGCCGCCGGGGGTGAACGGCGTCCAGGTGAGCCCGTATCCGTCCGGAGTACGTGTGCGGATCTCGAAGGTCTGGAAGTCGACGGTGCGGGCCGCGATCTGCACCCGGCGCCGTATATCCGCCGGCTGCGCCGCGGGCTCATCCCGCTCGGCCCGGCGGCGACCCCGCCGTCCGCCGGTTGGCTCCGCGTCCGGGTCGGTGTTCCCGCCGACCCGCTCCTGACCAAGCAGGAAGACGTAGCTGTAGGCTTCGCCGGCCCAGTCGCGGCCCGAGACCGCGATCGGGTCGCGGGGCCCGATGCCCTCGGCGGCCGGCTCGGACGCGCCGCGCTTGGCCGCGCGCTCCTCCGGGAGATCGACCGAGAAGCGATCGGCCGAGGGCGGTAGCGTCGTGGCCAGCGCCTCCGGGCTGCGGCCCGTGCGCAGCGATCCGCCGTCGCGGCTGTCGGTGGCGCGCCGCTCCGGGCAGGGCTCGTCCCGGCGACGTGATGAGAGCGGGCTCTGGCCCTGGAAGATCATCTGCAGCGGCCCCGGCGCCTCGGCCCGCGGCAGCCGCAGGATCTGCACGCCACGGACGAACGCGCAGGGCGCCGGCGCGATCAGCACGCCCTCGGCTTCGGCGCCGTCGCGGCAGATTTCCAGGCCGCCGCCGCCGGTGACGTAGCAGCTCGGCGCGCTGGCCTCGGCGCTGGCGGCCCGGGCGGAGACCGGAGCCGGTGCTGCGACGAGGCCGAGCGCGAAGGCGCCGAGCAGCGCCGCGACCGGCACGGGTGGGCGCCGGGGCTGGTCGGGGTACTTAGACTGACAATCGACGGTATCGACAGGCGTCGTTGCGGCGGCGTTCAAAGATGTCACGTCTATCGCCGCTGTCGATCCGGTTGTTCGGAAGGTTCGGCAGCCTCTAGCCTATGGTCCGGCAGCCGGGAAGTGGCGCGGACCACGCATACCGGGCAACGTGCGCGCCCGTCGCGTTCGGCGAGGCGAACCCGGGGGCCGCTCGCCCGTTGTCGCCGCTTGAGGGCGGAAACGTCCGACCCAGTCAGCGTCCGGAGATCAGAGCATGGATATCGCCGTCGAGACCGTCACCGACCTCGTTCTGCGGCTGCGTGCCATCGAGGTGAAGGAAGGCAACACCGATCCGGATTCGGGGTCGAACCCGATCGACGACGGCTCCACCGACGTCCTGATCTCGGGCACCGATGACGCCACCGAATCCGAGGTGCGCGGCGCCATCGCCGGGCTCGACGACGATGCCCGGGCCGAGCTCCTGGCCCTGTTCTATATCGGCCGCGGCGACATGGAGCCGGAGGAGTGGGGCGATGCGGTCCGCTTCGCCCGCGAGCGCGAAGCCGTCGGCGAAGGCGCTGTGAAGGAATTGCTGGGCGCGCCGGATGCCGGCGACCTGCTGGAGGAGGGCCTCGACGCGATGGGTCTGACCCCCGAACTGCCCCAAGCCTGACGCGCAGACCGGAGACCGGCGGTATGGCTTCCCGGGTTCGCCGCGGCGTCAACAAGGCGGTGCGGGTCCTTACCCGCCCCGTCCGCCGCGCCCAGGGGCATGGCGGGACGGGCCCTGGCGGGCTCGTGGTCGAGCCCTATCGCGGCTACGGCTCCCGCCGCGAGATCTTCCTGATCGGCCGGGTCTTTCGGCAATCCCCGGGGATCCCCGGCGAGGACCCGGACTCGTTGAGGGCGCAGTGGCGCGACCTGCGCCGGCGGATCGCCCGGCGCACGGTAGCGGGTGCCGCGATCACGGCCCGGTTCGGCGGTGATGCGGCCCGGGTCGAGACCGACCGGGACGGTTATTTCCGCCTGCATCTGCATCCGCGCGCGCTGCCCGGGCGCCCCGGCGCCTGGCAGCCGGTGGAGCTTGTGCTGGAGGACGAGACGCCGATCTCCGCCGAGGGTGCGGTGTTCATCCCGCCCGATGACAGCCGCTGCGTCGTGATCAGCGATATCGACGACACGGTGATGCATACCGGCGTCGCCAACAAACTGAAGATGCTGTGGCGGCTGTTCGTCGAGGATGCCGACAGCCGGGTCGCCTTTCCGGGTGTGGCCGCCCTGTACCGTGCCCTCCATGACGGGGCCGGCGGGGCCGAGGGCAACCCGATGCTCTACGTTTCCCGCGCGCCCTGGGGCCTCTACGAGATGCTGTCCGAGTTCTTCCAGCGGCACGGCATCCCGGTGGGGCCGGTGCTGTTCCTGCGGGAATGGGGCCTGTCCTGGACGCACCCGCTGCCGCGCCGGGCGACCGACCACAAGCAGGCGCTGATCCGGCACATGCTGTCCCTCTATCACGACCTGCCCTTCGTGCTGATCGGCGACAGCGGCCAGCACGACCCCGAGGTCTACGCCCAGATCGTCGAGGAGCATCCCGGACGGGTGCTAGCCGTCTACATCCGCAACGTGTCCAACGATGCCGCCCGGGTGGAAGAGATCGTCCGGCTCGCCGGGGCGGTCGCGCGGGCCGGCTCCAGCCTGGTCCTCGCCGCCGACAGCGTCGCCATGGCCGAGCACGCCGCCGGGATCGGTCTGATCACCGCCGATGCGGTCGCCCGCGTCGCCGACGAGCACGCCGGCGCCGACACGCCGCCCCGCCGCGAGACCGCCCGGCTCACCGCCGAGCCCGGCGAGACCGCGCGCGAGGCTGCGATCTCGGCCGACGCCGTGGCGGACGCGCTCATCGGCGATGGCAGCGTACCCGCCACCGTGGTGGTCGAGCCGGAACACCCGGCCGCCCTGCCCCGGGTGGCCGGGTGATTCTTTTTGGGGGGAGCGAGCTGTCCCCCACACCGTCATTGCGAGCGCAGCGAAGCAACCCAGGGCAACGCGCGATCTCAGAACGTTGCGCATCACTGGGTTGCTTCGCTGCGCTCGCAATGACGGTCCTGCGTTCAAAGGTTCGTGCAACGCCCGAACCTTAGGACGAAAAACTGGTCCCATCCTGCCCTCACCCCCTGTATCCTTGACGGCCGAGCGCCCCCTGTCTGCAACGACGGGCCATCGCGAGAAGTCGCTCGCTGGAGGAAACCCAATGCGCCTGAGCTTGCCCGCCCTGCTGTTGATCGCGCTCGGCACGCACGCCGCCTTCGGGCAAGCGACTCCTGGGGCCGATTTCAAAGGCCTGGAAGCCGAGATGGGGGCGGCCAATGCCGCGCCCGGACCCCGCACGGTGCCGGGCCGGGTCATCCCCGTGCCCGACACGACCAGCCCGGATTTCCGCAATGCCGTGGCGGCCCCCTACCGAGTGCCGGCCTGGAACGCGAACCCGCCGGATGCCGCCGGCTGGAAGGCCTTGGTAGATCGGCTGGCCGCGGCCGGCGCTGCCACCCTGCCGGCTTTGCGCGAAAAACTTGGCGTCACCAGCGAGACCGCAATGATCGGCGGTGTGAAGGTGTTCGTGGTTCAGCCGAAGACGATCCCGGAGGCCAACCGCAACCGGCTGCTGCTGCACATCCACGGCGGCGGCTATGTCTACAATCCGGGCGAGGCCGGCACCCTGGAGGCGATCCTGATGGCCGGGCTCGGCGGCTTCAAGGTGATTTCGGTCGATTACCGCATGCCGCCCGACGCCCCCTACCCGGCCGCCATGGACGATGCGACCGCGGTCTGGAAGGCGATGCTGGCCATGCAGAAGCCGCAGAACATGGGCGTCTTCGGCACCTCCACGGGCGGCGGCATGACCCTGGCGCTGATGCTGCGGGCCAAGCAGGAGGGCCTGGCCCTGCCGGCCGCGATCGGTCTCGGCACGCCCTGGTCGGACATGACCGAGACCGGCGACACGTACCGGACCAACGAATGGCTCGACAACGTGCTGGTGAGCTATTCCGGCTACCTGACGCCCGCCGCCAAGCTCTACGCCGCCGGCCGCGACCTGAAGGATCCGCAGCTCTCGCCGATTAACGGCGACTTTGCCGGCCTGCCCCCCGCGATCCTGATCAGCGGGACTCGCGACCTGTTCCTCTCGAACACGGTGCGCACTCACCGGAAGTTGCGCGCTGCCGGGATCGAGGCCGATCTCCAGCTGTTCGAGGGCATGTCGCACGCCCAGTACCTCGCCGCGCCGAACGCGCCGGAGACCAAAGAGGTGTTCGGCGAGATGGCCCGGTTCCTGGACGCACATCTGGCCCGCTGAGACGCCGGGGCTCGGCACCTTGTGAAGGCGCGGCCTCTCCCTATGTTGCAATGCAGCATTCCTGAGAACGCGCTTCACATCCCGAAAGGGTCTCCTAGCTTGGGGGGCTCACGTGCCGGCCCCCCTCGCCTCGATCTCCGGAGCCCTCCGTGCAAACCTACACCCTGGCCATCGCCGACGGCGTCCTGTTTGCCTGCTTGCCCGACGGGGCCGACATTTCGGCCGCGATCACCGACGCCACCGCCACCAATTACGGCTTCGGCCTCAGCCTCGACATCGTCCGAGGCGCGACCCTGACCAATGCCAAGGGGCCGAAGGACGAGGTCGTCTGGCAGGAGGGCTCCGACAGCGAACTCTTGGACGAGCACGGCCGCCGTTACCGCTACGCGGTTCGCCGGCATTCGTGAGGGGGGGCGCGCCGGGATGGCGCGGGGGACCGGATCGCGTCGCTCGGCCCAACGCTGTGACGTGGCCGGCGCGATGCTTGTCCCGCCCGTGCCTTCATCCTGAAGTTTTTGGGGCAGTGGCCGGATCTATAGTCCAGCCGCCCGCGTGATTTGCGTCGGCACTCCGAATACGCTTGTCTGGGCTATCTTTTCGTAGCCCGACCGACCGGACCCGCATGCCCCCCTGCCCCCCGCCGGCATCCTGACCCGGCGCCCCGATGGATCCGGGCGCGATCTGCACGGGATGGCGGGGCGGTCTGGCCCGCTTCCTCGTCCTGTACGCCACCCTCTATGGCGCCTACGGCATCCTGTCTCCGATCCTGCCCGGATTCCTGGCGGCCCGGGGCCTCAGTCCGGGTGAGATCGGCACCCTCCTCGCCGCCGCAGGTGCCTTGCGGATCGTGGTCGGGCCTCTGTCCGGCGCCGTCGCCGACCGGCGCCGTGCCGGCCGCCCGGTCCTGGCCGCGAGCGTCGCGCTCGCCGGTCTCGCGGTTCTGGCACATCTGCCCGGCGTCGGGTTCTGGCGACTCCTCGGGCCGGCGCTGCTCTACGCCGCCGGAACCGCGGCGCCGGCGCCCCTGGCCGACGCACTGGCGCTCGCCGCCGCCCGGGGTGGGACGGTGTTCCAGTATGGCTGGGTCCGGGCTGCCGGCTCGGCCAGTTTCATCGCCGCCACCGCCGCCGCCGGCTGGCTGATCGCCGCCTCCGGCCTGGCCGCTGCCCTGATCGCGGGCGGCGGCTTGTTCGTCGCGGCAGCCGCCGCGGCCCTGGCCCTTCCGGTTCGGGACGGTTCGGCGAAGGTCGGCGGATGGCTTGGCCAGAACTTCGACGAGTTGCTCCGGCTCGCACGCTTCCGTCGCATTCTCTTCGCAGGCTCGCTGGTGATCGGCGCCCATTCCCTTCACGACGCCTTCGCGATGATCCTGTGGCGCGGCGCCGGAATCGGGGCTGGAACCGCCGGTCTGCTCTGGTCCGGATCGGTGGCCGCCGAGGTGCTGGTCTTCCTCCTCGCCGGTCCCCCGCTGCTGGCACGGATCGGCCTGCCCGCCGGGATCGCGGTCGCGGCCTGTGCCGGCGCCCTGCGCTGGGCGGTGCTCGCCTCCACCACCGCGGTCCCGCTCATCGCTGCCGCGGAGGCCCTGCACGGCTTGAGCTTCGCGCTCCTGCATCTCGCCTGCCTCGGTCTGATCGAGGCCGCCACACCGCCGGAACTCCGCGCCACCGCCCTGGCGCTCTACGGCACCGTGGCGCTGGGCCTGTCCGGCGTGCTCGCGACCCTGGCCTCCGGTGCGCTCTACGGGGCGTTCGGCGCTTCGGCCTTCTGGGCGATGGCGGCGCTCAGCCTCGCCGCCCTGCCGCTGGTGCCGGGCCTACGCGATGACTGAAGCCGCGGGTTCTTTTCCCGGCCCTGTGGTACGGACCCGGAACGGACCCGCCCGATACGCCCCGCATGCCCTTTGTCGCCGAGATCCTGATCCCGCTGGCGCTCGATGCGCCCTACAGCTACGTCGTGCCCGGCACCCTTGAGCTGGCGGTCGGCGACGTGGTGCAGGTCCCGCTCGGGCCCCGGGAGATCGTGGGCGTGGTCTGGGGCCTGGCCGAGACGCCGGGCGGCTCGAACCTGCGCCCGATCACCGGCCGCCTGCCCTACGCGCCGCTCTCCGAGCCCTTGCGCAGCCTGGTCGACTGGATCGCCCGCTACACTCTCGCGCCGAAGGGGTCGGCGCTCGCCATGGTGCTGCGCCTGCCCGACGAGGCCGCCGCCGCCGAGACCGCCCGGGTGGCGGTGCGCCTCACCGACAAGCAGCCGACCCGGCCGACCGCGGCGCGAGCCAAGGTCCTGGCGGTCGCAGTGGACCGCGAACTGCGCGGCAAGAGCGCGCTCGCCAAGGAGGCCGGGGTTTCACTCTCGGTGGTGGACGGCCTGATCGACGACGGCGTTCTAGAGACCGTTGCGGTCGAGGCCCAGCCGGTCGCCCCGCCTCCCGATCCTGACTTCCCGCGCACGCCGCTCTCTCCGGCCCAGGCCGACGCGGTGACCGAACTGGTCGAGGCATTCCCCTGGCAGCATCCCAAGCCCGAGGCGGCCGACAACCGGCCGGTCCTGCTCGAGGGCGTCACCGGCTCAGGCAAGACCGAGGTTTATTTCGAGGCCGTGGCGGCCTGCATCCGGGCCGGGCGGCAGGCGCTGATCCTGATGCCCGAGATCGCCCTGACGGCTCAGTTCCTCGACCGCTTCGCCCAGCGTTTCGGGGTCCGGCCGGCGGCCTGGCATTCCGGCATCGGCGGTAAGCGGCGGGAGCGCCTGCGGGCAGCCGTCGCGGCCGGCGAGGCTCTGGTGGTGGTCGGCGCCCGCTCGGCGCTGTTCCTACCGTTTGCTCGCCTGGGCCTGATCGTGGTCGATGAGGAGCACGAGGCCGCCTACAAGCAGGAGGACGGCGTCCATTACCACGCCCGCGACATGGCGGTGGTGCGCGGACGCCTGGAGGGCTGCCCGGTGGTCCTGGCCTCGGCGACGCCCTCTATCGAGACCCGGGTTAACGCCGCGCGCGGCCGCTATCGCCACGTCCTGCTGCCGGAGCGCTTCGGCGGCCGGCGTCTGCCCGACATCGCCGCCATCGACATGCGCAAGGACCAGCCCGAGCGCGGCCGCTTCCTCAGCCCCCCGCTGGTCAACGCCGTGAAGGCCACCCTGGAGCGTGGCGAGCAGGCGCTGCTGTTCCTCAACCGCCGGGGCTACGCGCCACTCACCCTGTGCCGGGCCTGCGGGCACCGCTACCAGTGCAAGAACTGCTCGACCTGGCTCGTGGAGCACCGGTTCCGGCGGGCGCTCGTCTGCCACCAATGCGGCTACACCGAACGGCGGCCCGACGCCTGTACCGAGTGCGGCACCTTCGACAACCTCACGGCCTGCGGCCCCGGGGTCGAGCGGATCGCCGAGGAGGCCGCCGGGCTGTTTCCCGACCGCCGCATCGTCGTCCTGTCGAGCGACTTTCCAGGTGGCGCCGACCGTCTGCGGCAGGAGCTGGAGGCTGTGGCGGCCGGCGAGTGCGATCTCGTGATCGGCACGCAGCTGGTGGCCAAGGGCCACAACTTCCCAGGCCTGACCCTGGTCGGGGTGCTGGACGCCGATATCGGCCTGACCTCGGGCGATCCCCGGGCGGCGGAGCGCACCTTCCAGCTGCTCCAGCAGGTCACCGGCCGGGCCGGGCGGGGCGACAAGCCAGGGCGGGCGCTGGTTCAGACCTACCAGCCTGAGCACCCGGTGATCGCCTCGCTGCTGTCCGGGGATGCCGAGCGCTTCTACCAGGAGGAGATCCAGGCCCGCGAGGCGGCGGGCCTGCCGCCGTTCGGGAGGCTTGCCGCACTGATCGTCTCGGCCGCCGAGCGGGAGGTCGCGGAGGCCCATGGCCAGGCACTCGCCCGCGCCGCCGACCCGCCCGAGGGCGTGATGGTGCTCGGGCCGGCTGAGGCGCCGCTCGCCCTGGTCCGGGGCCGCTACCGGTTCCGGCTCTTGGTGAAGACCGAGCGCAATATCGACATGCAGACCTATTTACGGGCCTGGATTGCCCGCGGGCCGAAGGTGCGCGGCAACGTCAAGGTCGCGATCGATGTCGACCCGCAGAGCTTTTTGTAAGACACTGCGGACACGGGCGGCGGACCCGCTTCCGGATGCCGGAGGCGGGACGCGTGCGGTACCCGGAGGAGCGATCAGTGCTGACCTATACCAAGACGCCGGATTCGAACGTCGCCGAGATCGTGGTCGACGGCAAGATCTCCGACGAGGAGATGAACACCGCGATGAACGCCATGAAGGCGGATCTCGACAAGGGCGGCAAGATCAAGCTGCTTGAGGACATCCGCGCTTTCGAAGGCATGGAGCCGGCGGCCTTCTTCAAGGACCCGCGCTTCGGCATTTCGATGATGAAGAGCGTCAGCCATGTCGCCCTGGTGACGGATGCACCCTGGCTGAAGGCGTTGGCCGAGACCTTCAACTTCGTCTCGCCCACACAGATCAAGGTGTTCGAGCGCGCGCGTCTCGCCGAAGCGCGGACCTGGCTCGCCGGAGCCGCCTGAGCGCGATCAGTCAGTCTGCGCGGTACGGTCATCCCGGCGCCGCGCGGTCCAGCGGCCGGAGCACAGGGACGCGACCGTCCAGGTGCCCGAGCCGGTCCCGGCCTGAAGCCGGCCGGTCCCGGTGCCGCTCGCCGTCCCATTGGTGACGGCGAGCCCGACGCTCCCGTCAGCGCCGACATGGCCGCTCACCCGCGCGCCCGCACTGCCCGAGACGAGTTGCACCTGACCCTCACGGATCGCCAGCGCGTAAGAATAGCGGGCGCTGCACAGGCCGCTTTCCGTCACCAACTCCACCGACCATGTCCCGTTGTTCGCCCCCGGCTCAGCCTGGGCTGGGAGGGAGACCATGGAGGACAGGCCGGCGGCGAGAGCCGTGGCGGCGACCAGCTTGATCATGCAGGATTCTCTTTCAGCAAAGCACGCGCCGCCCGTCATGGCGCGCTGGGTCACACTCGTCGATGGAGGATGACTCGATGCTGAATGCGAGAAGCGGCGAGAGTATGACCGCGTGGTTTCTGAGGTGAGATCAGGATCTGCGGGCGGATGGGACGGAAATAGCCACGCTGCGTTTTGCGATTGCTTGTCGGTATTCGCGGAGCGGGCGGGTGTCCGTTCGAAGTTCGTGTTTGGATCTTCAATGAATGGGTACAGGGGCGCAACACATGCGCCTCTTCCTCCCCCGTAGAAGCTATGATGTTCACACATCGCTGCCGGATGGTGGCCAAGGCCAACCCCAGGCGCGTCTCCCTCCCACCTCTGCGGCGGAGAGTGGGCCGGCCGTTAGGCCGGGTCGGGACGAAGTCCCGCGAGAGGGGAACCCGGGTTCAGGATGGGGCGCGACCAGCATAACGGGCGACGTTCTGTTCCGCACCGTCGCCCCCCTCTCCCGATCCCCTTCGGGGGCCACCCTCCCCCGCAGAGGGGGGAGGGAGACGCGCGTCATCGTTGGATCGGGCTTTTTGCGGCCCTCAATCCGTCAGCGGGCGTGCCTCTTCCGGCAGCATGATCGGGATGCCGTCGCGGATCGGGTAGGCGAGCTTGGCGGAACGGCTGATCAGCTCCTGTCGGGCGGAGTCGTATTCCAGCGTGCCCTTGGTCAGCGGGCAGACCAGGATTTCCAGGAGCTTGGGGTCCACGCGCGTCGCCTCGACGGCGGTTGTGAGAGCGTTGGTCATTGGTCGTGCAGCCTATTGCATCGTCGGCTCGGGGCCGGAGCCGCGAACCAGTTCCATCTGCGTGACCGCGATCAGGATCTCCGCCCGGGTCTTGAGGTCGGGGGCCTCCAGCATCGCCTGCTTCTCGCGGACGCCGAACGGGCTCATCATGCAGAGGGCGTTGACCAGTGCCTCGTCGGGCGCCTCGTCGATCCCGGCCCAGTCCACTTTCAGGTCGTTCGAGTCCACGAAGTCGCGCAGCGCCTTGAGGACGCCGTCGCGGTCGACCTGTTCCTCGCCCGCCCGCGGCTCGAAGTCCACCGCGAAGTCGTCGTAGGAGACGTGACAACGGCGGTAGGTACTGGTCGAGACCAATTCGCTCTCCAGCCGGAACCGGCTGATGCCGGTCAGCGAAACCAGGTAGCGGCCGTCACCGGTCTCGGCATATTGCGTGATCCGTCCGGCGCAACCGACCCGGAAGAGCTTCGGATTGGCCGCGCCCGAGCCTTCGGGATCGGGCTGGATCATCCCGATGATCCGGTCCGTGCGCATCGCGTCGTCGATCATCGACAGGTAGCGCGGCTCGAAAATGTTGAGGGGCATCTGACCGCGCGGCAGCAGCAGTGCGCCGGGCAGCGGAAAGACCGGGATGACGGCGGGGCAATCCGCCGGGCCCTTGTAGCTCGCGTGGGTGCTCATGGCGCTTCCCCGATGGACCCGAAGCCGGACCGAAAGCTGGGGCGGACGATCCGTCCCAGTGCGCGTCGACGCGTCACGAAAACAGGATTGCCGAGAGCTTGCGCCGTCCCCGGATCGTATCGGGATCCATCACGCCCCAGGCCTCGAAGAACTGCAGCAGCTGCTTGCGCGCGGCGTCCTCGTTCCAGTCCTTGTCGCGCTTGCGCAGCTCGATCAGGTGATCGACTGCCTGACCCCGCTCGCCCGCGGCGGCGAGGCCCAGGGCGAGGTCGAACCGCGCCTGATGCGCGTCCGGGTTGGCTTCAATCTCCCGCTGGAAACCCGCAAGATCGCCCAGCGAGGCCGCCTGCTCGGCGAGTTCGAGGGCAGCGCGGATGCCGGCGAGCGCCGGATCGGCGGCCTTCGCCTCCGGGACCATCGCCAGCACACGTTTGGCGTTCTCGATCTCGCCGGCGTCGAGCTGCATTTTCGCCAGGCCGGCGAGCGCCGTCACGTTGTCGGGCTGCTGTTCCAGCACGGCCGCGTAGATCTCGGAGGCGCCCGCGAGGTCGCCCTCCTCAATCAGGGCGGCGGCGTCGGCGAGCGCCAGCTCGACCGGATCCTGAGCGGGGCCGGCGACGCGGTCGATCAACTCCTTGATCTGGCTCTCCGGCACCGCGCCCATGAAGCCGTCGACTGGCTGGCCCTTCTGGAAGACGATCACGGCGGGGATCGACTGAATGCCGAGCTGGCCGGCGATCGAGGGATGATCGTCGATGTTCATCTTGACCAGGGCAACTGCGCCCTTGGCCGCCTTGACCACCTTCTCCAGGACCGGCGTGAGCTGCTTGCAGGGGCCGCACCACGGCGCCCAGAAATCGACCAGGACAGGCCGATGCATCGACTCAGCTATGACATCCTGCCGGAAGCCTGCGGTCGTCGTATCCTTGATCAGGGCAGCGGTATCGCCGGCCGGGGCAGCGCCGCCGGCGAGGGTGTCATTCAGCATTGGCCTGGCTTCGGAACTTTTTTCGTGGAGCGCCTTAGATGGGGCTTCGGACGCGCTCTGACCAGCCCAAACTCAGCGAGCCGGCGTCCCAGGAACTGCCTTCTCCGCAGCCTTCGCGGCGGTGACGAAAGTCCCTGCATAGGCATGGCCGTCCGAAGTGCTCGCCTCGCAGGTGATCGCAGTGCGGCCCGGCTCCGGTGTGGAGAACCGACAGGCTCCGATCGCCAGGGTCGGGGCGCCATCCTTGCCGACCATCACGAGGTTGATCGGCTGCAGCGGGTCGGTCTCCTCGGTGGCCTCCTGCTGGGCACCGTTGCCGCTGAAGCTCAGCGCCTGGCCGTCCGCCGCGGAGAAGTCGAAGCTCGTGCGGTTGCGGCTCACCGCGTTGACCAGCACGTTGCTGCAGGACGCGCTGAGGTCGCGTCCGTCGACGACCAGTTTCTCGCAGGCCCCCTCCAGCTTGAGCGCCGCCTGGGCCTGCGCCGCGCTCGGCAGGCTGAGAAGGGTGCAGAGCAGCGCAAGGCGCAGGCGTATGGTCATGGTGGGCCGGGTCTCCTCCGTTTGCCGTCGAACTAGGCTCGGGCGGCTTCCTGTCGAGCCGGGCGTGCCTATTCGTCCGGGACGTCGAGCGCTAGCCGAAGCGGAGGGCCCTGTCGTTCGGAGCGGAGAAGTCCAGATCCGGTCCCAACGGCACGATCCCGGTCGGATTGATGGTCGGGTGGCTCTCGTAATAGTGGCGCTTGATGTGGGTGAGGTTCACGGTCGGGGCGACGCCGGGAAGCGCATAGAGGTCGCGCAGATAATTCGACAGGTTCGGATAATCGGCGATCCGGCGCCGGTTGCACTTGAAGTGCCCGACATAGACTGCATCGAACCGCACCAGCGTTGTAAATAGCCGGATATCGGCTTCGGTCAGCCTGTCGCCGCAGAGATAGCGACCGCGATCGAGGCGTTCCTCCAGGGCGTCGAGCTCGGCGAACAGCGCCTCGAACGCGGCCGCGTAGGCCTCCTGCGCGGTGGCGAAGCCGGCTTTGTAGACGCCGTTGTTCACCCGGTCGTAGACCCGCGCGTTGATCGAATCGATCTCGGCGCGCAGGTCCTCCGGGTAGAGTTCCGGCCCTGTCCCCCCGAAGGCGCCGTTCAGCATCCGCAGGATGTCGGCGGATTCGTTCGACACGATGGTGGCGCGGTGCCGGTCCCACAGAACCGGCACCGTGACTCGGCCGGTATAGGTCGGGTCGGCTGCCCGGTAGACGTCGTAGAGGCGGCTCGCCTGATGGATCGGGTCTGCCGTCGCCCCCGGCGTGTCGCCGAACACCCATCCTTCTGAGCCCATATACGGATCGACCACCGAGACGGTGATCGCCTCCTCCAGGCCTTTCAGAACGCGACCGATCAAGGTGCGGTGGGCCCAGGGGCAGGCCAGTGAGACATAGAGGTGGTAGCGCCCTGGCTCGGCTTTGTAGCCGCCCTCCCCCGAGGGGCCCGGCGCGCCGTCCGCAGTCACCCAGTTGCGGAAGGACGAAGCCTTCCGCTCGAACCGACCGCCGGTCGAGGCAGTGTCGTACCACTGGTCGCGCCAGACGCCGTCGACGAGGAGGCCCATGGTCGTATCCTGTTGCAAATGGCGATTGAGGCCAGATGGGAGGCTAGCGCCGCGGGGAAAGGGCCATGCGTGGGACGATCAATCCCTGGTGCGCTGCGCTCAAGAGCCCCGTGCAACGCTGGTTTGCGCGGCCCCTTCTATTGCGGTGCAGCATAATCAGCCATCTAGGCGACCCCCGCCTGCCGGTGCGTACTCGCGAAGGCTTTGGCCCGGCGGGAGACTGGATGGAGCTGGAAGATGTCGTTCGCGCTGGTGCCCGTCGCAGAGGCGGCCCTGTTCACCCTGGGGTGCCTGATCATCCACACCCTCCGGCGGCACGCGGACCTCGTCACAGCGACGCTGGCCTGCGTGGCGACGCTACTCCTCCTGATGATCGGCATCGCTTGCGCGCCGGAATCCTTCGCCAAGTACCAGGCTGCGAGCGTGACCGAGTTCGCGCGCCTGGATCCAGCGATCTACTGAGCGGGAGCAGCTTTCATCTGCGCCACGCGCCCGCTGGTTCCGCGCTGGCCCGCCACCGCCACGTCGAAATCGTCCTTCGGGAGCCGGGCCAGGAAGCGCTCGGCGATCTCGAACAGCAGGATGTCGGGACGCACGCGCTCGATGTAGTGCCAATCCAGGCTCGCTGACCAGACGAAGTGGACCTCGCGAAAGCTCTCGGCCAGCAGCCCGGTCAGCAGGAACGGGTCGAAATGCGCGCAGGAATCGCCGAATAGGACGAGGCGCCTTGGATCAGCGCCGTCCGTCTCGTTCCGGTAAACGACATGGGCGCCGACATGCGCCTCCCGGTCACGCCCCTGCGCCTCGTAGGCGGCGAGCATCGAGCCGACCTCGACCCGTTTCGCGTCGCGCTGCAGCATGAGCCGATCCAGCTGCTCCCGTGGCCGCTCCCGGAGCTTCTCGCCGAGATCCATGATCGCCTCTGAGACGATCTGTGGCCGCGCCCCGATATCGGCCGGCGGGATCGCCCCGAGGGCACGCATGATTTCGCGATAGGCCAAGAGGCAACCCTGGATGGTCCAGTGCGTGTCGGTCCGCAGATACAGCGGCGTCGGGCCGTCGCGACCCGCGCGGAGGGGCGCGAGGAGATCGAGATAAGCCGGGTGCCGGGCGAGGCGCCGGGCGAGGCGCCGGGTCGAGGCCTTGGCCGGGGCGTAGCGCAGCCCCTCGACCTTGTTATCGTAGACGGACAGCTTCTCCGGCACGATCACGTGCAGGCAGCGGATCCCGAGGCTTTCGGCGCGGCGCGCCCGGGCTTCGATCAGCCGCGTCCAGCCGCGCAGGAGCAGCCAGTGCCGCAGCCCGCCCCGGTAGCGGTCCATGACGCGGTTGCTGCCGCCGATGAGGAACAGCCATCCGTTGCGGCCGACATGTACGCTCTCCCTGCCTGCAGCCATGGCGGTGCTTTAGATCTGTTCCGGATCCGCTTGCAATCGGGAACGGCTCCGAGCTGCGGGCGTCGGACGCTCGCCTGAGCTGAACCAGCCCCGCGACGGCGGCGAGCGCTTCGGCCGCACCGCACCCGGACACTTGGGGCGGACCCGACGCGGAGGGCCTGCGTTCGACAAGCATGTCGTCGTCCCCAGCCCTGATGCCCGCCCTGCCGACCGAACGCCCCGATTCGGAACGGCCCCGTCCGGGTCGGCTGTGGCATCCCCGCCGGGTTCTGGTGACCCCGGCCGCGCTGGATTTCGCGCATGGGCGGGCTATGGTGGCGCGCGCCGAGGCGATGGGGCTACCGGTGGAGCGGCTTTCGGCCAACCGCCTCACCGGCCTGCGCGACGCCGATCCGCGCCGGGCCTACATTGCCGCCAAGGCGACCCTCGCCATCACGGTGGCGCCGCCGACCAAGCTCAGGCTCCAGCCGATTCCGCCCTCGGCCGACTGGCGCTTCGACCTGGCGGAAGGATGCCCGGCCCACTGCCAGTATTGCTACCTCGCCGGTTCGCTCCAGGGTCCTCCGGTCACCCGCGCCTACGCCAATCTCGACGCGATCCTGGACAACCTTGCCGCCTATGCCGGCCAGGGCGCCGTGACCTCGGCTTCGGTCGAGCGTGCGCATGAAGGCACGACCTTCGAGGCCTCTTGCTACACCGACCCGCTGGGGATCGAGCACCTCACCGGCTCCCTCTCGGCAGCGATCCGGCATTTCGGCGCCTGGGACGCGCCTGTGCAACTGCGCTTCACCACGAAGTTCGCCGCCGTCGCGCCGCTCCTTGACCTGCCGCACAACCGGCGCACGCGCATCCGCTTCTCGGTCAACGCCCGGCCGGCCGCCCGTTACGAGGGCGGCACGGATCCGCTCGACGCGCGTCTCTCTGCGATGGGAGCGATGGCGCGGGCCGGATATCCGGTGGGGCTGACCATCGCGCCGATCATTCCGGTTGCCGGTTGGGAGGCCGCCTATGCCGGCCTGATCCGCGACGCCGCCGACGCGCTCGCCGGGATCCCCGATCTGGACCTCACCGCAGAGCTCATCACCCATCGGTTCACGCCGATCTCGAAGACGGTCTTGCGTGCCTGGTATCCCGGCTCGGACCTGCCCCTGGACGAAGCTGACCGCGTCGAGAAGCGCACCAAGTTCGGTACGGTAAAACATGTCTTCCCGAAGCCGTTGATGCAGGCAATGCGCACGCATCTCGCGGATTGCCTGGCCCGCGATCTGCCGGCTGCGCGGGTGCTGTACTGGACCTGAGTGGGTTCAGGCGCCATGTCGCCCTGCATGCATGACGCGGCCCCCCTGATCCTGACCCTCGCTTTCGACGAGCCGACCTTCGCCCGCTTCGATGGCGAGCGGCGGCGCCACTTTCCCGAGGCGCTGAACTTCATCCCGGCCCACGCGACCCTGTTCCACCATCTGCCGGGGGATCGGGAGCGCGGCGTGATCGAAGCCGTGACGACCCTGGCCCGCACGGTGCCGGCCCCGGAGGTCGCCGTCACGGGCTTGCGCTTCACAGGGCGGGGTGTCGCCTACGTCCTGGATTCCTCTTCGCTGTCGAACTTCCGGGCTCGGCTCGCCAAGACCTTCGAGCCCTTCCTCACCCCGCAGGATCAGCAGGGCTGGCGCCCCCACGTGACGGTGCAGAACAAGGTTGCCCCCGACAAGGCGCGTGCGCTCCACGCCGATTTGGCCACCGGGTTCACGCCGTTCCACTTCACGGCGCCGGCTACCCGGCTGTGGCGCTATCTGGGCGGCCCCTGGGAGGCCGTCGCTACGCTGACCTTCGGGGAGAATGCCTGATGGTTCTCACGCTGACTGGGGAGAGAGCGCCATGAGGGCGCCGGGTGGCTTGCAGCACAATCCGCTCACCGGGCGGGCAATGGCCGTCTGGCTGCGCCTGCGGTTGAACGAAGTCGGTCCGTTGGTCGCCCTCCTGGGCGTCAGCATCCTCAGCTACGGCTTTTTCTATCTCGCTCACGAGGTCGGCGAGGGCTCGACCGCCGCGCTCGACCGCAAGATCCTGCTCGCCCTGCGCAACCCGGCCGATCTCTCCGACCCGATCGGGCCGCCCTGGCTCGAGGAGACGATGCGCGACATCACCGGGCTCGGCAGCGTCTTCACAGTGCTGTTCCTGACCTGCGCGGTGGCGGCCTACCTGGCGGTGTCCGGGAGGCGTCGGATTGGCGTATTCGTACTCGCCGCGGTGGGCGGCGGCGAACTGGTTTCGACGGTGCTGAAGCTCTTCTACCAACGACCGCGGCCGGATCTCGTGCCCCACGGTATGGAGGTGTTCACCGCGAGCTTCCCCAGCGGCCATGCCACGATGTCGGCGATTGCCTACCTGACCCTGGCGACGCTGGTCGCCCGGATCGACCGCAACCGGCGCGCGAAGGCTCTGGTGCTCGGACTTGGTGTTGGCCTCACCCTGCTGGTCGGGCTCAGCAGAATCTATCTCGGCGTGCACTGGCCGAGCGACGTGGTGGCCGGTTGGTGCATCGGTGCGGCCTGGGCCTCTCTGTGCTGGTTCGTCGCCCTCCAGCTCCAGCGTCGCGGCGAAGTCGAGGCACCGGATCCGCCGCCCCCAGCCTGACCACTCGATTAAGGTAAACCGAAGGTTAAGGTGGACCTAACAGCACCATCTAGGCTCGAATGAGGTTGTCGAGCGATTGATCGAAGCGACCTATAGCCTGAGGACAGCGATCGTGACCGAGCGTCGTCAAACCGCCCGCCGCCGCGTCTGTTTCGGCGGACGTGTCCGGGTCGCCGCCTTTCTGCCGGAAATCGATTGCGTGGTGCGCGACGTCTCGCTCGGTGGTGCGAAACTCGGTGTCCCGCCCACGGCCACGCTACCGGACTGCTTCGATCTATTCATACCCTCTCGCAATGAGATCCGGCGGGCCTTCGTGGCTTGGCGGACCGCCACCGTGATCGGCATCGGTTTCGAGGCGACGCGGGCGGCAAACACGCCGGAAGCGATCGTCCGCCGGCTCGCCGATCGCGAAGCCGAAGTCACGCGTCTGCGCGCCGCGCTTCTTGGTGGAAACGACCGGATGCTGGACTGCGTTCACTGAGGGGACAGGAGCGATATCGGACGCTCGCCCGACGGCGTGGCGATTCGGCGCCGTGACCCGGATTCAGCGGAACGGCGAGGCTCATGGCGGACGACATCCGACTCTCACGACGCAATCTCTTGGCGGCCGGGGGCGCATTGGCCGGTGCCAGCCTCGGCGGCGCGGCCCAGGTGGCCCAGGCGGCCCAGCCCGGTCCCGCGGTTCCGGCTGATACCGGCGCGGTCCAAGGCGGGCGCGTGATGTTTCCGAACTGGCGAGGTCAGGCCGATCGCCCGCCGGCGCCAAGCCCGGCGCCCCAGCCCCCGGGTCAGCGCATCGGCTACTGCGTGGTCGGCCTCGGGCGTCTGAGCCTCGACGAGATCCTTCCGGCGTTCGGAGCAGCCAAGCGTTCGCGTCTCGCCGCGGTGATGTCGGGCACCCCCGACAAGGCCAGGCTCGTAGCTCGGCAATACGGCCTGCCGGATGATGCCGTCTACGGCTACGACGAGTGGGATCGGCTCAAGGCCAATCCCGCAGTCCAGGCGGTTTACATCGTGACGCCCAACAGCGTGCACCGGGAGAACGTCCTGGCCGCGGCGGCAGGTGGCAAGCAGGTGCTGTGCGAGAAGCCGATGGCGGTGGCGTCGCAGGAGTGTCGCGACATGATCGCGGCCTGTGACCAGGCCAACGTCAAGCTGATGATTGCCTATCGCTGTCAGTACGAGCCGCACAACCGCGCGGTGATCAAGCTCGCCCGCTCGGGCGAGTTCGGGCGCCCGCGGATGATCCAGGCCTTTAACGGCCAGACCACCGGGCTGCCGGAGCAGTGGCGGCTCAAGAAGGCGCTCGCGGGCGGCGGCTCCCTGCCGGATATCGGGCTCTACTGCCTCAACACAACCCGGGCGGTCCTCGGCGAGGAGCCGGACCTGATCCAGGCCCAGATCCATTCGCCGCCCGACGATCCGAAGTTCCGCGAGGTCGAGGAGACGGTGAGCTTCACGATGCACTTCCCGTCCGGCGTGATCGCGCAATGCCTGTCGAGCTACGGCGTCTACGAGGCGCGCAGCCTGACGCTGCACACCGGCAACGCCGCGGTCGATCTGCAGAACGCCTTCGCGTACGAGGGCCAGCGCCTGTTCATCTCCCACCGCGACGGCAAGTCCGTCGCCCGCGACGAGAAGGTTCTGAGCCCGAAGAACCAGTTCGCCCTTGAGATGGACCATTTCTCCCGGTGCATCCAGGAGAACCTGCGCCCCCGCACCCCCGGCGAGGAGGGGCTGCAGGACCAGGTACTGATGGAGGCGATCTACGAATCCGCCCGCACCGGCACACCGGTGAAGGTCGGCCCTCCGGCTGGTGCTGCCTCCGGTCTCGATGTGACTCGTGGACCGGAGCCGGAGGAGCCGAACTGACGCACCTCAGAACGGCAGCAGGATATCCACGATCTGCTGGCCGTAACGGGGTTGCTGCACGTCGGTGATCTGGCCGCGGCCGCCATAGGCGATCCGGGCCTGGGCGATCTTGGTCGAGTCGATGGTGTTGTCGGATTCGATATCCTCTGGCCGGACGACGCCGGCCACCACCATCTCGCGGACCTCGAAGTTCACCCGGATCTCCTGCTTGCCCTCGACCACGAGGTTGCCGTTGGGCAGGACCTGGGTGACCACCGCGGCGACATTGGTCGTCACGGTCTCGGCGCGCTGAACAGAGCCGGCGCCGTCATTGGCGGTCGCCGAGGTCGCGGCCAGCAGAGCCGTGCTGCCGACACCGAAGGATTTGCCCAGCGCGTTGTTCTCCAACCCAAGCGCATTCGGCAGGCCGAAGCTCTCTGTATTGGCCCGGGACCGTTTGGTCTCGTTGCTGATGTTGGCTTGATCGGTGACGTTGACCTTCACGGTCAGGAGATCGCCGAGCCGGGCGGCCCGCTGGTCCTTGAAGAATGCTCGGGAGCCGGTGCGCCAAAGCGAGTTCGGTGCGTAGGAGACCGGCTGCACGTCGGGCATCGGCATCCGGACCGGCTTGTAGCCGGGCTGGGTCGTGGGATCCTCGATCGCCGACAGGGCCGGGGTCGCGCCGACCTGGGACAGCCGGTCGGCGGTGTTGCAGGCGCCCAGCGCGCCGGCGATGAGCGCGGCAACGAGCGGGTTCAGGACAAGGCGACTGGCCATCGGGGAAACTCGTTGACGCATCGATAAGGGCGATCAGCGCAGGGACGCCGTCGCCTGGACTTGCGGGGTGCCGGCGCTCTGCTGGGCCACCGGGCCGGGACCGACCGAGACCCGGCCCGGTCCGATCACGGTGGCCTGGAGGACCTTCTTCGAGGCGACGTTCACGACGTTGACGACGGCGCCCATACGGCCAGCTTCGTTGGCGAGGCCGCGCATCGACAGGCTGACGCTGGCGGTCTCGTACACGATGGTCACGCTCTCGCCCCGGGCGACGAGCTCCGGCAGGGCGGTGTCGGAAACCCGCAGCACCGTGCCGGCCGGGAGCGGGTGCTGGGCGACTTCGCCCACGACCGTGGCGCCGCCGAGCTGCGCGTCGCTCGCGACCGCCTCGCGGGGGCGGCGCTCGACGACCAGGTCGCCTTCGCGCACCGGGTCGCCGCGGTTGAGCGCCCGGGTCAGCACCGCAACCTCACGCAGCTCGATCACGACGCCCGAGACCCGCAGCGAGGCCTGCCGCTCGCCCAGGCTCACGAGGCCCGAGACCCGGCGCGAGCGCGGATCGTAGGTCAGGTCGAGGGCGGTGGCCTGACCGGCGAGGTCGATGGGCGCCAGCAGGGTCGGGCCGTCGCCGTCGAAGCGAACAGCGACGCTGCTTGGATCGAGGCCGTAGCCGGATTCCAGGCCGCGCTTGAGTGCCGCCTCCAGATCCGGCGGCCCCAGGCGCCGGGCGGCGCGCTGCACGGCGATCTGCATCCGGCCCCCGGTTTCCAGTCCGGTAATGCCCAGGGCGGCGGCCGCATCGGCGATGCGGCGAGTCTGGATCGTCCCGGTGGCGCCCAAAGCCGGCGAGCGGAACAGAGGTCGGGCGGCCAGCGAGTCGGGTGCGCCCTCGATGAGGTCGGCCAGGGCCAGAACATCGCCCCGTGCCGTCACGTCGCCGCGCAGCCGCGGCTGGGCCTTCTGCGTCTGGGCCTGCTGCGCACCGGGCTCGGCCATGGCGGGGATCGCCAGCGCGCCGATGGCCGCGAAGGTCATGAAAGCGAGCGCCGCGCGCAGCAGCACCGCGGCGCCGGGGGCGGCCACCCGCGGGCGGGCTCGTCGGACGATCGGGCTGAGATCGCTCTCGTCCGCCGCCGTGCTGACAAGGGGCAGATCGGCGAAGGCCGTGTCGGGATGGAGGCCAGCATACATGAGCGGAGACCTGAAATGATGGCAGGACGCGCGGTCAGCTGCGGAACATCTGCGAGGTGGTGGAGAGCATCTGATCGGCGGCGGTCACGACCTTCGAGTTCATCTCGTAGGCACGTTGGGCGGCGATCAGGGACGAGATCTCGGTGACGGCGTTGACGTTCGCCTCTTCCAAATAACTCTGCTGAAGGTTACCGAACCCTTCCGCTCCCGGCAGGCCGCTGATCGCCGGCCCCGAGGCCGCGGTCTCGATGAACAGGTTGTCGCCGATCGATTCGAGGCCGACCTTGTTGACGAAGCGCGACAGCTGGAACTGCCCGAGCGCCTGCGGCGCGGTCTGCCCGGGCAGCGTCGCCTGGACGGCACCGGTGGCGCTGATCGTCACCGCGGTCGCGGTCTGCGGCACGGTGATCGCCGGATCGAGCAGGTATCCGTCGCGGGTGACAAGCTGGCCCGTGGCCGACAGGTCGAAGGAGCCGTCTCGGGAATAGGCGGTCCGGCCGTCCGGCAGCGTGACCCGGAAGAAGCCCTCCCCGCGGACCGCGACGTCGTAATCCTTCTCGGTCGAGCTCAGCGTGCCCTGCGACATGACGCGGGCGGTCGAGGTGGTCTTCACGCCCGAGCCGAGCGCGAGGCCGGCGGGGAGCTGGGTGTTCTGCTCGGACGTCGAGGAGCCGGCCCGGCGCAGGTTCTGGTAGAGCAGATCCTGGAAGTGGACCTGCTGGCGCTTGTAGCCGGTGGTGCGCAGGTTCGCGATGTTGTTGGAGATGACCTGGACGTTCAGTTCCTGTGCCGCCATCCCGGTGGCGGCTGAGTAGAGGGCGCGCATCGGTCGAGCCCTCCTTACGCGACGTCGGCGAGGCGGCGGATCGCCGTGCCTCGCAGGTCGTCGAGGCGGCTGATCATGCTCGACACCATGGCGTAGGAGCGGTTCACGTCCATCAGCCGGGTCATCTCGATGACGGGCCGCACGTTCGAGCGCTCGAGCGCACCGGATTCCACGCGGCCCTCGAGCCCGGCCGGGCGCGCGGGCTCCGGGGAGGCGTAGAGGTTGCCGCCCTCGTTGGTGAGCCGCTGCGGGTTGGCGAAGGTGACGAGCTTGATCTTGCCGCGGATGCCGAGATTGGTCGACACGGTGCCGTCGGTCCCGATCGTCAGGCCGGTCTCCTGCGGGTTGATGGTGATCGGCCCGCCGTCGCCCGCCACCTTGTAGCCGTCGCTGGTCACGAGGGCGCCGGTCGGGTCGACCTCGAAGGCGCCGTTGCGGGTGTAGCGCTCGCCCTGGGGCGACTGGACCGCGATGAACGCCGAGCCCTTGACGGCGACGTTGAGCGGGTTGCCGGTCTGCTCGATCGGACCCTGCCCCAGATCCAGGGTGGTGCCCTGGTCGATGACGTAGGAGAGGCGCCGGTCGGGCCGGGCGAACGAATCCGCGCTCGCCACTGGCATCAGGTATTCCTGGAAGCGCGTGCTCCGGCCTTTGAAGCCGCTGGTCGATACGTTCGCCATGTTGTTGGAGATCACGTCCAGCTCGCGCTGGAGCGCCATCTGGCTCGACACGCCGACGAAGAGGGCATTCTGCATCGTGGACTCTGACACTCGCGTGCCGCGGTGGCGGCAACGATCCATTCAGCATCCGCTGTGCCAACGGCGAGGACCTAGATTTTTCTTTCAATTGTAATGGGTTGGGTGCGGGTCCGGTAACGCCGTCGACAGGCTGGAGCTGCGTGGCGGCAATCCTGGCCCGGCAGGATTTGCCCGCTTAACGACACGTTAACCGTAATGCTTCGATATCCGAGCATACCCGGCACGCGGATATCCGCGATAGAGCATTATTTCCCATGGCCAAGAAGCCCAAGAAGGCCGCCGAAGACGGCGAGGCCGGTGCCGACGCCGCCCCCAAGGGCAAGAAGAAGCTCGTGATCATCGGAGCCGCCGCCGCCCTGCTGGTGGTCGGCGGTGGCGGCGCCTTCATGATGATGGGCCAAGGCGGTAACGCCGAAGGCAAGGAGGCGGCCGCCGGGGGCGGTCACGGTGGCGGGCATGGGGACGCCGCCAAGGGCGTCGGTCCCGACGGCAAGAGGCCGATCGTGTTCGTTGAGCTGCGCGAGATGCTGCTGAACTTAAGTCCCGACATGCCGCAGGAGAAGGCGAAGTACGCCAAGCTGCGGCTCGCCCTGGAGCTCAAGGATGCCGGGGTCGAGGACGAGGTGAAGCCCCTGATGCCGCGCATCGAGGACACCCTTCAGGTCTACATGCGCGAGCTGCGCGTGAGCGACCTCACCGGCTCGGTCGGCCTCTACCGGCTGCGCGAGGAGCTGCTGCGGCGGGTCAACGTCGCCGTCTACCCCGCCAAGGTCGAGGCGGTGCTGTTCAAGGACGTGATCGTCCAGTGATCCACCGGATGACCCTGACGGTCTTCAAGAGCCAGGCCAAGAGCGGACGCGCCTGATGGAACCCGAGGACGAGCTCCCCGAAGACGATTGGTCGGCCGCCCTCCTGGAACAGGGCGCCGAGGGCGGCGACACGTCGCTTGCCGAGGAATGGGGCGCGGCGCTCGCTGAGCAGGGCACCACGCGCAACGCCGGAGACGTCGCCGCCGAATGGGCGACGATGATCGAGGACGGGGAGAGCGACAACCTCCCCGAACTCGCCGGCAACGACCGCGTGCTGAACCAGGACGAGATCGACGGCGTCCTCGGCTTCTCCATGCGCGAACTCTCGGCCTCAGGGGCCGGGGGCGTTCAGGCCATCGTCGATTCGGGCGTCGTCCAGTACGAACGCCTGCCGATGCTGGAGATCGTCTTCGACCGGATGATCCGGTTGCTGTCGACCTCCCTGCGCAACCTGTTCCAGGACAACGTCGAGGTGACGCTGGACAACATCACCTCGGTCCGGTTCGGCGACTATCTCAACGCGATCCCGCTGCCGACCCTGCTGGGCGTGTTCCGGGCCGAGCAATGGGAGAATTCGGGCCTCGTCACGGTCGATTCGAACCTCGCCTACGCGACCTTCGATCTGCTGCTCGGGGGTAAGCGCGGCGGCTCGTCGAGCCGCCTCGACGGTCGGCCGTTCACGTCGATCGAGATGACGCTGGTGCGCCGCCTCGTCGAGATCATTTTGGGCGACCTGGAGCAGTCGTTTCAGCCGCTCTCACCCGTGACCTTCGGCATCGACCGGATCGAGACCAACCCCCGCTTCGCCACCATCACCCGGCCGGGCAACGCCGCGATCCTGATCAGCCTGCGCCTCGACGTCGATGGGCGCGGCGGCATGCTGCAGATCCTGTTTCCCTACGCGACCATCGAGCCGATCCGGGAACTGCTGACCCAGAGCTTCATGGGTGAGAAGCTCGGCCGCGACCATGTCTGGGAGGGGCACCTCGCTACCGAAATCTGGCAGGCCGACGTCACCATGGAGGCGGTGCTCCACGAGATGATGCTGCCGCTCAAGCAGGTGATGCGTCTCAAGGTCGGCGACACCCTGATGTTCGACGCCAAGCCCTCGGACCTGATCGCGGTGCGCTGCGGCGACTGGGCCCTGACCCAGGGGCGGATCGGCCAGGTCGACGGCAATATCGCCGTTCAGGTTACGCGGCCCCTGCGCCGATCGCGCACGACCATCCAGGCCTACGAGGCCTCAATGAACAGTCATTCCGATGTTTAGCGCGCGGTGCAAACCATGAGCCTCTTCGTCACGCTCGCCGCCGACATCCTGGTCGCGGTCTTATTGGCGGCCACGATCGTCACGTGTCTGCGGCTGTCGCGCCGGATCAGCCAGCTCAAGGGTGACGAGGCGGCGTTGCGTCAGACTATCGGAGACCTGATGGTGGCGACCGGCACAGCCGAGCGCGCTATCGCAGGGCTGCGCTCGGCAATCGACGACAGTGACCGTACCCTCACCACACGGATTGAGGCCGCCACAACCCGCTCCGCCGAACTGGCTGCACAGGTTGAGGCCGGTGAGACTGTGGTGATGCGGATTGGCGCGATTGTGGCGCAGATGCGGACCGTACCGGTCCGGGCCGAGCCGTCGCCCGCTCCGCGGACTGCGCCCGAGCCGGAGGTGCGCCGGACCGAGCCTACGAGCCCGAACGGCGAGCGTCTCGGCGCCGCCGCTGCGGCCGCTCTGGCGATGAGCGAGCGCGCCCTGGCTCGCGTGCGGGCGCGCGCCGCGTGACCGGCGTCCCGGCTCCAAAGATCCCGCCTGCGGCTAAGCCGACCCCGAAGCCACCGCGCCAGGGTACGACGGCCCTGCGCCGCTCACGTCTGAAGCCGGTGCAGCCCATGCGGCTGCGCCTGATCGATGCCGTGGCGATCGCGGCCGGCGGCCTTCTGTTGCTCAAGCTGCTTACCCTGGCGCAGGTCGGCCTGCCGGGCGTCGGGACCCTGCCGGAATACGGCCGCGCGGTGGCCCGGGCGCGCACGGGCTACGAACCACCCGATCCCGTCACGACCGGCTCGGTCGGTGCCAAGGAGGAGCCGCCGGCGGCGCCTTCCGAGAAGCCGCCGGAGATGCCCGCACCCGAGCCAGCTAAGGCCGCATCCGGCTCCCCTACGGAACGTGCGCTTCTCGAGAAGCTCGGCGCCCGTCGTGACGCCCTGCGCCAGAAGAACGACGAACTCGAGTTGCGCGAGAAAATGCTCAACGAGGCCGAGCGCAAGCTTGAGACTGGCTTGGGCGATCTCAAGCAGGCAGAGGAGAAGGTCGATGCGGCTGCCAAGGCCCGCGAGGAGGCCGAGAAGCAGGGGCTGAAGAACATCGTCACGATGTACGAGTCGATGAAGCCGAAGGACGCCGCCCGGGTGTTCGACCGCCTCGGCCATGACGTGCTGGTGCCGATCGTCTTGGCCATGAACCCGCGCAAGATGGCCGAGGTTCTGGCAGTGATGCAGCCCGATACCGCCGAACGCCTAACCGTGACGCTCGCTAACCGCGCCCGCGGCGTCGGCGGTGGCGCCCAGGCGCAGGCCGGAACGGGCCTGCCGGCGAACGAGTTGCCGGCGATTGATCCGGGAACGGGGCCTGCGCGATAATGACGAACCCGCTGCGCTCTATCCGGTTGGACCCGGGCTGCTGAGGAGCGTGGCCCTCGGCTCGAAGCGCTGATGATGCAGGTCGATTACTCTGCCCTCGATTTAGGGCCCGAGACGCCTTTCCTGAACGCTGCGCCCTACGATGACTTGACGGACCTGAACGTTTCAATGCAGCGAACTCATCCGCCGACTCAGGCAGGCCAGAACGGGCTTCCAGCTGTGCAAGCATTGATGCCTTGTTCTTGACTTACTTCAAAAAATATTTATTTATTATCGCGAATGGATGTATCTGGATCGGCTGGTGATGTTGTTAAAAGAATTGATATTGTCGAGCGCTGCTGGTTTTTTCAATTAGATTTTTGACAAGGCATCTGTTCAGAAAATTTTATTCAATGCTTTGCGCCTCAATAGAAAAGAAGTGAGAAGTCTCATATTGAACCGCAATGCTGCGTTTCTGGGGTATTGTCTGGCGCGCAGGGCTCGTTCGAGATCTCAGATCTTGCAGGATCTCTGGGTTTGTTTTGAGCTTGGAGAGAAGACGGATGGTTATTTTGTAGAATTCGGGGCGACGAACGGCATCAAAAATAGTAACACGTGGCTGCTCGAAAAGACGCTTGGCTGGAAGGGTATTCTGGCGGAACCGAATCCGATCTGGCATTCCGCTTTGGTGGCTGAACGGGACGCGGCAATCGAGTATCGATGCGTGTCTTCGAAGTCGCGGGAAACGGTGACATTCATCGCGACCAACGATACAGATCCTGAATTGAGCGGTATTGCCCGCTATGCCGATGCCGATCATTTTGCCGAAACGCGCAGCCGTGGCCAACGGATCGAAATCGAAACCATCTCCTTGGACGATCTGCTTGATGAGCACAGGGCTCCGCAGCGCATCGACTATCTATCGATCGATACGGAAGGCAGCGAGCTCGACATTCTGTCGGCTTTCAGTTTTAGTCGTAAGTTCAATGTCATATCCGTAGAAAACAATCCGAAGAATGAAGTCTTGATCGACGAACTTCTTGCGGCGAACGGATATATCCGGGTTTTCCGCCAATTCTCGCAATGGGACAGTTGGTACGTATCCCGGGAACTCAGGCCAGAGACCCCAGTCATCGTTGCAGCCCCGGACGCGTGATCGCCGATCCCGTATGAGATGGGCTCTGGACGCCCCGCGAAGAGCCTCACGCGGAACTTCCTCGGTACCGTCGCATACCGGGGGAGAAAGCCCAGCGACCGGGCATTTTATCAGATGCTTGAAGTCGATTACAGACAGTGCGGGATTTCTGTCCCGACCGACGGATCTGAATGCTGTTTACGCGCTGTCGGTCGGTGGTCCCGTCATCGGGGTTCCACAAGGTCGATAGCGGTAATGTCCGCAAAAATAGACCGGCCGGCCGGTCACGAGCTGGTGCAGACGCGCCATGGTCCAAGCCAGCGTGCCACAGCGCTTGGCGATATCGACATGCTCGACCAGAGTTAGACCGGGCGCAATCGCTTCCACGGCCCCCGGCCGCGCCATCGCCCAGTGGAACGACGCCCTGGTCTTGGCGAGGCTCGGATTTCGCCGCGATTGCCGCACCATGACGGGCGATGCGAAATCGGCGGCCAATTCGAGCGGGGCGCCGCTTTCCGCGGCGCGGTCGACGAGCCTGCGGAGCAAATCTTCGCCCGTAGCCGGTGCGAGATACATGAAGACGCCTTCCGCCAGCACCAGGGCTGGTCGACCGGGCTGCCAACCGATCCCATCGATCCAGGCAAGCGGCTCCGTTTTCGAGACGGTGATGATCCGGACATTGTCGCGCCGGGATATCAGGGCCTCGCGGAGACGGACGACCTCGGCGAAATCCGCGTCGATCCAGTCCACCGTGGCGGGCAACCGGATGCGCGCCGGGCGGTCGTCCAGCCCCGAGCCGATGCTGACGCACAGGCCGGTGGGGTGCGCCGCGATGAAGGCGCCCGCAATCCGGTCGAACCACTGGGCGCGGATCACCGACCCGCGCATGCTTCCGGTGTCGTCGGCAAAACGCGCCGGATCAAAGCCGAGTGCCGTTCCGATGCGCGCCGCTTCGCCGTCCCGGAACTGAAGATCCGGATGCCGATCGGGTGCGATCATCCTGGCGGCAAGCGGGATCAGAAGAGTTTCTGGAACAGTTCCTAAGGACGCGATGCCGAAATTGTTCATGAATGTCGCCACGGTCACGTTCGAGGATGGTGGAGATCACCCCTCAATGGTGCTGCGTGCAATGGAAGATCTTCCCGGACGCGAGATTTTTGGCGTGTTATTCCGCAATCCGTCCGATTGCGGCGGCCACGTCTTCCAAGCGGGGCCGCTGCACCGGATCGGACTGCAGGCACGCATCTGTCAGAGCCTGCAGCCCGTCCGGCGCCGCGTCGCAGCGGTCGAGCAACTCGTCGAGCAGAATACCCACCGCCCGCACCTCGACCTGCGCCAGCGCTGCGCCCGCGTCTCCTGTCGGCAGCGCCGAGGCCGCGCCGAAATCGCTGAGCACGGCTGCGCCGGTCTCGGCATCCCAGAGCGTGTTGTGGGCGTAGACGTCGCCGTGCAGCAGGCCGCGCCCATGCAGGTGGGCCACCGCCTCCGCCACGGCGCGGGCGATCGTCAGGGCCTGTCCGGTGTCGAGCCGCAGGGCGGGATCGTAGACATCGCGGCTGCAACTCGCGAGGCTCGGCGGGCCGGCCAGCGCGCGCCAATGCGCCGGCAGCAGCCGGAGCAACAGTCCTTGCGCTCCGTCAGGATGGTTCACGAGCCGGCCGAGCGCACCGGTGAGCGCCGGATGGGTGCCGGCGGCGAGGCAGGCCTCCATCTCGCGCTCCGGCAGGCCGTCGCTGCTCATCGTGCCCTTGAACAGCTTGAGCGCCACCGCCTCCAGACCGGATGACCCACGCCAGATCGCCTGGTGGACCCGGCCCGAGGCCCCCTCCCCGAGCAACGCGCCGATCTGCAGCGCCGACCACGGCACCGGCGTCGACGCCGTCGGCTCCGATACGGGCTCGGCGGGATTGCCCGCATAAGCGATCCAGGCGAGGCGCGGCAGGCGGGCGAGCCAGGGTGGCAGGGTGTCGAGCCGGTTGCAGGACAGACGGATCAGTTCGAGATTGTCCGCGCCTGCGAGACCGCCGGGCAGATGCGCGATCCGGTTGCCCGCCAGCATCAACTTCTGCAGCAGCGGGCGCTCGCCGAGGGCGTCCGGCAAGGTCTCGATCGCGTTGTCGGTAAGGGTGAGCCAGCGCAGGTCGCGCGGCAGCGACTCTACCGGCACCGCCCGGATGCCGCAGCCGCGGAAGCCGAGCTGGCTCAGCGTCGGGCAATCGCCCAGGACCGGCGGCAGGCGCTCGAACCGGTTGCCGGAGGCGAACAGGACCCGCAGGCGGTTCAGGCGGCCGAGATCGGCGGGCAGGTCGGTGAAGCCGCCCCGGCCGAGATCCAGTACCTCCAGGGTGTCGGCGAGGCCGAAGATCTCGCGGGGAAAGTCGGCCAGCCCGTCGGTCAGCCGCAGTTCCCGCGCACCCGCCAAGTCGCCCCGCCGCAGGGCGGCCAGCGTTTCGGTTCGGTCCAAAGCGTCAGCCTCGCTTGAAAAAGGCGTCGGCCGCGCCCTGCGCCGCTTGCTTGGCTGCCCGCGCCGCTTCGATCCGGGCGATCTCCTCCCGCAGCAGCGTGATGCGGGCGTCGAGGTCGGAGAGCGAGAGCGTGTCGAGGGGCTGCCCGATCTCGTGGGCCACAGCCTTGCGCGGTCGGTCGTCGTCGTCTCGCATGGTGCGGCCCCTTACAGGAATACGCGGCCGGCACCATCCCAGGGGAGCCCGAGATGGCCTGCCAGGGTGGCGCCGATATCGGCGAACGTGTCCCGCCGCCCGATCGCCCGGGGGGCGATGCCGGGGCCGAAGGCCAGGACCGGTACCTGCTCGCGGGTATGGTCGGTCCCCATCCAGGTCGGATCGTTGCCGTGGTCGGCGGTGATCACTGCGAGGTCGCCGGGTTTAAGCGCTGCCAGGATTGCGGGAACGCGGGCGTCGAACGCCTCCAGCTCGGCGGCGTAGCCCGGCACGTCCCGGCGGTGGCCGTGCTCCGTGTCGAAATCCACGAGATTGACGAAGATCAGGCCACCCTCGGGCAGGTCGCTCAGGGCGTCGAGCCCGGCCTTCAGGCAGGCCGCGTTGGCGCCCGGCTTGATCTCGCGGCCGGTGGCGCGGTGGGCGAAGATGTCGCCGATCTTGCCGACGCTGACGACCGCCCGCCCTGCGGCCTCGGCCCGGTCGAGCAGGGTGCGGCCGGGGGGCTCCACGGCAAAATCCTTGCGGTTACCGGTGCGGCGGAAGCCCGTCTCCGCCGAGCCTACGAACGGCCGGGCGATGACCCGGCAGACCCGGTAGGGATCGCACAGGCGGCGCGCCACGCAGCACAGCTCGTAGAGCCGCTCCAGCCCGAACGCTTCCTCGTGGGCGGCGATCTGGAAGACGCTGTCGGCCGAGGTGTAGCAGATCGGCTTGGCCGTCCGGACATGCTCGGCGCCGAGTTCGTCGATGATGGCGACGCCCGGTGCGTGCCGATCCCCGAGGATGCCGGGCACGCCGCCCTCGGCGATCAGCGCCGCGACCAGAGCGGGCGGGAAGGCTGGCCGCGTATCCGGAAAGTGACCCCAGGGCTCGGGCAGCGGCAGGCCGGTGATTTCCCAATGGCCGGAGGGCGTGTCCTTGCCGGCGGCTGTTTCGACGGCGTGGCCGTAGGCGCCGCGCGGATCCCCCTGAGGCGCGAGGTTCGGCGGAATGCGGCCGGACGCCCCGGCGGCGGCGAGGCCGAGCCCGAGTTCGGCGAGATGGGGGAGACGCAGGAGCCCGCTGCGAAGGCCCACCCGGTCACCGCGCCCGATCGCGCAGGCCTCGGCGATGTGCCCGAGCGTGTCGGACCCGGCATCGCCGTAGGCGGCGGCATCCGGGGCGCCGCCGATGCCGACGGAATCGAGCACGATGAGGAGGGCACGGGCCACGATCAGGCGGGCTCCAGCTCGGTGACGGCATCGCTGTCGAGGGCGAAGGCGGCCTTGAACAGCGCCCGGGTATAGCCTGTCTGCGGGTCGGCGAAGATCGTCTCAGCCGGGCCTTCCTCGACCACCCGGCCGTTCTGCATCACCACCACGTAGTTCGCGAGCGCCCGGACCACCTTCAGGTCGTGGCTGATGAACAGGTAGGCGAGTCCGCGCTCACGCTGCAGATCGCGCAGCAGCGTCACGATCTGCGCCTGGACCGAGCGATCCAGTGCCGAGGTCGGCTCGTCCAGCACGACGAAGCGCGGGTTGAGCACCATGGCCCGGGCGATGGCGATGCGCTGGCGCTGGCCGCCGGAGAATTCGTGCGGGTAGCGGTCCATGGCGGCTGGGTCGAGCCCGACATCGGTGAGCGCCTTGGACACCACGGCCCGACGCTCCGCCCCGGAGCGCGCCGCGCCCTGGACGATCAGCCCTTCGGCGACGATATCGGCCACCGACATGCGCGGCGAGAGCGAGCCGTAGGGGTCCTGGAAGACCACCTGCATGTCCCGGCGAAGCGGCCGCATCTGCGCCACGGTGAAGGCGTCGATGCGGTTGCCCAGGAAGACGATCGGCCCCTCCGAGCCGGTGAGCCGCAGCAAAGCGAGGCCGAGCGTGGTCTTGCCGGATCCGGATTCGCCAACGACGCCAACGGTTTCGCCGGCCCGGACCTTGAGCGAGACCCCGTCCACCGCCTTGACGTGTCCGGTGACGCGCCGGAACGCCCCCGATTTCAGCGGGAACCAGACCTTGAGCGGCCCGGCCTCCACCAGCGTCGGTGCATCGGCCGGCACCGGGTTGGCCCGGCCCTTCGGTTCCGAGGCGATCAGGCGGCGGGTGTAGGCGTGCTGCGGGTTGGCGAAGACCGACTTGGTCTCGCCGGCCTCCACGATCTTGCCCTTGAGCATCACGCAGACCCGGTCGGCGATGCGCTCGACGATGCCGAGGTCGTGGGTGATGAACAGCAGCGCCATGCCCAGGCGCTTCTGAAGGTCGGCGAGCAGCGCCAGGATCTGCGCCTGCACGGTGACATCGAGCGCGGTGGTCGGCTCGTCGGCGACCAGCAGGTCCGGTTCGCAGGCAAGCGCCATGGCGATCATCACCCGCTGGCGCTGGCCGCCGGAAAGCTCGTGCGGGTAGGCGCCCATGCGGCTCTCGGCGTCGCGCAGGCCAACCAGTTCCAGAAGCTCGAGAATTCGCTTGCGCGCGGCCTTGCCGGAGAGACCGCGATGGAGGCCCAGCACCTCGCCGATCTGCCGCTCGATCGTGTGGAGCGGGTTGAGCGAGGTCATCGGCTCCTGGAACACCATGGTGATGTCGGCGCCGCGCACGTCGCGCATCTGGCGCTCCGGCAGGCTTGCCAAGTCCCTGCCCTGGAACAGGATTTTCCCGCTCTGACGCGCCGCGCCGTCGAGCAGCCGCAGGATCGCCAGAGCGGTCACCGACTTGCCGGAGCCCGATTCGCCGACCAGCGCGACGGTCTCGCCCCGGCGGATGGTGAAGCCGATCGAATCGACCGCCGCGGTCTCGCCCTCCCTGGAGCGGAAGGCGACGGACAGGCCCTCGACGGACAGGAGCGGCGGGGTTTCGGCCTCGGACATGGGATCCTTATAGCGCGGCCGGGACCCTAGCCTACCCGGCCGGGGATGCGCGATCATGCGCGCCGCCTGCAACTCGGGGACTTGCCATGCCGGATCTCGCCGAAGAATTGGCCGCGCAGACCCGGCTTACCGTCGAAGACCCGTCGCAGGCTGCCCGGGCCCTTCGCATCAGTGGGATCGGCACCCTCCCCTCGGCGTTCCGGGTCACCGAGCTTGCCGCGGCCTCGATTGCAGCCGCCGGCTTGGCGCTCGCGGAAGTTGCGGGCCTCGACGGACCGGTGGCGGTGGACCGGCGACTCGCGTCGTTCTGGTTCGCGACGTCGCTGCGGCCGGAAAACTGGCGGGTGCCGGCACCCTGGGACCCGGTGGCCGGCGACTACCGGACCCGGGACGGCTGGATCCGGCTTCACACCAACGCCCCGCACCACCGGGCGGCGGCGGAGCGGGTGCTCGGCGCCCAGGCCGACCGGGCCGGCATGGCGCGGGCCGTGGCCGGTTGGGACAAGGCGGCGCTGGAGGCGGCGATTCTGGACGCGGGTGGCTGCGCGGCCGAGATGCGCGGGCTCGCGGATTGGACGGGCCATCCCCAGGGCCGGGCGGTGGCCGCAGAACCCCTGGTGGCGTTCACGCCGGCCGCCGAGCGCACCGCATCGCGCTGGCATCCCCAAGCGGGGCGGCCGCTCGCCGGCCTCCGGGTGCTCGACCTGACCCGGGTGCTGGCCGGCCCGGTGGCGACCCGGTTCCTCGCCGGGTTCGGGGCGGACGTGCTGCGGATCGATGCGCCCGACTGGGACGAGCCGGCCATCGTCCCTGAGACGACGCTCGGAAAGACCTGTTCCCGCCTCGACCTGCGCCGGGCGGCCGACCGGGCGACCTTTGCGGCCTTGCTGGCGGGGGCGGACGTGCTGGTCCACGGCTACCGACCCGGTGCCCTCGACGGGCTCGGCTACGGCCCGGAGGCGCGGCGCGCCCTGGCCCCAGGCCTGATCGACGTGTCGCTCGATGCCTATGGCTGGACCGGCCCCTGGGCCGGCCGGCGCGGCTTCGACAGCCTGGTGCAGATGAGCTGCGGCCTCGCCGAGGCCGGGCAGCGTTGGCGGCAGGCCGACATCCCGGTGCCGCTCCCGGTCCAGGCGCTGGACCACGCCACCGGCTACCTCATGGCGGCGGCCGTGCTCCGGCTGCTGGCCCGGCGCCTGTCGGACGGCACCGGCGGCCAGGCTCGGCTATCGCTCGCCCGGACCGCGGCCATCCTGATCGCGGCCGGCCCGGCCGAGCCGGCGCCGGCGCTTGCGCCTGAGACGCGAGAGGATCTGGCCCCGGAGATCGAGGCGACCTCCTGGGGGCCGGCCCGCCGCCTGCGCCCGCCCCTTGTCGTGGCCGGGCCCGCGATGCGCTGGGACCGGGCGGCACGCCGACTCGGGGACGATGCGCCGGCCTGGGGGCGTGAGCGAGGGGTGGGCGCGCGGTAGGAAGCGGGGGTCGGGCAATCGCGTCGGCGCGGAATGCCTCGGCACGATCGAGCGCATGGTGCCGTTCGGCTCCGGCCCATGGCAGGCTCGGAAGGGTTCGTGTCCAGCTGTTTGACGAAGCAGTACCTTACGATTGCAACGGGCGGATCCGCGACAATCCGCTGCCGAGCAAAAGTCGGACGAAGCAGGCGTCGCGCGTCGTCTTCAACGGACGATCCGTATCTCCCTGCCCAAGCTGGATCGGTGCCACTGCCTCCGCGCAACGTGCTAAGGTCCGTTAAGGGCCCCCTTCTAGACTGCCGCGTCACCGAAGCGGGCAGGTCCGTGATGTCTGAACAGAGTGAGGACAGCGCAGGATCACGACACGTGCTCTTCCTGCCGTCCGACTTTCATCAGACGCGGGCGCGTCTCTGGCTGCTGATCCTCGCCACCGCCATCCTCACGGCCGCGTGGATGCGTGCAGCTGGCCTCGCCCTGGATGCCAAGAGCACACTGATCCCCGCCTTGAGTTGCGCGGGACTCGAAGTCCTGGCGATGTTCTACAGCACGCGGCGCCTTGAGCCACGCTTCGCAGTGAGCCTGTCGAGCCTCGCGCAAATCATCGCCTTCAGCTCTTGCGCGGCTCTCCTTTCCTACGCTGTCGCCGCCACCGGCGGTCCGCTCTGGGATGTTACCTTCGAGGCAATCGACAGGTCCCTTGGCCTCGATTGGCTGACCTACCTTCACGGCCTGAACGACCGTCCGCGGCTCGGCTTCGTCCTATCCTTGGCCTACCAGAGCCTGATGCCGCAAATGATCCTGGTGGTCGTCGTGCTCGGGTTTAGCGGCCGGCTGGGCGCTGTGCGTGAGTTCGTGCTGGCCTTCGTGACCGCGGGGCTCGTTACCGTCCTGCTCTCGGGTCTGATGCCCGCGATGGCGATGTTCGTGCACCTCGGCCTGAAGCCAGAGGATTTCCCCGGGTTGAACCCGGCCGCCGCATACGTTCATCTCGCCCATCTGTCTGGCCTTCGCGACGGCACGCTCCGGAGCGTGTCCCTCGACCACATGGAAGGCATCATCACCTTCCCGAGCTTCCATGCAGCACTCGGCGTGCTGTTCATCCGCTATTTCTGGATGTCGCGGATCACGCGCTGGCCCGGCCTCGCGTTGAACGTGATGCTGATTGCGGCGACGCCGATCGATGGCGGCCACTACTTCATCGATGTCGGTGCGGGTGCGCTGATCGCCGTCATGGCGATCGCAGCCGCTCGCTGCGTCGGCCGCTTGGCAACGGACCCTGACGGGAAACCAACACATCCGGTCTGGCTCGTGCCCAGCCAGGAAGGGGTGGCGACACGCGTGTCGTCCTGAGATCCCGGGATCAGGCCACCCGAAGCCCCCATTGAAGGGCAGCGGAGAAACGTTCTGTCCGGGAAAACGCCGACGCATTTCACCATGCCGGACCTGGGTCGCGACCGGAACGGCCCTCCCAAGGGGATGACGGCCGGTCCGCTTACGGACACCCAAGCGTGCTGCGGCGAGGGCGGGGGTGGCATCGCTCCCGAGCGAGGAGCACCGGCGATGCCGCTCACGGCTCCGGTGGTGCTTGGGGGACGGCCTACGGCGCGCGGAGCCACGCAATCTTAAGCAAGCGGTTGCAAGTTTTGGCGCCGGTTACGCGTTTGGCGCCGGCGTGAAGGAACTCGCGTGGCACGTGTTCTCGTGACGGGGGGCTCAGGCTTCCTGGGCTCATTGCTGATCGCGCGGCTGCTCGATGACGGGCACGCCGTGACCAGCATCGATTTGCTTCCCTGCAGGATATCACACCCGAACTTGACCGCGGTCGTCGGCGACATCCGTGACCGACCGTTGCTCGACCGGCTGCTGACAGGGCGCGAGCACGACGGCGTCTTCCATTGTGCGGCGCTCTTGGCGCACGGCTCGATCTCGCCGGGTGAATTGTGGTCGGCCAACGTCGAGGGCACGCGCACGCTTGGGGCGGCCGTCGCCGGAGCCGGTATCCGCAGCCTGATCTACATCTCCAGCAATTGCCTGTGGGGCCGTGGCTTCAGCCGCCCGGTGCACGAGGATGACCTGCCGGAGCCTTGCGAGATCTACGGCGCGAGCAAGTGGGAGGGCGAGAAGATCCTCGCGAGCCATGCCGGCGATTTCGCCACGACTGTGCTGCGCTCGCCGACGATCCTGGACCAGGGGCGGCTCGGCCTCCTGGCGATCCTGTTCGAGTTCATCGCCGATGGGCGACGTGTTTGGGTCGTTGGCGACGGTTCGAACCGGTATCAGTTCATCGCCGCGCGTGACCTGATCGGGGCGATGCTGCTGGCCTGGCAGCGTCGAACGGCCGGCGTGTTCGGCATCGGCTCGGACGATGTCGGCACGATGCGCGATAGCTACGCCCATGTCATCGCGAACGCGGGAAGCCAATCGCGGATCGGCAGCCTGCCGAAAAGGCCCACCGTCCTGGCGATGCGCGCTGCGCATGCCCTGCGGATATCACCCCTCGGGCCGTACCACGCGCGGATGATCGCCTCGGATTTCGTCTTCGACACGACGCGGATCAAAGCTGCACTGGGCTGGCGGCCGACGCTGACGAACCGCGAGATGCTGCTCTGCGCCTATCGCTATTACGCGGCCAACCGTTCCGAGATCGCCCTGCGACGCGACGTGTCCGCCCATAACCGCTCGGCCGATATGGGTGTGATCCGCCTCCTCAAATGGGTGTCCTGATTGACCGCGCGTGCCGCGATGCCGTCGCCCGCATTGCTGACCCCTGCCGCGCCTTCGCGGTCGCATGAGGCGGCCTTGGCGGCGATCGGCGCGGTCGGCCTTGCGGCTGCCCTCATCGCGGTCGGATCGCACCACGAGGCTTGGTTCGACGAGGCGCAGGCGTGGCTCCTGGCCCGTGACAGCACACTCACGGACCTGCTCCGCGAACGTCTCCACTACGAGGGGTCGCCCGGCCTCTGGCACGCCGTGCTGTGGCTTGCCTCACACGCCGGCTACCCGTTCGCGGCGCTCTGGCTCATCAGTTCCGCGATTGCGGTGTCGAGCGCATTTCTGATCCTTCGCGCGGCGCCGTTCCCTGTCTGGCTCCGGTTCGGCATCATCGGTTCCTATTTCTTCGCCTACCAATATTCCGTCGTGGCGCGCAGCTATGCGCTCGATCTCCTGCTCGTCCCGCTGGCCGCCTGCCTGTTCCCGCAGCGGGCAACGCGGCCGCTGCCCTACGCGATCGTTCTTGGCCTGCTGGCCAACACCAATGCGCACAGCTTCCTCGTCGCCGGAACGCTGTGCGCCGAGACGCTGCTTCTGGGGTTGCGTGCGGGCGCCTGGAGGCAACCTGCCTTCCTCAGCAGCATGGTCGTGTTCGCGTTGTGCGCGTTGAGCGCCATCCTGCAGGCATGGCCGGCCCCGGACGTGAGCTTCGGTGCGGCAGGCATCCATTTCGACCGCGCCGATAGACTCCTCAGCGAAGCGTTCGTGGGCGGCGTGCCTTTCGGGACCCTGGACGTGCCCGTGCTGGTCCAGCGGCTCGCCGGGCTGTTGATCCTGCTCCCGTCGCTCGTTCTGTTTCACCGCGCCGGAACCTTCAGCCTCGTCGGCGCCCTCATTCTCAGCTTGATGGTCTTCTCGGCCGTGCAGCATGCCAATCTCTGGCACTCAGGCTTCCTGTTTCTCGTGTGGATCTTCGGCCTCTGGATCAGCTGGCCGACGCTGAACGCCGGCAGCCGCACCCTGCGCAGGCTCGTGCTGGCAAGCGTCGCCAGCCTCGTCTTGCTCCAGGACGTCCAGACCGCTGCAGCCTGGATCAGGGAGGTGAGAGAACCCTACTCGTCAGGTCGGGAGGCGGCCGCGCTCGTGCGGGCGGCGCGTGAGCGGGATCCGGCGGCGCGGGTCGCAGCGATTGGCTTCAAGGCCTTTTCCATTCAGCCCTGGTTCCCTCACAACGTCTTCGCCAACTACGTCGGCGGTGCGTCCAATCCAGCCTTCTACCTGTGGGATCGGCGGCAGCGCTTCTCGCCACGCGTGGAACTGGATTCCTTCCGCGCCGCGCTGGCCGGAGGGTACGACCTGATCGTCCTCTCGACCGATCTCCCGCCAGGTCTTGATCTGGACGCGTACAAGGCGGCGGGATCGGAAGAGGGATATTGCGTGACCGCAAACATTCCCGGCCACCTGATCTGGAAAACCGATCGCGTTGAGGATGACGGCATCCTGTTGTTCGAGAGATGCCGTTCTGCGCACGATGCCGACGGCTGAGTGCGTCAGGATCGGGCGTTCGCGATCTCGTCGTCCGCCTCGCGCCGACGTCAGGGAGCGGCCGAGGGGAATCGGTTTTCGGGAAGACCGAACGACCGTCCCGACGCCGGACATCGGCTGGATGCGGAGCGCCCGCTGATGGCCGGCCGGTCGAGTTCGGAAACAGGCTGTCAGAAGCGGCGCGCCAGGGGGCTCGGCGCGGGTGTGCCGGCCTGCTCGGTGCCGATCGGCACCGTGACGCGCAGCCAGCCCCGGGTCTCGAGGCCGGCATAGTTCCGCTGGACCACATCCCGCGTCACGTAGGCCTGCAGGTTCGCGGGCCCGAAATTGTAGCCGACCAGCCCGCCGACCGCGAACTGTCCCTGCCGCGCATAGGACGGGTTGGCGGTCGGCAGATCGGTCGATCCGAACGCCACGGGACCGATCTCCCACTTGCCGAAATGCTTCGTCGCGGTGAGGTCGAGATTGAGGAAGTCCGGGTAATAGACACCGGCGCTCGACCGCGTGTCGAAGAAGGTGCCGTACAAGAAGTTGCCGGTCAGGTTCCAGCCGTCCCCGTTATAGGTGATCGCGAAGCGCTGGTGCAGGACCGGGTTCTGGATGACGATCCTGGTCTGGCTGGGCAGGTACGCCCCGAGCAGGTAGCTGAAGTTGAGATTGGCGCCGAGTTTCCAGGCGACCTGGGCGGCGAGCAGCGTCTGGCCGAACCCGCTCTGGTAGGCGGCACCCCGCGTGCTCAAGGCCGTGATCGGCTGCAGCACGACGAGCTGTATCCGTCCGCCGATCACTTCGGCCGGCGTCGCCCAGATGAAGGACGGCAGGTTGACGTTCGAATCCGTGCCGCGGGGCCTGATATCGCGTGCGCCGAAACTCGACGTGTCGATGAAGTAGAGGCCGCTCGGCAGCGGCGCGCCGGTCGGGATGCCGACCGTCTGTCCGGGCTGCGCCGACGAACCGGCCTGCGCCGGGATGCCGGCCAGCCCGCCGATGAGCGCGGCGGTCATCCCCAGAGCGCGGACCGTCCGGTTCCATCCAGCCATTGTCATTCCAAGGGCCCAACGTGCCCGATCTTCGGCTGGCCGTTATTGCATGACGACGGGGCTCCGGCGGCTCTTTCATGCGCCGAATGCAAACTTGCGCCGCCGGCGTCGTTGCCGGGCAACAGCGCCGGCGGAGCGCGAGGCATGTCGGCGAGGCCACTCGTCAAGACGTGGGCCCCGCGGGAGCATGGTCCGACCGGCACCCGGTTCTCGCGACCGCACCTTGCGGTGGCGGCGTGCCACGGCCCCCGCGAAGGCGCTCTCCTGGAAACACTGTCATCCCGGGCGCCGCGTCGCGGGTCCGGGATGCCGGGGATCCTGTGGGGATGGCGACCCCCGATCACGGCCGCACGGCGGTGACCTCGATCTCCACCAGCCAGCCGGGATTGGCGAGCGCCGCGACCTGGACGGCCGAGCGGGTCGGCAGGTTCGGCTGCGCCGCCGTGCCGAATTTCTCGCGGTAAGCCTCCATCAGGCCGGCGAAATCCATCCGGCCGCCCTTGGCCGGGTCGCCGACCAGAAACACCGTCATCTTCACCACGTCGCGCAGCGACAGGTTCCGGCGCTTGAGCGCCGCCTCGATCGACGCCAGGGTCGAGGCGGTCTGGGCCCGGGTATCCCCGAAGGCGGCGACAGAAGTCTTCTCAGCGTTGGGGTTGGTCACCGCCGGCCCGAAGCCGCTGAGATAGACGGTCGCGTGCCCGGCCGGCACCTCCACCGCCTCCGAGATCGGGAAATCCGAGCCCGGAATCGGGTGCCGGGTGATGTCCTCGGCCCGCGCCGGCCCGGCCAACAGGGCCAGCGCGAGGGGGGCGGAAATCAGGATCCGTTCGATCATGGCCGTGCCGCTTTCACATCCGCGGGGGCGACCGCGTCGCCGTATGGGTTGTCGAAATGGGTCCGGACGTAGTTCACCACGTCCGCGACCTGGGTGTCGCTCATCATGCGCCCGAGCGGGGGCATGCCGCGCAGGCCGTACAGCATCACCGTGACGGGATAGCCGGCGCTGGCGAGTTTCTGGTTGTGCCGGAGCGCCGGATAGGCGGCGGCGCCGACCGCGCCCTCCCCGCCCGCCTGGTGGCAGGCGGCGCAGACCTGGGCGTAGAGCGCCTCGCCCCCGGCCTCGGTGAAGGTCTTGCCCTCGCTCATCGCCGGGCCGGCCGACGGGACGGCCGCGTGGAGGGCGTGCTCCTGCGCGGCGGCGCCGCCACACGTGGCGAGGAGCAGCGCCAGGGTTCGGGTGATCGAAGAGACATTCATGCCGCCAGGACCCTCTTGTGAAGCCGCGTGACCGTGTCGAGCGCCGAGAGGATCGCGCCCTCCTGCCAGGCCGGGATGTACGAGGCGTGCTCGCCGGCCAGCATGATCCGTCCGTCGATCGCGCAGAGGTTGTCGTAGTGCTCGGCCCTTGCCGCGTCGGTCCAGTCGCCGGCGCAGCCCAGGGTGAACGGCACCCGGTGCCAGGCCACCGCGATCCCGGTCTCGAACTCGGTGCGGTATTGCGGGTGGATCTGGCTGCCGTAGGCCACCGCCCGGCGCACCCGCTCGGCGGGGCTGAGCGCGGTGAATTCGTAGGAATTCGGCCCGTTCCACGTATAGGCGCCGAGCAGCACGCCCTTGCCGCCGGCATTGTAGCCGGTGGAGGGATACGAGATCTGGCGGATCGGCAGGTCGGTGTAGGAGATGCCGCCGAAGATGTGCTCGTCCTCTTCCCAGAAGCGCCGCTTGAACTGCAGGCCGATCTTCACCGAGGAGGCGTAGGGCACGGCGTCGATGGCGGCCTTCATCTTGGGGCCGACCTGAGTGGGGATCTGGCTCAGCACGGTCAGCGGCAGGGCGCAGACGCACCAATCCGCCTGGGCCTGCCGTACCGCGCCGCCGTGGGCGAGATCCTGGTATGTGGCGGTGACGCCGTGGCCATCCTGGGCGATCTGCGTGACCTTGGCGCCGTACCGGATCGTGTCCGGCGGCAGGGCCCGGGCGAAGGCCTCGCCGATCCGGCCCATGCCGCCGACCGGCTGAAACATCGTGGTCTGGAACTCGTAGAGCAGGAAGTTCTGCAGGCCCCGCCAGAGCCGCGAGGTCAGGATGTCGTGGAGCGCCATCGGCTCGCCGTCGACCGGACGCGCCGAAAGGCCGCCGCCCGGATCCTGGGCGTAGCCGCGGAACTCCGCGGAATCCGGGCCGGCGCGGTAGGCGAGGTCCTTGTCGAGGCCGCCGAGCGACCGCAGCGCCTCGATCAGGATCTCCTGGTCCTCCTTGGAGACCTCCGCGTCCAGCGCGCCCTTGCGGGTGGCCTTGGCCAGGAGCTCGGCGGTGGCGCCGTCGAAATCGGTCTTGACCGTGCGGATCCGCTGCGGCGTGCCGCCGAAGCCCGCGGTGCTTTGCACGAAGGCGTTGTGGTTGAGCTGGATGAACGGCTCCAGGGCCACCCCGAGCCGGCGGCAGTAATCCAGCACGCCGTGGTGGTGGTAGGGGATCCGCCAGGGGCCGGGATTGAGGTAGAGGCCCGCGTCGAAGTCGCAGCGTTGCGTGGCGCCGCCCAGCTCCGTGTAGGTATCGCCGCCGCGCAGCGACCAGTTCCGGCCGCCGGCGCGGGTGTTGTACTCGAGGATCTGCACCCGGTAGCCGGCCCGGTGCAGCTCCAGCGCCGCCGTCATGCCGGCGAGCCCGGCGCCGAGAACGAGCACCGAGGCGCCCTTCGGGTCGCCGTCGAGCCGGATCGGCCCGCGATAGGGCGATTCCTCGGCGAAGCCGAGGCTGGTCATGACCTGATAGGCCGCCGCACTCCCGGCCGCGGCGCCCACCAGCGATATCAACTTGCGACGACTGAATCCCGATGCCTCTGCCATCTCGCTTCCCGTCTCCCGATCCGGATGCGTCAAGGACGGTGTGACCTAAGCAAGTCGGGGGCCAAGTTTGGAGCCGGACAAATGAAACGTCTGATCCCCAGCGTCGATCCGGTGCACGTTGCCTGCGGTTTTGCAACTTAAGCGGAGATGCATCGCCTGAAAATCATCGGCATCAGTGGACTTGCTTCGGATCCGGCAAAAGCCAGCCGACCTAATATTTCCTGGTCCTCCACGCATCTGGATACGCCGCGGCGTAGCCAAGGCCTCGGGATGACGGCGCGGGCGGGATCTCCGGAGGGCTCGCGCCGCGGCATCACCCCCCAACCGTACGGATTGATCCCCCCGTGCGCCCCGCTACAAGCGGTTGTGTGATCGCCCCCTGCCTTCGCCGCCTCGCCCTGCTCCCGCTCCTCTTCGCCGGCCCGGCCATGGCGGCCCCGTCGGAGGGCGCGACCGAGACCGTCGAGCAGGCGCTCTGCCGTCTCATCGACGACTCCGCCAAGGCGCGCGGGCTGCCGATCCCGTTCCTGACCCGGCTCATCTGGCGCGAAAGCAGCTTTCGCGTCGGCGTCGTGAGCTCGGCCGGCGCGCAGGGCATTGCGCAGTTCATGCCCGGCACGGCGCGGGAACGCGGGCTGCTCGATCCGTTCGATCCCGAGCAGGCGATCCCGCACGCCGCCCATCTGCTCGCCGACCTCAAGGCCCAGTTCGGCAATCTCGGGCTCGCGGCCGCCGCCTATAACGGCGGTGCCGGCCGGGTGAGCAAATGGCTCGCCGGTGATGGCGGCCTGCCCGCCGAGACCCGTGCCTACGTCGCCGCCATCACCGGGACCCCGGCCGAGGATTGGCGGGGCGGCGCCGCGATCACCTATCCGGAGGGCGGGGCCCCCGCGGCGAAGGAGAAGCCCGAAGCCAAAGCGGAGGCCAAAGCAGAGTCCAAGCCCGAGGCGAAGCTTGAGGCCAAGCCCGAGGCGCCGGCGACCTGCCTGCAGGTCACCGCCAGCCTGCGCATTCCGTCCCGTGGCGACCGCTTCGCGCTGGGTCCGAACGAGGGGCCGGCGGCGCCCTGGGGCATCCAGCTCGCGGGGAATTTCTCCAAGGCGCTGGCCCTGCAGAGTTTCAACCGCGCCCGCAGCGCCTATGCCGGGGTGATCGGCGAGGCGCGGCCGATGATCATTGGCACCCGCCTGCGCAACCGCGGCACCCGGGCCTTTTACCGGATCCGCCTCCCCGCCCAGAGCCGGCAGGCCGCCGACGATCTGTGCGGCCGTATCCGCAAGGTCGGGGGCGCGTGCATCGTGCTTCGAACCTGATTTTGACCGTCCGGCCCCGCTCCCGTCATCAATCCGCCCCGAGCGGCGCGCTGAATGGGCCAATCAGGGCAACCGGACGGGATATGACACGGCTCCTCATCGCGCTTGCCAGCCTTCTCGGCCTCGGGCTCGCGGCCTACGGCTTCACCGCCGCCTCGCCGCTGACCCTGTTCGACGCGATCGGTCCGCGCGATGCCGGTGGCCGCCTGGCGGCGCGCGACCAGGCCTTCGGCGAGGGCAAGCGGCGGCGCCTCGACGTCTACGTCCCCACGGTCGCGGCCGAGCGGGCGCCCGTGCTGGTGTTCTTCTACGGCGGCTCCTGGCAGAGCGGCTCGAAGGACGACTACGCCTTCGTCGGCCACGCGCTCGCCGCCCAGGGCTTCGTGACGGTGATGCCGGATTACCGGCTCTACCCGGAGACGGCCTTCCCGGGCTTCCTCGAGGACGGGGCCGCCGCGCTCGCCTGGGTGCGCGACAACATCGCGGCCTATGGCGGCGACCCGCGCCGCATCGTCCTCGCCGGCCACTCGGCCGGGGCCTACAACGCCGTGATGCTCGGGCTCGATCCGCGCTACCTCAATGCCGCCGGGGTCGACCCCAAGGTGATCAAGGCGGTGGCCGGCCTGTCCGGCCCCTACGACTTCCTGCCGCTCGATCAGGACACCACCATCAAGGTGTTCGGGCAGGCCCCGGACCTGCCGCTGACCCAGCCGATGACCTTCGCGGGACCGCTCTCGCCGCCGACCTTCCTGGCCACCGGCGAGGCCGACACGGTGGTGAAGCCGCGGCACACGGTGAGCCTCGCCGCCAAGCTGCGCGCCGCGCACGTGCCGGTGCAGGAGCGGGTCTATCCCGGGCTCGACCACAAGGACACGCTGCTGGCGCTGTCGGTGACCTTCCGCTCCAAGGCCCCGGAACTCGCCGAGATGGCGTCCTTCCTGATGCGCCAGGCGGCGGGGCGGTCGCAGTACACGATGCGGCGATAAGGGTTTTGCCGCCCGGCGGTCACGCCAGCAGCGGCACGTGCGGGGCGCAGGTCCGGGGCAGGATGCCGGTGAGCCGCGGGTCGGGTGCGATCTCGACTTCGACCGCGCAGGGCGTGAAGCCGGAGCGTCGGTAGAAGCCGAGGGCCCCGGGATGGTCGAACGTGCAGGTATGCACCCAGAGCCGCCGGATCGGCCGCGACCAGGCTCGTTCGATCGCCGCATTGATCAGGGTGCGGCCGAGCCCCTGCCCGAGTGCCTTCGGGACGAGGCCGAGGAAGGCCAGCTCGCAGGTGTCCGGCTGGCGAAAGTCCAGTTCCAGCAGGCCGAGATCGGCCCCGTCCCGGCGCAAGGCCAGGATCTCTACCCGCGGGTCGTCGAGGATTGCCCGCAGCGCTTCGTCCCCCAGCGTCAAACGCGAGAACCACAGCCAATCGGCGCCGACCGCCCGGTACAGCCTGCGATAGGTCTCGCCATCCGGCCGGACGAGGCGGTGCAACACAGTGTCGTCCGGGAATGGCTTTGCATCGCGCAGGGCCGGCGGCTTGACCATCTCAAGGCTGGTGACGATCGCGGCGATGTGGCCCGGCGGGACCGCCGCGAAGCCGGGGGACAGCACCGGGGCGTCAAAGTTTGAGAGCATCGGCTCGGCGGTGTGGCGACGGTGAAGCACGCCAGTCTAGAGGCGGTCCCGATCGCGGTGCAATCGGGCTCGCCTCCAAGGCCCCGGTGGGACAAGCGCGTTCGCGCCGAACCGGTATCCCCTTGGGCGGCGAGCCCTCGACCCGCTTCCCGCCGTTCAGATCTGGATGCAGATCTTGCCGAAATGGCGGTTGCTCTCCTGGTGCCGGAACGCTGCCACGAGCTCGGCCAGCGGGTAGACGCTGTCCACGATCGGCCGCAGCCCGCAGGCCTCGATGCCGCGGATCATCTCGATCTGGTGGCGACGGCTGCCGACCAGCACGCCCTGAAGCCGGATCTGGCGGATCAGCGCCGGGACCAGCGGCAGCGGCCCGGCCACCCCTGTCAGGATCCCGATCACCGAGATGTGCCCGGCGACGCGCACGGCTTCCATCGACTGTTCCAGCGTCCCCGGGCCGGCGACATCGAGGACGTGGTCGACGCCGCGCCCGCCAGTCAGCCGCTTGGCGGTGGCGCCCCAGGCGGGATCGGCGCGGTAGTTGATCAGGTGGTCGGCGCCGAGGCCGCGCAGGCGCTCGAGCTTCGCGTCGCTCGATGAGGTGGCGATCACCGTCGCGCCGGCCGCCTTTGCGAATTGCAGCGCGAACAGCGAGACGCCACCTGTGCCCTGGACCAGCACCACGTCGCCGCCCTTGAGCCCGGCATCGGCGTGAAGCGCCCGCCACGCGGTCAGCGCCGCCGTGGTCAGCGTCGCCGCCTCGGCATGGTCCCAGCCCCGGGGCGCGTGGGTGAAGGCGGTCTCCGGCGCCGTCACCCGCTCGCGGGCGTAACCGTCGATTCCGTCGCCCGGCACCGTGGCGAAGCCCTCGACCTGCGGCGTGCCTTCGAGCCAGGTCGGGAAGAACGTGCTAACCACCCGGTCGCCGATCGCGAACCCGTCCACCCCGGGGCCGACCGCCTCGACCTCGCCGGCGCCATCGGACATCGGCACCCGCGGCTCGCTCGGCCCCCACAGGCCACTGACCACGGCGTAGTCGTGATAGTTGAGCGAGCTCGCTCGCAGGCGGACGGTGATCGCGCCGGGGCCCGGCTCCGGGACGGGCCGCTCGCCGAATGTCACCGTGTCGAAGCCGCCGCCGGGCTGGACGATGACGGCCCGGGATGCCGATTGGGTCATGGTGCACCTGTTGACTGCGCGGGGCCATCGTACCGCAACGCGAGCCGGCCCGCTCCGGAGCGTCTGTAGACGCAAAGCCGCCGCGATGGTTGCACGCTGCGCGTGGACCCCGCCGTCATTGCGAGCGCAGCGAAGCAACCTAGGGATACGCTGTGGTTTGAGAACGCGCGCTGCCCTGGGTTGCTTCGCTGCGCTCGCAATGACGAGGTGAACCAGTCGGCATTCGCGCAGCACCCAAACCTGCGGGACGCATGGCATTTCCCGACCTGACCAACCCGCTAAGGTTATCGTCAGATCCACGGGTGCAACCACCGGCCGACCCATCGCCCCGGCGACCACACCCGCTACAATGGGCAGCGCCGCAACACGCGGCCCCTGCGGTGGAACGGCATGGCTTCGGCGGACGCGGCGATCGGGATCCCGGCCGAGAGGACTGAGCACGGCGCGGCCGGGCGCGACGTGCCGGACGTCCTGCGCGTGCTCCTCAACGGGGCGGTGTTCGTCCTGCTGTGGAACCACGTCTGGCTCAAGGACCTGTCCGACCGGTCGTCCCTGGCGGCCTCCGAGGACGGCAGCCTGCTGACCCAGGTGCTGTTCGTGGCGGCGGGGCTCGGCATGGCGGCGGCGCTCCACCGGATCGGTTTCCGCCATCTGCGCCCGCTGATGACCCGGCCGCTGATGCTCTGCGGCGCCTGGCTCGGGGTGACCGCCCTGATGTCGGTGGAGCCCAGCCTGTCGCTGCGGCGGCTGGCGCTGTTCGCCATCGCGGCGATGCTGTCCGCCGGCGTGCTGCTGGTCGCCCGGTCGCCGCGCCAGCTGGCGCTGACGCTCGCCGGCTCCGCCCTGGTCATCCTGGTTTCTTCGTACCTGGCGGTGGCGCTGGTGCCGGACCTGGCGATCCACTCGGCCTTCGACGTGAACTCCGATCCGAGCCATCCGGGCCTGTGGCGGGGCATCTTCCCGCAGAAGAACGAGGCCGGGGCCGCCATGGTGATCCTGGTGATCGTCGGGCTCTACGTCGCCTCCGCGGCGAGCCGGGTCCTGGGCTGGACGATCGTGCTTCTCGCCATCGGCCTGCTGGTGGCGAGCGGCTCCAAGACCGCGATCCTGCTCCTGCCGGTGATCCTTGCGATCACAAGCCTGTGCCGGATCTTCACCGGCGGGGGCATGCGCGGCCTTCTGCTGCTCGGGCCGATCGTCGGGTTCTCGCTGATCTCGATCGGCTCGGTCCTGGTCCCGGCGATCCAGGACGCGATCGGCGCGCTGCTCACCGACGCGACGTTCACGGGCCGCAGCGAGATCTGGCAGTTCGCCCTCGACAACATCATGGTCCGCCCCTGGCGGGGCTGGGGTATCGGCGCCTTCTGGATGACCGAGCGGACCATGTATGGCGGCTCCGAGGAGCTGACCTGGGTCAACACCGCCAACCACTCGCACAACGCCTATCTCGACACGGCGCTGATCGGCGGCTTCCCGTTCCTGGTGCTCACCCTCTGGGCCTTCGTGCTGGCGCCGGTGCGCGACCTGCAACGCGGAACCGGCGGCCGGCGGCTCGACGCGGAGACGTTGCTGTTCCTGCGCCTGTGGTTCCTCGGCCTCGTCTCGGCCTCGTTCGAGACGGTGCTCTACAACGGCAACAACGCCACCTGCTGCATGTTCATGATGGCGGTGTTCGGGCTGCGCCTGCGGACGCGGTATTCGATCGCGCGGGGGTGAGGCGGATCAGGCCCCGCCCGCCTCCGGCGGCACCGGCCGCGGCCGGCGGTCCTCGCCGATCGCCACGAAGGTGAAGGTCGCCTCGGTGACCTTCATGGTGGTCTCGCTCGCCCGCTCCCGCCGCCAGACCTCGACCTGGATGCGCAGGGACGAGCGCCCGACCTTGATCAGCCAGGCGTAGAGGCTGACCTCGTCGCCCACGAAGACCGGGTGGTGGAAGGTGATCGCATCGACCGCGATGGTGGCGCAGCGCCCGCGCGAGCGCCGGGCCGCGACGTTGCCGGCGGCGAGATCCATCTGGGCCATCAGCTAGCCGCCGAAGATGTCGCCCGCCGGGTTGGTGTCGGCGGGCATCGCGATGGTGCGGATCACCGGCGCCCCGCGATGGCTCGGCTGCGCGTCCGCAGCCACGCCGTCCCTGCCCTGCTCGTGCGTCATCGTCCGGTCGAATCCCCGCCGCCAAAGGCTGGAACTCCTCCAGCCAAGCTCGACGGGCGTCAATCGGGCAGCGCGAAGACCAGCAGTGCGTCGCCGGTGCCGAACCCGGAGGCCTTGGTGAAGGACGCGCCGCCCGCGGCGACCGCGAGGTACTGCTTGCCGTCGAGCGCGTAGGTCATGGCCGGCCCGCTGATGCCGGCGCCGCACTGGAAGCGCCAGAGCAATGTGCCGTCGCTGGAATCGTGGGCGTCGAGATGGCCGTCCTCCTCGCCGGAGAAGACCAGGCCGCCGGCGGTGGCGAGCGTCCCTCCCGAGAGCCGGCTGCCGGCGCGTATCGTCCAGGCGATCTTGCCGCCGTCCGCGAGGTCGACCGCCGTGAGGGTGCTGAAGGACGGCTCGCCCTTGGCCTCGCCGGTCTCGGTGTAGCGGATCTCGGGCCTGTCCCCGGCGGCCGGGACGGTCTTGACCGTGTAGGTCGTCGCCCCGTGGCGGACCTGCACGTAGGCCAGGCGTCCGTCATAGGCGGTGGGCGGCCACGATACGGCGCCGAGCGGCCCGGGCGCCACCACGGTGCCCTGCGGGGTCGGCGGCGCGAACAGGTTCTTCTGCTCGATCAGCGGGGCCGAGCGTTCGAGCAGCGTCCCCGTCGCGCGGTCGTGGACGTAGATCCAGCCGGTCTTGCTCGCCGAGGCCACGGCCTTGGCGCCGTTCGGCCCATCGAGCAGGAACGGCGGCGCGGCGACGTCGTAGCCCCATTCGTCATGCGGCACCTGCTGGGAATACCAGCGCAACTGCCCGGTGTGCACGTCGAGGGCCACGAGGCACATCGTGTAGAGGTTGTCCCCCGGGCGCGAGAGGCCGAAATTCTGCGGCGCCGGGTTGCCGGTGCCCAAGAAGATCAGGCCGAGATCCGGGTCGTAGGCCGGGGTCATCCAGAGGGAGCCGCCGCCGACCCGCCAGGCCTCGCGATTGGCCGGCGCCGCCGCCTTCTCGGCGGCGATGTCCCGCTGGAGCGGCACGCCGTCCACGGTCTGCGCGACGAAGCCGCCCTCCCAGCCCTCGGACGGGGTGACGTACCAGCGCCAGCGCTCCTCCCCGGTCTTGGCATCGTAGGCGGCGAGCCAGCCCCGGCGTCCGTAGCCGCCCTCGATTCCGACCACGGCGCCGCCATCGAGCCCGCCGGCCTCGTCCTCGATATGCAGGCCGTAGCCCGCCCCGGTGACCCCGACGATCACCAGCCCCTCGGCCACCAGGGGCGGCATCTTGAAGCCGAGCCGGCTCGAGCCCTGCACTGGCTTGCCGCCGAGCTTGCCCGCGAGATCCGAGGCGGTCTCGCTCTCGCCCTCCTCCGGGCGCACCGCCTCCTTGTCCCAGACCACCCGCCCGGTCTTAGCATCGAGCGCGATCAGGCGCCCGTCCATGGTCGCCTCGAACACGAGGCCGTCCGAGACCGCGACCCCGCGGTTGGAGGGCGGGCCGAAAATCTTTTCCGTGCGCGGCTTATGCGCGTAGGTCCAGAGCGGCCGACCCGTGCGGGCATCGAGCGCCGCGACGTTGTTCTGGGTCGTCGAAATGTAGAGCGTGCCGTCGACCATCACCGGCTGCGCCTGGAAATAGCCGGTCACCCCGGTCTGGAACAGAAAGGCGGGCCGCAGACGGCCGACGCTGGCCCGGTCGATCTGGGTCAGGTCGGAGAAGTTGCGGTTGCTGTGGTCGTGACCGAAGGCCGGCCACGGGGTCTCGACGGCGATGGCTGGGATGGGGGCCGCGACCAGCGCCGCACAAGCAAGGCGAAGTCCTCTGTCGATCCAGGTCGTTTGCGGCATGGCGTTTCGGCTCCCAAACTTTTGAGATCACCCGATCCGGTGATGGGGACGGTTTGGCAAGGCGATCGAGTGTGCTTGCGACGTTTTGTATCTTATGGGATACAAGAGCCGTGCCCGACGTTTCCACAACGAAGGTGTTCGATCGGTGGATCGTTGGTCTGCGCGACGTTGCAGGGCGCGCCCATATCCTTCGCCGGATCGTGCGACTTCAAGAAGGCAATCCGGGGCACGTGGCATCCGTCGGCGGCGGGGTCAGTGAAATGAAGATCGATACTGGGCCTGGATACCGTGTTTATTTTGTCGAACGCACCAATGGCGCTATCGTGATCTTACTTTGTGGTGGTGACAAGAACTCACAGGTTCGGGACATTGCCCGAGCTCACAAACTCGCGCTGACGGTTTGAGGAGGACGCCTATGGCCGGTTCCGAGACATCCACCCGGCCCTTCGACGTGGCGATGTATCTGCGTACGCCGGAGGACGCCGCCGCCTACCTGTCCGCCGCCCTGGAGGAGAACGATCCCGCCGTTTTCCGGCGGGCCTTGGGTGACGTGGCGCGGGGCCGAAGCATGGCGGCCGTTGCCGATGCCAGCGGCCTCGGCCGCGAGAGCCTGTACAAGGCGCTCTCGCGGAGCGGGAATCCGAGCCTCGACACGGTTCAGCGCGTGGTCTCGGCCCTCGGCCTGACCCTCGCGGTCGTCCCGGCAGCGTCGGCCGACAATCGCTGACCCCTCACCCCGCCTTCCGCGCCGCCGCGTCGAGCTGGTCCGGGGTCGCCTGGGCGCCCATGGCCCGGGCCATGTCGGCGGCGCTCTGGCCGGCGGCGTCGCGGTGATCCGGGTCGGCGCCGTGCTCGAGCAATAGCGTCACCATCTCGGTGCGGTCGAACATCGCCGCGGTCATCAGGGCCGTGCGGGTGCCGTCGCCGGTGCCGTCCACGGCGGCGCCGTGCTGGAGCAGCAGCCGGGCGACGGCGAGGTCGTTCTTGAAAGCGGCGCCGGCCAGCGGGGTCTGGCCGCGGTCGTTGGCGAGTTCCGGGTCGCCGCCGGCCTCCAGGATCACCCGGGTCGCCTCCGCCTGGCCGTTATAGGCCGCGAGCATCAGCAGGCTGTCGCCCTTGTCGTTGCGCAGGTTCGCCGGAAGGCCCTGGCCGAACAACTCGGCCAACTCGTCGGCATGGCCCATCCGGGCGTACTGGAAGACCCGGCCGGCGAAGGCCAGGGTTTCGTCGTCGAGGACCGGGGGCGTGCTCGTCTCGAGGTTCATCGTCGCTCGCGTGGTTCGATCTCGGGCTGATCTCGCTCGGGCTGATCTGGGACGGCAAGCCGGCCCTGTCCAGCATCGCGAAAAACGCTTCCCGGGATGCAGGGTTGCGGACACCGAGCGCGGTGTCACACCGGGGCCCCCATCCTTGTCATGTCATCGGCACCGCGACTGATAGGGGGAACGATGGCCGACATGACCGTGCGTGAGCGTGCAATGGACCGGGCGATGGGATTCGGTCCCATCCGTATCGCGATCGTGTTCCACTCCGGCTACGGCCACACCGCTCGGCAGGCCGAGGCCGTGGCGGAGGGCGTGCGGCTGGTCGACGGTGCCGACGCCGTGCTGCTGCCCGTCGAAGAGGTGGAACGGTCCTGGGCGGTTCTTGAGGCCGCACCGGCCATCATCTTCGGCGCGCCGACCTATGTGGCCGGGCCGTCCGCGGCGTTCAAAGCGTTTCAGGAATCGAGTTCGAACGCGGTGATGGCCAAGGGCTATCTGTGGACGAACAAGATCGCCGCCGGGTTCACCAATTCCGGCGCGATGGCCGGCGACAAGCTGGCGACGCTCATCCAGATGGCGCTGTTCGCGGCGCAGCACGGCATGCACTGGGTCAGCCTCGACCTTCCGCCGGCAAATTGTTCGACTCTCGGATCGGAGCGGGATCTGAACCGGCTCGGCTGCTGGCTCGGTGCCGCGGCGCAGTCGAACACGGACGAGGGTCCAGACCGCGCACCGCCGGAGGCCGATCGCGCGACCGCACGCCATCTCGGGCGGCGCGTGGCGCAGGTCACGGGCCAATTCGTGCGCGGCCGGGAGGCGCTGAGCCTGTGACCCCCTCGTGCAACGGGGCCGCCGTCCCCGAAACGGGCTTCCGGGAATCGCGTCCGGGCCTGATCCGGCTGGCCTACCGCATGCTGGGTTCGCTGGCCGATGCGGAAGACGTGGTGCAGGACGCTTATGCCCGCTGGTTAGCCGCCGATCGGGCGGCGGTGCGGGAGCCAGCCGCGTTCCTGCGGATCGTGGTCACGCGCCTCTGCCTCAACCAGCTGAAATCGGCTCGTCGCCGGCGGGAGACCTATCTCGGGCCGTGGCTGCCCGAGCCGATCTTCGATTCCGACGAGCCGGAGGATCTCGACGACATCACCTTGCCGCTGATGATCGCTCTGGAGCGCCTGTCGCCGCTGGAGCGGGCGGCGTTCCTGCTGCACGATGTGTTCGGCATGCCGTTTCCGGAGGTGGCCGCGGCGATCGGGCGGGAGGACGCGGCGTGCCGCAAGCTCGCCAGCCGCGCCCGCGTCAATCTCCGGGAGGCCAGGCCGCGCTTCACGGTCCCCCGGGAGGACGGCTTGAGGATCGCCGCCGCGTTCTTCGCCGCCTCACGCAGCGGCGACCTGGGGGCGCTGCGCACCCTGCTCGCCGACGACGTCGTCGCCACGGCCGATGGCGGCGGCAAGGTTCCCGCATCGCCGGAGCCGCTGGTCGGGCAGGATGCGGTGCTCGCTCGCCACGCGGCCATGGTCGGGGAGTTCGGCCTGAACCCGTCGCAGCTTGTGCGCTACGCCGTCATCGACGGAGTGCCGGGTTTCGTCACCGTGGAGGCGGGGGGCCTCGTCCAGACGACGGCCCTGCACGTTCAGGAGGGCAAGGTCGTCGCCATCTACGTCGTGCGCAATCCGGACAAGACCGGGCGGGTTCTGCGCGAGGGGGCGTCGCGATGCGCATGAGGGCCGAGCCGGGCCGGTGCGGCAGTGACGCCCAGCACCCGCGGGAACGCTTTCGCCCGCGTGGCCGTTGCAGCCGCCACCCGGGCCATCATGGCTCGACGCCGCCGGAGCGACGACCATGCCGCGCCCCTATGAGCCCTTCGCCGATGCCCTGCGCATCGCCCGCGAGATCGTCCGCGACCGGGTCGGCGCGGTGACGCGGGCGGCCGTCCAGGCGGATCCGCATGCCTATGACGAGGCCTGCAACGCCCTCGCCCTCCGGATCGCCGAGGCGCTCGTGGAGGAGGGCGAGGCGGTGGCGAGCCGCTACGCCGGCCGGGACGACCGGGCCGCCTGACCGAGGCGAGTCAGCCGCGCTTGCGGCCGCCCCCGCCCTTGTATTTCGGCTTCTGGCCGCCGAGGCCCTGGGTCGAGCGGGGCTTGGGCCGCTCCTGCCACGCCACGGCGTTAGCCGGCATCTCGCGGTCGGTACCCGGGCCCATATTGTCCAGATCGGGCTTAGAGATCCGGGTGGCGCCGGTACCCCGGGGCGCCTTGCGGCCGTACTTGCCGGCCTCGCGCTCGACATCCCCCTGCCGGGCCATGGGATCGTCCGAAACCAGCAGCTCCGTCGCCTGGAGCCGCTTGAGCTCGTCGCGCAGGCGCGCCGCCTCCTCGAAGTCGAGATCCGCCGCAGCTGTGCGCATCCGCTTCTCCAGATCGGCCAGCACCGCCTTGAGGTTGTGGCCTACCGTGATCGCGTCCTTGGCCAAACCGGTATCGACCTGGACGTGGTCGCGCTCGTAGACGCTGTTGAGGATGTCGCTGATCCCGCGCTTCACGCTCTGGGGCGTTATCCCGTGCTCCTCGTTGTAGGCGAGCTGCTTGGTGCGCCGCCGCTCGGTCTCGGCCATCGCCCGCTCCATCGAGCCGGTGATGGAATCGGCGTACAGGATGCAGCGCGCGTCGGCGTTCCGGGCCGCCCGGCCGATCGTCTGGACCAGGGAGGTCTCGGAACGCAGGAAGCCCTCCTTGTCGGCGTCGAGGATCGCCACGAGGGCGCATTCCGGGATGTCGAGACCCTCGCGCAGCAGGTTGATGCCGATCAGGACATCGAAGGCGCCGAGCCGCAGGTCGCGGATGATCTCGATGCGCTCCAGGGTGTCGATGTCGGAGTGCATGTAGCGCACCCGCACGCCGTTCTCGTGCAGGTACTCGGTGAGGTCCTCGGCCATGCGCTTGGTCAGCGTGGTCACGAGCGTCCGGTAGCCGGCCAGGGCGACCGCCTTGACCTCGCCCAGCAGGTCGTCGACCTGGGCGCGCGCCGGGCGGATCTCGATCACCGGGTCGACCAGGCCGGTGGGGCGGATCACCTGCTCGGCGAAGACGCCGCCGGTGCGCTCCATCTCCCACTTGCCGGGCGTGGCCGAGACGTGGACCGTCTGGGGCCGCATCGCGTCCCATTCCTCGAAGCGCAGCGGGCGGTTGTCGAGGCAGGACGGCAGGCGGAAGCCGTATTCGGCCAGCGTCGCCTTGCGGCGGAAGTCGCCCCGGTACATGCCGCCGATCTGGGGCACGGTGACGTGGCTCTCGTCGGTGAAGACCAGGGCGTTGTCGGGCAGGTACTCGAACAGGGTCGGCGGCGGCTCGCCGGGCCGGCGGCCGGTGAGGTAGCGGGAATAGTTCTCGATGCCGTTGCAGGCACCGGTGGCCTCGATCATCTCGATGTCGAAGGTGCAGCGCTGGTCGATGCGCTGGGCCTCGATCAGCCGGCCCATCTTGGTCAGCTCCTCGATCCGGCCGTTCAGCTCGTTCTTGATGCCCTTGATCGCCTGCTGCAGCGTCGGCCGCGGCGTCACGTAGTGGGAATTGGCGTAGACCTTCACGAATTTCAGCTCGGCGATCTTCTTGCCGGTGAGCGGGTCGAACTCGACGATCGACTCGATCTCGTCGCCGAACATGCCGATCCGCCAGCCGCGATCCTCCAGGTGGGCCGGCCACAGCTCGATCGAATCGCCCCGCACCCGGAAGGTGCCGCGGGCGAAATCCGCCTGGATCCGCTTGTACTGGAGGGCCACGAGGTCGGCCACGAGCTGGCGCTGCTCGATCTTCTCGCCGAGCGTCACGGTGAAGGACATCGCCGTGTAGGTCTCGACCGAGCCGATGCCGTAGATGCACGACACCGAGGCCACGATGATCACGTCGTCCCGCTCCAGCAGGGCCCGGGTGGCGGAGTGGCGCATCCGGTCGATCTGCTCGTTGATCGACGATTCTTTTTCGATAAACGTGTCGGAGCGCGGGACATACGCTTCCGGCTGATAGTAATCGTAATAGGAGACAAAATACTCGACGGCGTTATCTGGAAAAAAGGCTTTGAACTCGCCGTAGAGCTGCGCCGCCAGCGTCTTGTTCGGCGCCAGGATCAGCGCCGGCCGCTGGGTATGCTCGATGATCTTGGCCATCGTGAAGGTCTTGCCCGAGCCGGTGACGCCCAGCAGCACCTGGTCGCGCTCATGGGCCTGCACGCCCTTCACCAGCTCGGCGATGGCGGTGGGCTGGTCGCCCGCCGGCTCGAACTCGGATTTCAGCGTGAAGCGGAGGCCGCCCTCGGATTTCTGCGGCCGGTCGGGGCGGTGCGGCACCCAGGTCTGGCCGTCCTTGAACAGCGGGTTGCCCTCGATCAGCAGCCGCTCCAGCGCCGTCACGGTCGCGGAGGCGCCGCCGTCGCCGCCCGGATCCGGAAGTGCGGCACCCTCGGGTATGGGTCCGTCCTCGGGCGGGGTCAGCCCGAGGGCCTGGGCGAGCCGCGGATCGACCTCGGCCGCGTCGCCGAGCGCGTAGCCGGACTGCGGCGCTTCCGCGAACCCGTCGCGGGCGATCTCGACCTTGCGGGTGGCGGCTTTGCCGGTCGGCTCCTTGGTCGGTCGCCCCTTGGGCTTGCCCGGCCGTGGCTTTTCCGGCTCCGGCGCGATCGGCGGCGGCCGGTTGCGGTTCAGCGCCGGGTTCAGCAACGCGGCCAGATAGGTATCGAGCGGCTTCAGCTCGGGTTTCGACGCCTTGGCGGACGAGGCCGAGACGGACGCGGCGCGCGTTTTCTTCGGAGCGGGCATGGGATCAATATGGGCTCCGCATGCGCCGCGAGAAACCCTCCGCGGCGCGGAGTTTTCTAGCTTTCACGGGTGGGCCCCGCCTATGACCGCACCGATCCATCCCGAAACCCGTATCGGGCACGTCCACCTTAAGGTCGCCGACCTGGACCGGGCGCTCGGCTTCTATTGCGGCGTGCTCGGCCTCGGCCTGACCCAGCGCTACGGCGAACGCGCCGCCTTCATCGCGGCCGGTGGCTATCACCACCATATCGGGCTCAACACCTGGGAGAGCCTCGGTGGATCGCCGCCGGCGCCGGGGACCACCGGGCTGTACCACCTTGCCCTGCTCTACCCGAGCCGGGCCGCCCTGGCGGATGCGCTCCGCCGGGTCGAGACAGCCGGCATTCCCCTGGACGGTGCCAGCGATCACGGCGTCAGCGAGGCCCTGTACCTGCGCGATCCCGACGGGAACGGCGTCGAGCTGTACCGGGACCGCCCGGAGGCGGAGTGGCCGCGCGATCCGGACGGCGCCCTGCGGATGGTCACGGCCCGGCTCGATCTCGATGCTCTCCGCCGGGAAATCGCGTGATTACAACTCTTAGGTAGAATTCACCGTGCATTGGTCTCGACGAGACGGGCCGATGTTGAGAAAATTCGCCATGATGATCGGGCGAATTGGCTTGCGATGGCCGGGGCGCGCCGGTACTTTGCAGTGCAAAGCATGATGCAGCACAGGGGCTGAAACTCATGCAGGATCTGGATAAGGCGTTGGCCGACATCGTCGCGATCCGCTCGCAGATCGCACGCGAGACGGCGTTCCGCGGCCTCGGAGCGGCGACCGTCGCCGGCACCGGCGGCCTTGCGCTCGCCTGCGCGGTCGGCCAGGCGCTGTGGCTCGGCGATCCGGCCGCCCGGCCGGTCCTGTTCTTCGGCCTCTGGATCACCGCCGCCCTGGTGGCCTTCGCGCTGATCGGCGTCGAGGCGGTCCGGCGCAGCCGCCGGCTCCATTCCGGCCTTGCCGACGCCATGGTCTGGAACGCCATCGAGGTCTTCCTGCCCGCTGCCGGCACCGGGGCCTGCCTCGCCCTGGTCATCGCCCGGTTCGCGCCGGCCGAAATCTGGATGCTGCCCGGCCTCTGGCAGGTGCTGGTCGGCCTCGGCCTGTTCGCCTCGGCGCGGATCCTGCCCCGCGCGGTCCAGGGGGTCGGCGCGTGGTACCTGCTCACCGGCCTCGCCGTACTGGCCTTCTCGGCCGAGACCCGCACCCTGTCGCCCTGGGCCATGGGGCTGCCCTTCGTGGTCGGCCAGATCTGGCTGGCCAGTATCGTCCATCGCGGCGCCCGGGCCTTCGATGATGACCTCTGACCGCGACGACGGCCGCTTCTCCTACGAGGGGCTCGACCGGATCATCCACGAGCGGGCGCGACTCAGCGTGCTCACCTCCCTGGTGGCCCATCCCAAGGGCCTGCCGTTCCCCGACCTCAAGCGCCTCTGCGGTCTGACCGACGGCAATCTGAGCCGGCACCTCGCGGTGCTCAGCGAGGCCGACCTCGTGAGCCTGGAGAAGGACTTCGCCCTCAACCGCACACAGACGATCTGCCGCATGACGCCAACCGGGCGCAGGCGTTTCATTGGCTATCTCGGGGTGCTCGAGCAGGTGGTGCGCGACGCGGCCGTAGCGGCGGAGCGAAGTCCGGAGGGCGGGGTGCGCGGCCTCGATCCGGCCACGAAACCGGCCTGAGACCGCCGGATCGCGCAGAGATTGTCAACGCAACCCGAATAAACGTCAGCGATACGCCCATGCCGGGAGACTTTACGATGCAAAGCGAAGCGGGGCCGGGGGGGCTGCACGCCGCGATCATCATGGACGGCAATGGACGCTGGGCGACGCAGCGCGGCCTGCCGCGGCTGGCCGGTCACCATCGCGGCGTCGAGGCGATCCGGCGCACCGCCGAGGCCTGCCCGGATCTCGGCATCGGCACGCTCACGCTCTACGCCTTCTCAGCCGACAATTGGCAGCGGCCGGACGACGAGGTCGGCGGGTTGATGCGACTGCTGCGCTCCTACCTGCGCAATGAGACCCAGCGGCTCGCCCGCACCGGTACCCGGCTGAGCGTCGTCGGCCGCCGAGACCGCCTGCCCCGGGGCATCCCCGAGGCGATCGCCGCCGCCGAGGCGGCCACCGCGGCCGGCACCCGCCTGCATCTGCGGATCTGCGTCGACTATTCCGCCCGGGACGCGATCATCGCGGCGGCGCAGGCGCTCCAGGGCAGCGACGCCACCCGCGAAAGCTTCGGCGCGCTGGTGGCCGGACAGATGCACGGCTCGCCGGTGGACGTCGACCTCGTGATCCGCACCGGCGGCGAGCAGCGGCTCTCGGATTTCCTGCTCTGGGAGGCGGCCTATGCCGAGCTCCATTTCACCGACCGGATGTGGCCCGATTTCGGCCCGGACGACCTCGCCGCGGCAATCGCCGAGTTCGCCCGCCGGGACCGGCGCTTCGGCGGCCTGAAGACGGTGGCGGTTCCGGCGGCGGCCTGAACGCCTCCGCCCGCTTGACGGGCGCGCCGCCTCAGGCAGAGGCTTTTCGCTATGACCGAAACCCTCGCCAACCGCCGCGTGCTGCTCATCATCGGCGGCGGCATCGCGGCCTACAAGGCCCTCGACCTGATCCGGCGCCTGCGCGAGCGCGGCGCCAGCGTCTGCCCGGTCCTGACCGCGGGCGCGCAGGAATTCGTTACCCCGCTGGCCGCGGCGGCGCTCGCCGGCGAACGGGCCCATACCGACCTGTTCGACCGGGCCGAAGAGGCCGATATCGGCCATATCAAGCTGGCCCGGCAGGCGGATGCCGTGGTGGTGGCGCCGGCCACCGCCAACCTGATGGCCCGCATGGCTGGCGGCCACGCCGCCGACCTCGCCACCACGATCCTGCTGGCGACGACGCTGCCGATCCTGATCGCCCCGGCCATGAACGTGCAGATGTGGGCGCATCCGGCGACCCGGCGCAACCGCGCCACCCTGGAGGCCGACGGCGTACGCCTCGTCGGGCCCAATGCCGGCAAGATGGCCGAGGCGGAGACCGGTCCCGGCCGCATGGCCGAGCCCACCGAGATCGCCGACGCCCTGGAGCGGATGCTGAACAAGGCCGGCGTGGAGGCTCCGGGCCTCGGTTTCCTGTCGGGCCGCCCGAGCGCGGGTGCGCGTCCCCTCGCCGGCCGGCGCGTGCTCGTGACCTCCGGGCCGACCCATGAGCCGATCGACCCGGTGCGCTACCTCGCCAACCGCTCGTCCGGCCGCCAGGGCCACGCCATCGCGGCGGCCGCCGCGCAAGCCGGCGCGACCGTGACGCTGGTCGCCGGGCCGGTCGCGATCCCGGATCCCGCGGGCGTCACGGTGGTGCGGGTCGAGACCGCCCGGGAGATGCTCGCCGCCGTCGCGGCGGCCCTGCCGGCCGACATCGCGGTCTTCGCGGCGGCCGTGGCCGATTGGCGGCCTGAGACCGAGGCCGGCTCGAAGAAGCTCAAGAAGGACGGCAGCGGCCCGGCCCCGCTGACCCTCGTGGAGAACCCCGACATCCTCGCCACCGTGTCGCGGATGGAGGCCGGGCGCCCGCCCTTGGTGGTCGGTTTCGCCGCCGAGACCGACACCGTGCTCGACCACGCCCGGGCCAAGATCGCCCGCAAGGGCTGCGACCTGATCGTGGCCAACGACGTCTCGGCCGCGGGCGGCGTCATGGGCGGCACTGACAACACCGTCCACCTGATCCACCGCGACGGTGCCCAGGAAACCTGGCCGCGCCTCGGCAAGGACGAGGTCGCCCGCCGCCTGGTTGCGCATCTGGCTGGGATGCTGGGGCGCTGAACCGACGTCAGGCCGGCACAATGCAACCGGACGTCGTTGATTTCGCCGCGGGTGTTGCCGCGAGTCCTCGCTCGGTTCGGCACGGTTCGGTTCTCGTATAGCCATCTCACCATCGCGACCAAGCGGTCCATGGTCGGCACGAACTCTGTCTCTGCCTGCATTGCTGGCAGATATGGGCCGCCCACCTCTGCAATCGTGAGCGGAATATCTCGTCCTGATTTGAAGAACCGTATTAAAAACCGATCGTCTTGCGGATCTCTAGGCCGATAGGGCGAGTCCAAATCTCGCGATCGAAATTAAGTCGTTACGTTTATGAAGATTAGTGTCAGTAGAAATTTGCAATCTGCCGTTTTTTTAGCCTCTAAAGCCCAAGTGCCGAACAGAACACTGTCGGCTTGGGGGCATTATGGATCATGTCACGTAGACTACTATCGAAATGGGCGGCAGCGCTGTTGGTCATCGGCGTAAGTCCATTTGCCGGACTCGCGCAGGCACAGCCTTCGGCGCCGAAAGACACGGACGAATCTACGATTCTACCGGATCCGAATGCGCCGCAACGGTTGCCCCTCGATCGGCCGTCGACGCCTGCCCCGGACACCCGCCCCGCCGCCGGCTCGGTGGATCCGCGGAACGTGGGTCCGAAATTCGGCCTCCTCGGCAATCTCGGCGGCATCCGGGACCGGCTCTGGGAGAACGGCATCCTGCTCAACCTGGGCTACGTCCACGAGGCCGCCACCAACGCGGCCGGCGGGGATCGCACCCTGGCGCGCGGGGCCGCCCAGTTCGTCGCCAAGGGCGTGTTCGATTTCGAGAAGATGTTCGGCCTTGCCGGTGGATCGGGCGTGGTCACGCTCACCCAGCGGCATGGGCGCGACCTGACCGCCGACGCGCATCTCGGCACCCAGACCAGCGTCGAGGAGATCTACGGCCGCAGCCGCATCTGGCGCCTGACCCAGTTCTGGTACGATCAGAAGTTCGGACCGTGGGTCGACCTGAAGATCGGCCGGATGCCGTCCAGCGACGATTTCGCCGGGTTCGCCTGCGAGTTCCAGCTCAACGCCCTGTGCGGCGCCCCGACCGGCAAGATTGCCGGCAATTACATCTACAACTTCCCGGTCGGCCAATGGGCGACCCGCCTGCGCGTCGGGACGGCGGACACGGCCTACGTCCAGGTCGGCGCCTACCAGGTCAACCCGGACAACCTCGTCGACGGCTTCAGCTTCGACTTCAGCAAGGGCACCGGAGCGTTGATTCTGTCCGAGGCGGGCTGGTTCCCGAAGCTCGGCGGCTTGGGCTACGCCGGCAGCTACAAGGTCGGCGGCTGGTATGAGACCAGCGGCGGCAACGACGTCTACCTGAACGACCGGCGCCTGCCCTCCGCGCTCTACCGGGGCCAGCCGCTGCACCACGACGGCCGGAACGGCCTGTATTTCGTCGGGGTCCAGGAGGTCTACCGCCCGGATCCCGCCAACACCGCGCGCAACGTCTCGGCCTTCGTCCGGGCCGTCGCCAGCGACCGGGACACCTCGATCTACTCCGCCCAGGTGACGAGCGGCTTCGTCTACAAGGGCTGGTGCCCGGAGCGTCCCAACGACTGGATCGGCCTCGGTGTCGGCCAGACGACCCCGAATCCCAGGGCTGTCGAGGCCGTCGAGCTGCGCAACCTGATCAGCCGGACCAACCGGCGGCTCCCGGCGCAGGAGCGCTTCGTCGAGGCCTTCTACAGCATCGCTGTGAACGACAACATCGTCGTACGGCCCAATATCCAATACATCACCCGGCGTGCAACGCCGGAACGCAAGCCTGATGTCGTGGTGTTCGGCCTAACCTCGCTGATCACCTTCTGACATCGCGTCCCGAAACGCTTTCCCCGGCTTTCGGGACGTGGAGGATCGGGGGCGAGGGCATCGTCGCGGCGCCACGCATCGCGACAATGCTGCCTTGCGTGCCGCCGAAGGAACGATCGGTCCGGCCAAGCGCCCATGCCGGATCGGAGACCCGGAGCCGCCTGGTCAGCCGATCGGGTCCACGCGTGTGCCGCACGGGCCACCGTCCAACCCCTGCGGTGCCGCACGGATGAGGCCCGAACGCCTTCGCCCCACCGCTCCGCCGGTGGGGCGAAGGCTATCATCGGACGCTCCGCGCCGCGGTGATCAATGACGCGTCGGATTGTAACCGTGAAGACGGTGTTAAACGACGGCTCGATCGCAGCATATCCCGCAAATTAATTTGGTTTATCTCGGTAATTTATGAAGTTTCTGCCGTATTGGATTTGAGTTTCGGCGCACCTTAGAGGTGGATCAGACAAGATCGAAGGCATATCGATCGACAAAATCGATCTTATGGGACATGAACGCACCATCCCTAGGCCGTTGGAGTTGTGCGGTGGTTCGCCTGCAGAATATTTCGATCCGCTCGACGATGGGCCTCGTGTTCTTCGTCTTGGGTCTGATCATCTTCACCTATGCGACGAACGCGCTCATTGGGGCGCGCCAGCAGGCGGTTCAATCGGAGGCTGGCATCTCCCTGGTGCGGGCGAGCCGGGCGCTGCTCCAGACCCTGTACGCGACGCGGCTGGAGCGGGGCGCCACTCTGCAGTTCCTCGCCGCCGATCAACCCATGGATGCCGAAACCCTGTCCGGGCTTTACGCGGACCGGCAGCGTGCGGTGACCGGTATCGCCGAGGCGACGGCGCTCGTCGGTGGGTTGGATCTGCCGACCGTCAAAGCGACCCTCGGTCCGCTGCAGGCGGCGCGTGAGCGCGTCGAAGGGCTCCGGCCCCGGGTCGATGCGGCCCTGAAGGTGTCCAAGGTCCAGCGCGACACGTCGGTCACCCCGGAGGCACAGGCGGCCCTTCTGGCCATGCTCGACACCCTGACGGCCACGACCGATGCGGTCGATGCCGCGATCCCGCGCTCCGACACGATCCTGGAACGCGACCTTGCCCTCAAGCGCTCCGCCTGGGCGACCCGCATGGCGGTCGGTGCCATCGCCCTGCGGATCCAGACGTCCTTGTCGGCCGGCACGCCCTGGTCCCCGGCCGAGACCGTGGCGGCGGCGGAGGAGCGCGGTCGGCTCGACGCCACGTGGAAGGTCGCCACGGAGGCCGCGACCGACCTCTCCGACACGGTTCGCGCAGCCTTCGAGAAGGCCCGGGCCAACAATTTCGACGGAGCGCCGCTCGCCCGGCGCCTCGCCGTCTCGACCGCGCTGGCCCAGCACGAGCCGCCGAAGATCACGCTCCAGGAGGCCCGCAAGCTCGATACGCCGGAACAGGCCACCATCGTGGACCTCGCCTACGCCGCCCTGGACGAGATGATCGCGCGCGCTGAGACCCTCGCCCAGGAAGCGCGCAGCGGTCTGGTCCGCAACGTCGCCGCGCTGCTGGTCTCCGCGCTGCTCGTCGCGCTCGGCCTCTTCGCCCTGATCCGCTACGTGCTCCGGCCGATCCGGACCATGACCGGGACAATGCAGGCCCTGGCGGATGGCGACGCAGCGGTCGCGGTACCCCTGCGCGACTGGGGCAACGAGATCGGCGCGATGGCACGGACGGTCCAGGTGTTCAAGGACAACCTGCTCCGCACCCGCGCCCTGGAGGCTGAGACCGCCCAGGCGCGGGCTGCCGCCGAGGCGCAGCGCAAGGCCGGCATGCGGCAGATGGCCGAGCGCTTCGAGACCGCGATCGGCGGCATCATCGGCATGGTGTCGTCCTCGGCCACCGAACTCCAGGCCACCGCCCAGACCATGACGGCCACCGCGACCCAGACGGCGAGCCAATCGACCACGGTGGCCGCCGCCGCCGAGGAAGCTGCGACCAACGTCAACACGGTCGCCGCCGCCGCCGAGGAGCTGGGCACATCGGTCCAGGAGATCGGCCGGCAGGTCGATGGGTCCGCCAAGCTCGCGCTCAGCGCGTCCGCCGAGGCCGCGCAGACCGCACAGCTGGTGCAGGAGTTGAGCAGCGCCGTCGGCCGGATCGGCGACGTGGTCGGGCTGATCTCGTCGATCGCCGGGCAGACCAACCTGCTGGCGCTAAACGCCACGATCGAGGCCGCCCGGGCCGGGGATGCCGGGCGCGGCTTCGCGGTGGTGGCGTCCGAGGTGAAGGCGCTGGCCGAGCAGACCGGCAAGGCGACGGAGGAGATCTCTGCCCAGATCGCCCGGATCCAGGCGTCCACCGGCGGTGCGGTGACGGCGATCGGCTCGATCACGGCGCGCATCCAGGAGATCAGCGGCGTGGCGACCTCGATCGCCGCGGCGGTGGAGGAGCAGGGCGCGGCCACGCAGGAAATCGTGCGCAATGTCGGCCAGGCGGCGGCAGGCACCGGCGAGGTGACCGGCAACATCGCGGGCGTCGCCGATGCCGCCGACGAAACCGGCAAGGCCGCGGGCCAGGTTCTCAGCGCGGCGACGGAATTGTCGCGCCAGTCGGAGACGCTGACCGCCGAGGTCGCGCGCTTCCTCGATACCGTCCGGGCGGCCTGATCGCCCGCCTCCCTGGCCTGGACGGACCTGAGCCGATAGAAGGCCCCCCGACGGCCGGCGCGGACGGCGCCGGCTCCAGGGAGATACCATGCCTCGCCTGTCCCTCATTGCCGGAGCCGCGTTCATCGCCATGACAGCAGCCGCGAATGCCGAGATCGTCACCCTGCCCTCGGGCCTGAAGTATCAGGACGAGGTCGTGGGCACCGGGCCCGAGCCGAAGGCCGGCCAGCAGGTCACCGTGCAGTACACGGGCTGGCTCGATGAGGGCGGCAAGAAGGGCAAGAAGTTCGATTCCTCGCGGGACCGCAACCAGCCCTTCAGCTTCCCGCTCGGCGCCGGCCAGGTGATCAAGGGCTGGGACCTCGGCGTCGCCACGATGAAGACCGGGGGCAAGCGCACCCTGATCATCCCGCCGGAGCTCGGCTACGGCGCCCGCGGCGCCGGCGGCGTGATCCCGCCGAACGCCACGCTGATCTTCGACGTCGAACTCCTCGGCGCGAAGTAAGAGTCCGGCTGCGCGACGGCGAGAGTCTCAAGAAAATGCTGTTCGCGCAGCTGCCCGACGAGCTGTTCAAGCCCCTGGCCTCGCCAAGCCGGGGCTTCAACGCGGCCCTGCTGCTGCACCTGCACCGGCGCGTCCTCGGGGCGGAGCCGGTGCGCAAGGCCGAGTTGCTGGCCGAGATCGGCGATTTCGCCGCCGGCTGGAGCGATCCGGAGATTTTGGGCGACGAGCCGATCTCCGCTGATCCGGCCGAGCGCCGCAACGCCCTCTACCGCCGGCTCCTGGAGACCGGCTGGCTGATCGAGCGCCGGGAGCGCTACGTGCCGGTGGTCGAGTTCGACCCCGAGGCGCGCCTGCTCCTCGAGGAGCTGTCGCGGCTGGAGCGCGGCGAGACCCGCTCCTATGGCGGCGCGGTGCTGGAGGTTCTGGGCGGCCTGGAGAGCGCCGTCTCCGATCCGGGCAGCCGCTCCGAGGCCCTGTCCAACGCCGCCCGGGCGTCCGCCGCGTTCCTGGCCCATGTCCGCGGGCTCGCCGCCGGCATGCGCAAGGTCGAGGAGCGGATCCTGCGCGAGCCCGACCGGGCCAAGACCTTCCGGCTGTTCTTCGAGGATTTCGTCGAGCGCCACCTGATCAGCGACTACCGGACGCTGCACACCCGCTTCAACCCGTTCCGGTTCCGGGCCAGCGTGGTCCGCGAGGCCGGACGGGCCCTGCGCGACGCCCTTACCGTGCGGGCGCTGGCCGAGGGCCTGATCCGCGAGGGCCGCAGCCCCGATCTCGACACCGCCCAGCGGGCGGTCCGGGCGGATCTCGCCCAGATCCTCTCTGTGTTCGAGGGGCTCGACAACCATCTCGACGCGGTCGACGCCGTGGTGGCGCGGTTGGAGCGGCGGATCGGCGCCGCGCTCCACGCCATGGACCGGCCGGACCCGACGGGAATCGAGCGGACCGCCGCGATGTTGCGCGCCGTCGGCGCCGCCGAGGTCGCCCCCGACGTGCCCCCGGTGGTGTCGCTGCTGCGGCCGCCGATCGGCCAGGCTCACCTGCAGACGCCCCGCGCCCGGCGCAGCGCCATCGATGTCGAGCCGCTGCCGGATGTCGATGACGACCCCGCGGTCGATGCCTTCGCGGCCGCCAAGGCCGAGTTCCGCCGCCGCACCACCGTGACGCCGGAGACCATGACGGCCTTCGTCGAGGCGCGGCTCGGCAAGGCCGTGTCGCTGCGCGGCTCGCAGTTCACGATCGCGGGCGTGGACGATTTCGTGGTGTTCCAGCGCCTGCGCGAGATCGACGTGCTGTTCGATGCGCGGCTGCGCGACCGCTACGCTGTGGTCCGGCTGCCCGAGCGGCTCGCCAATGGTTGGCTGGACTGCCCGGATTTCGTGGTGGAGCGTCGGGCCGGTGCTTGAGGGATTTCGCGCGATCATCGACGGCGACGAGCCGCCGCCTCCGGGCGCCCGTGCCCCCGACGCCGAGGAGTTGTGCCGCGCCCTCCAGGTGATGCTCAAGGGACAGGTGATCTACGCCGACACGCCGGGCATCGGCCGTTCCTACGAGCTCGCCCGGCACTACGCGCCGTTCTTCACCGACTACTTCGCCTGTCTCGGCTACGCCCTCACGGTCGCGCATCGCGACCAGATGGTGTCGCTGAGCCCGGCCGCCGACGCGCCCCGGCACGACATCGCCTCCGAGCGCCTGCGCAAGGACGAGACCCTGGTGCTGCTGGCGCTGCGGCTGCTCTACGAGGAGGGCCTGCGCGACAACCGCGCCGGCACGGACGGAATCGTCGAGTGCACCACCGACGAGATCGTGGAAAAGATCCGCGCTGTGGCGCGCAACGATCCCCCCGAGGAGGGCCGCCTCGCCGACATCCTGCGCCTCTACGCCCGCCGCGGCGGCCTCAGGATGGGCGAGCGAGACCGGGTCGAGCGGGTCACGCCGCTGTCGTTGCTGCCCGGCCTAGCGGTGCTCGCCTCCGACGCCTGGCTGGAGCGCCTGCGGGCGTGGTCGGAAGCCGGGGAGCTCTGAGAGCGCACCGGCATCGCGAGCGCAGCGAAGCAACCCAGAGAAGCGCAACATCCTGGAAACGCGCGCCGCCCTGGGTTGCTTTGCTGCGCTCGCAATGACGGCGTGATGCCTCAGGCCGCCCGCACCGTTGCGAGAAAACGCTCCACCTCCTTGCCGAGCTGGGCCGCCTGCCGGGCCATCTCGGAGGCCGAATCCAGCACCTGCCCGGCCGCGTTCCCGGTGGCCTCGGCGGCGCCGGCGACCCCGGTGACGTTGGCGGTCACCGCCTCGGTGCCGGTGGCGGCCTGGGTGACGTTGCGGACGATCTCCTGGGTCGCCGCGCCCTGCTCCTCCACCGCGGCGGCGATCGCGGTCGCCATGCCGCTGATCTCGCGGATGCGGGCCGCGATGCCGTCGATCGCCCGCACCGCCTCGCCGGTGGAGCCCTGGATCTCGCCGATCTGCGCCGCGATCTCGGCGGTGGCCCGGGCGGTCTGGGCGGCGAGCGCCTTGACCTCAGTGGCGACCACCGCGAAGCCGCGCCCCGCCTCCCCGGCCCGCGCCGCCTCGATGGTGGCGTTCAGGGCCAGCAGGTTGGTCTGGTTGGCGATCGACGAGATCAGGGCGACGACCTCCCCGACCCGGCTCGCCTCGGCGCTCAGCGCTTGGACCAGCTGCGCGGTCACGGCCGCCTCGTTGACGGCGGTCCGCGCCAGATCCGCCGAGGACCCGACCTGGCGCCCGATCTCGTCGACCGTGGAGCCCAGCTGCTCGGCCGCCACCGCCACCGTGGTCACATTGGTGGAGGCCTGCTCGGCCGCAGCTGCCGCGCTGGTCAACTGCCCGGCGGTCTGGGTCGCGGTCGCGCTCAGGCTCTGGGCGGTGGCCTGCAGCCGAGTCGCCGCCGCCGTCACCGAGCCGACGATGCCGCCGACGGCGCCCTCGAACCGGTCGGCGAGCGTGCGCGTCGCCGCCCGGCGCTGGGTCTCGGAGTCGGAACGGGCCCGGGCCGCCTCGGCCTCGAGGCTGCGGGCGTGCAGCAGGTTCTGCCTGAACACCGCGACGGTGGCCGACATGGCGCCGATCTCGTCCCGCCGGGCCGCGTAGGGAATCCCCGCCTGCGTGTCGCCGTCGGCCAGCCGGCGCATGGCCCGGGTCATGACGGTGATCGGCCGCGACACGCCGATGAAGCTGTACAGCGTCGCGCCCAGCGCGATCAGCAGGGTGACAACCAGCATGATCACGGTCGAGCGGACCGCCTCCGCCTGGCTCCGGCGGGCGCTCCGGCCGGCCTCGTCGCCGGCCTTGATGTTCATCTCGGCAAGCGCGTGCGCGGCCCCGGCGGCGGCGACGTAATGGCCGTTCATCGTCCCGCGGAAATATGACATCGCCGGGTCGCGCTGCGCGAGGGTGAAGCCGCGCAGGCGCTCCCAGTCGTAGTGCTGGATCTTGAGCTTGGCGAGCAGGTCGTCGAATCGCGCCTTCTCGTCGAGCGAGGCGATCAGCGCCCGATAAACGTCGACCTTGGCGTTGCGCTCCCGGGTCAGCTCGTCGACCTCCTTGACGGTGAGCTGCCGCTCGGTCTCGGCTGTTGCGGTGACGAACCGGACCTGCGCGAGGCGCGTGCGGATCACCAGGGCCTCGATCGCCTGCGCCTCGTTCATCGACAGGACCGCGTGGTCGAGCAGCGCTTCGAGCTGCCGGTCGAGGGCGATCATCTTATGGATCGCGAATCCCCCCTGGAGCGCCGCCGACAGGAGGAGCAGAGCGAATAGGCCGCTCAATTTGAGCTTCAGGCTGGCGCGCATGGTTTTTATCAATCCCCCCGGGCGGGGACGATACAGATGTCGAATTGTCTGACAAGTCGCGAATCTCGGCCGCGGTGACAACCCGGCGTCATGAAGGCTGAAGCTTGCATGCGCGGCCGAACCCGGCCAACTGGGCCCCGCGTTTCCCTGCAGCGGCCCGGCCTTCCGACATCGTGTACGTCCTCACCGATATCGCCATCTCCAACTGGTACCTGATCCGGCGGGAGCAGATCCGCCTGCGGGGCGCCGCCGCCCTGGTCGGGCCGACGGGGGCCGGCAAGTCCACGATCTTCGACGCGGTCGGCACGGTGCTCGCCGGCAACAATGCCAGCCGCCTGGCGCTCAACGCCTCGGCCTCGGGCCGCAGTGCCCGCACGGTGCGCGACTATTGCCTCGGCTGGATCAGCGACCCGGCGGAGGGCGGAAGGCCGACGCGGGAATCCTGCGAGACCGTGCTGGCCCTGGTGTTCGAGAACCCGGCCTCGGGCCGCACCGTCACGGTCGGGCTGGCGCTCGCCGCCCGGGCCGTGGAGCCGCGCGAGACCGTGCTGTCGCGCTTCATCGCGGTGGGGCACCGGTTCGAGATCGCCGATTACGCCCGCACCGCCCCGGGGGGCAGCTTCACGGCGCCGTGGAGTGAGATCGCGGCGGATCTGCGCGCCCGGGCGGCGAGCTTCACCGAGTACCGGACCTCCGGCGAGCGCTTCACCGCCGACATCCTGGCGACCCTGCGGGAGGGCGCGCCCTCGCCCGAGCCCCGGCACTTCCTGCGCAGCTTCGCCAACGCGGTGGCGTTCAAGCCGATCTTCGACACCAGCGCCTTCGTGCGCGCCTTCGTGCTCGACCCGGAGCCGCTCGATGTCGAGCGGGTGCGGCTCTCCATCGCCAATTGGCGCCGGCTGCTGGAGACCATCGGCGAGCTGGAGAGCCGCCTCGCCCGCCTGCGCCGCCTGCGCGACCGCTACGACGCCTGGAGCGAGGCGGTGCTCGCCGCCGCCAACCATGAATTCCGGGCGGCCTGCGCCGAGTTGCGCCGCCGCAGCCTCGACCTCACCGCGGTCCGGCTGCGCCTGAACGAGGGCGCCGACATCCTGCGGATCGCCCGGGAGCGAGTCGCCGCGAGCCGCGGGCATGTCCGCGAGATCGACGGCGAGATCGCCGAGAAGAAGGCCCTGCTCGCCGGCAGCGCCGCGGAAGGGCGACTGGCGGCCTCGACGCTGGGCCTGTCGATGCTGGAGCGGGACCGGAAGGAGCTGGTGGCGCGGATTTCCGACCTCGTCGGCGTCGTCGGCCAGATGGGCAAGCTGCAGCCGGTCGCCCCGATCCTGCGCCAGGCCTGCCCGCCGGCGGCGCGGCTCGCCGAATCGTGCGCCCGGGCCGGCCTGCGCCGGGAATCCTCGCCCGAGGAGATCCTGCGGCCGGACGGCCCCCTGGCCGAACTGATCGACGGGCTGGCGCGCCTGCCCGAATTCGACGAGGCTTTGGAGCGGGCGGCCGAGGACGCGGCGCTGAAGGCCCGCGCCCAGGAGAGCGAGGCCGAGCGCACCGCGCCCCGCACGGGCGCCGGACCGGCGGCGCGCCTGTCCTCCGACACGGTGGCGTTCCGCGGCGAGCTGGAGCGGCGTGGAATCGAGGCCCTGCCGATCTGCGAACTGGCCGAGATCGTCGATCCCCACTGGGGACCGGCGCTCGAAGGGCTGCTCGGCCGCGCCCGCGAGGCTTTGGTCGTTTCCCCCGACCGGCTGAGCGAGGCTTTGGGCGTGCTCCAGTCGGGCCGCGACCGGTTCCACCGCTGCATCCTGGTCAAGACCACCGACACCGCCAAGCAGCGCCCGCGCCGCTACGACGACGGGCCGCTCACCGTGATCGAGACCAGCGATCCGCACGCGGAGGCATTCCTGGGGGTGCGGCTCGGGGGCTACGATTTGGCAAAGGACGATGCCGAGCTGGCGCGCCTGTCCCGCGCCGTCGCTCCGAGCGGCCGGACCACCGCCGGCATGGCCTATTCGGTCACCCGCAGCGTCGACCTGCTCATGACCCGCGGCCATCGCGGCCCCACGGTCGATAGCCGCCGGTCGCACGAGGCCGCGGTCGCCGAGGCTCGCCGGCTGCGCGGCGAGGCCGCTGTCCTGCGCGAGGCCGCCCGCACCGCCGCGGCCATCCGCGCCCGGATCAGTCGCGGCCTCGACGATGTCGACGCCCTGCGGGCCGAACTCGACGGACTGGAAGGAAGGCGACGTACCCTCCAGACCGAGCGCGAGGGCATCGAGAAGCGCGACAACGCGGGCCTCACCGCCGAGATCGCCGCGCTGACCACCGAGCGGATGGGTTACCTGCGGGAATTGTCGGAGGAGCTGGAGCCGAAGCTCGACCGCCTGCTCGCCGACGAGGCCGCGCTGCGGGCGCGTCTCGGGACCGTCCGTGAGGCGGCCCGGGCTGCGCTCTCGGCCAGGCGTTCGGCCCTGCGGCAACTCATGGGCGGCGACGCGGCGCGGGTGCGCCTCGCCCGCTCGGAGCCGTTCAGCGTCGCGGTGATCGCCGAGGCGCGGCATGCGCTGGCGGGCCTCGACGCCAAGGCCGCCGGCACGCGGGCCGCCACCGAGCGCGGGCTCGCCCGGGAGGCGGCCGAGGCGGCCCGCTCCCACGGCCGCGTCGCCGAGCGGGAGCTGACCGAGGCCTGCTCGGCCTGGCGGGTCGAGAATCCGCTGAACGCCGGCGACGCCCCGGCGATCGATGGCTACGCCTGGGTCCGCAAGGAATACGAGGCCGTGGAGGGCCACGAGCTGCGCCGCTACCGCGCCCAGGCCGAGCGGGCCGAGGTCGAGATGCGCCGCCTCATGACCGAGGACCTGCTGACGCGCCTGGCCGACCGGTTCGAGCGGGTCCATGCCCGGCTCGCGGCTCTGAACGAGCGGCTGTCCGCGCGCAGCTTCACCGGCCAGACCTATGCGTTCGAAGCGGCGGTGGACCGCCGCTACGCCGCCGTTCATGCGCTGGCCACCGAGACCGCCCGCTCGCCGGAGGCCGCGCAGGCGCTGCTGGCGGGCGAGACCGAGGGGCCGATGGCGGCGGCGCTGGAAGAAATCACCGCGCTGATCGCCGGCCAAGAGGATGCGGCGCGGCTCGCCGATTACCGCAACTACTTCGTCTACGAGATCGGCATGAAGGACGCGGCGGGCAACCGCACGACCATGTCAGCGCGGGCCCTGCGCGGCTCCGGCGGCGAGGCGCAGGCGCCGTTCTACGTGGCAATCGCGGCCTCGCTCGCCAGCGCCTATTATCCGGGCGACCGGCCCGGCGACGAGAATCCGGGACTGGGGCTCTGCCTCCTCGACGAGGCGTTCTCGAAGCTCGACGTGCGCAACAGCCAGGCGCTGGTCGATCTCTACCGCGCCTGGGGGCTGCAGCTGCTGATCGCCGCCCCCGAGGACAAGCGCACGACCCTGACCGAGGTGATGGACACCATCGTCACCGTCTACAAGAGCCCGGACCTGACGTCGGTGCGGATCGAGGCCGAGCATCCGCTGGAAGCAGCGCGCCGGGCGCTGCACGCGATCAACCCGGAGCAGGTCGGGATCGAGGGATTCCGCCGCTCCGACGCGGCCGAGTGAGCCGGCGGGGCACCGATTGCGATCCCCGATATCCCCGGTCTTCAGCGAAGGCTGCCGTCCCTGCGTGATCGCGCGTGGCAGATTGCGCGTGCGGTCAGCGCAGGTCCGGTGTCAGGGCCATGACCGCACCGATGATCACGAGCGTCTGGAGCCCGACTGCGCCCAGTAGCACCCACTTGAGGATCTCAACCTTCGTCTCGGCGACGTCGGCCCTGTTGGTGAGGCGCAGGGCCTCGATGTCCGCTTTGTTGGCGAGCCGCAGAGCTTCGATATCCGACTTGGTCGCGAGATTGCTCTAGATCGCCTCGGCGACGGCGTCGGCCAACACTTCGGCTTGCTCCGAAGACATCGTCGCTTTGTCGCGGAGGGTGCGAACGAAGCACAGCGTATCGAACGCAACGGCGGTCACGGACGCGGCTCGCGATTTTTAGGAGGCGGCTTACGCCGAAGGTCCTGTCTCAGGACGACATTCGAATCGTACGCCGCGCGCTGCGATACGCGGAGGATGTTGCCGGGCGCATGTCCTGTCAACGGCAGACCGGGCCGGACGCGCTTGGCGTAAATGGACCGCGCTTGCCGCGGCATGACGGGGCTTTGCACCCGAAGATTTTCGCGCTCTGAAAGTTCGCGCGGCGATCTTCGAGGTGCAAAGCCGCATCGTCGTGTCAGTTCAGGTAGGTGCGGATCCAGTTCGGGGAGAGGATCTCGCCCTCCTCGGTGATGATCCAGGGCTGCTTGGCCGGATCGGTCAGGGCACCGGCGGCGGCGGCGATCGCCTCGCGCAGGGTGCCGTACCGCTCGGGCTGGGCCAGCGGGGTGCTCGCCGGGGCCGTGCGCCAGATCGTCAGATCGGCCGGGCGTTCGAGAGCTTCGGTTTCCATGTCGACTTGTCCTTCCGAACCGTTTGGGACCGTTCAGACTCCCGCAGTCCGGTCGAGCCGGCCTCCTGCGGGGACTGAAAGGCTGAGCGTCAATGCAAGCATCTCTGCGGCAGCTTTGCGATCAATTTGGGCATTCTAGGCACCAGCACATTGTCCGAGTACGTAGGATAAGGTGCGTTGCCGTGTTCCATGCCCAAACCGGTCACATCTGATCCGCCCTGAACTTGCGAGAATTGTGGCGCTCGATTGATGACCATTCCGTTAGCCAGTGCGCGCCAGTTTCCGACGTGCGCCAGGACACGTCAGGGGCTGGTCGGCGACCGCGCTCCGTCTGTGTTGACGCCCTGATCCTGAACGCGCACTTAAGGCCCTCGCCCGCCGATGGGCCCCGATTGGAGACAGCGTCTTGCCGGACCGTACCGTGCGCATCGTGCTCGCCGCGGTTCTGGTCCTGTTGGCGCTCTACGTCGCCCAACCGTACGTGCAGCCGCTTCTCTACTCGGCCGAGGCGCCCCGTGTGGTCGCCGCCCGCGGCGATCTGGCTCAGTCCGAAACGGCCACGATCGCGCTGTTCGAGCGGGCGAGCCCGTCCGTGGTCCACGTCTTCGCGCAGAGCGCCGCCAACGGACGCGACCTGTTCGACGCGGACGACGAGGGCGGGGAGCAGAGCGGTACGCAGACCGGAACCGGCTTCGTCTGGGATGGCGCCGGCCACATCGTGACCAACACGCACGTCGTGCAGAACGCTGCGCAAACGGGCGGCTCGGTCTCGGTCCGGATGAGCGACGGCGCGGTGGTCTCGGCGACCTTGGTCGGGCTGGCGCCGTCCTACGACCTCGCCGTCCTGCGGCTGGGGCGTGTGGCCAAGATGCCGCCGCCGCTGGCGATCGGATCCTCGGCGGATCTCAAGGTCGGGCAATCGGCCTTCGCCATCGGCAACCCGTTCGGCCTCGACCATACCCTAACCACCGGCGTGATCAGCGCCGTGCGCCGACGGATGCCGACCAGCGCCGGGCGCGAACTGTCGGGCGTCATCCAGACCGATGCGGCGATCAACCCCGGCAATTCCGGCGGCCCGCTGCTCGATTCCGCCGGGCGGCTGATCGGGGTCAATACCGCCATCGTGTCGCCCTCAGGCGCCAGCGCCGGGATCGGCTTCGCGATCCCCGTGGATGTGGTCAACCGCGTCGTCCCGGAGCTGATCCGGGTCGGCCGGGTGCGCAACCCCGGCATCGGCATCATCGCCGCCCAGGAGGCCGCCGCCGCTCGGCTCGGGATCGACGGCGTCGTGGTGCTGCGGGTCCTGCCCGGCTCCCCGGCGGCCCAGGCCGGTCTGCGCGGGGTCGATCCGCAGACCGGCGACATCGGCGACGTGATCGTGGCCGCCAACGACCAGCCGGTCCATCGCCTCGCCGATCTGACGACGGCGATCGAGGAGGCCGGCCTCGGCGCGCCCGTAACCCTGAAGGTCGAGCGCGACGGCCGGATCCGACAGATTCGGATCACCACCGCCGATGTCGCGGAGAACCGCCGGTGAAAAGCTTGCCCGCCCTGATTGTTTTCTGCCTGCTCGTCGGCGCCGCGTCCGCGGCCGAGCAGCCGGTGCGTTCGCGCCTCTGCCCGGATGACCTGCCCGAGGGCGTGCGCCTGCCGCCGCGCCCCGGATGCGCCGCGTGGCAGCCGTCGACGCCGATGCCGACGCGGCGCGGCTTCTACGATCTCGGCGACGGCACGACGGTGCAGATCGGCGGCCGCGCCGGCGCCGAATTCGGCGCGCGGCGCTGAGCGATGGTGCTGTTCGCGGCCCTTCTGGCCTGCCTCACGCTCTGGTGGCTCTCGAAGAACGGCGACGGCCTCGGCCGCCGGCTCGGCCGCGCCTTCGGCAAGAGCGTGACCGCGATGATGGGCGCGATCCGTCCGGAGAAGATCGGCGGCGTCCTCGCCCTCGGGGCGGCCGGATTCCTGCTGCTGCACGGCAACTTCGTGCTGGTGGCCCTGCTCGGCCTCGGCGGCATCTGGATGATCGAGGGGCAGGCCGCGATGACGGCACGCCTCACCCCGATCCTCAAGCCCTGGGTCGATCGCGGCCGCCGGCACCGGACGGCGCTGATCGAGATCCGCCTGCGTCCGGACGGCAGCTTCAGCGAGGGCCGGGTGATCGCCGGGCCCCGCGCCGGGGCCTGGCTCGACGCCCTCTCGGTCGCGGAGGTGGCGGAATTGCTTGCCGCCTGCCGTCAGACCGATCCCGAGGGCGCGGCGCTGCTAGAGCCGTATCTCGACCGCCGGGCGCCCGGCTGGCGTGTAGACGCTGAGCGCGATCGAGACCCGCGGCCGGGACGCCCGACGTATCCAGGGTCGATGACGCAGGAGGAGGCGTACCAGATCCTGGGGCTTCAGCGCGGGGCGACCGCTGAGCAGGTCCGGACGGCCCACAGGTCGTTGATGAAGCTCACCCACCCCGACCAGGGCGGAAGTGCCGAGAGGGCGGCGCGGGTTAACGCGGCCCGAGACAGGCTTTTGAACCGACATCGCTGAACTCCACGCGCGTTGTCAGATACTTACTGATTCGCAGCCGCGAGCAAACTGAGCCGCGACGTCGCCGTGCCGGCGCACCTTGTGGGCGCGACGCTGATTGTCGAGGTGGTTCAGCTGCGGGTCGCGAAGCAGCTGAAGCCGCTGCGCTTCAGGGCCGTGCAGGCATCCTGCGCCGAATCCTGCTCCGCGAAGCCCGAGAAGCGGGCGCGGTAGAGCGTGGTCCCGCCATGCTCGACCTTGACCGTGTAGGGCGCCGCCTTCGACAGGCTGCCGCCCGCCTTGGCGCGGGCCTCGGACAGCATCGAGCGGGCCTTGGCCTCGTCGTCCATGGCGCCGAGCTGGATCACCCAGGCGGTGGGGACGACGCGGGTTCCGGTGACCGCCTTCGGCGGCTCGTCGCGCTCCGTGGACGCCATCCGGGCCGCGGTCTTCGAGGCGCCCGGGAACGGGGCCTGCGCGCTGCTGGTGCCGGCATAGGCCTGGGCCGCCTTCGGCAGAGATTGTGAAGCGCCCTGAGGGCCCGGCTTCCAGGTGCCGCCCGGGGTCGTGGTCGTCCGGGAGGGCATGATGTCCAGGGGCTCGCCGGTGGTGCCGGTGGTCTCGACATCCTCGTCGTCGGCCGAGGCGACCTGCGTGCGGGTGCGTGAGACGGCATCGGCCACGACCGCCGGCCGGGCGCGCTCGGCGACCTCGGTGACCGGCGGGGCCTGGCGGGCGCCCGCGAAGGCCCGGGGCAGGCTGGAGCGGACCAGGTCGGCCATGATCCGGTCGCGGCTGGCGCCCGACTTGCCGCCGAGCACGATCGCCACGATCTGGCGGCCGTCGGATTTCGCTGCCGTCATCAGGTTGAAGCCCGAATCGCGGGTGTAGCCGGTCTTGATCCCGTCCACGCCTTGGACGTTGCCGAGCAGGTGGTTGTGGTTGCCGATCACCCGGCCGCGGAACGCGAAGGACCGGGTCTGGAAGTAGCGGTAGTAGTGCGGGAACCGGTCCTGAATGGCCCGGGCCAGGACGGTCAGGTCCCGGGCGGTGGTGAGCTGGTCGGGATCCGGCAGGCCCGAGGCGTTGGCGTATTGCGTCCGGCTCATGCCGAGGGCGTGCGCCTTGGCGGTCATCATCTGGGCGAAGCGCTCCTCGGAACCGGCGATGTTCTCGCCGATCGCGCAGGCCACGTCGTTGGCCGACTTGGTGACGATCGCCTTGATCGCATCCTCGACCGTAATGGTCTGGCCGGGGCGCAGGCCGAGCTTCGACGGCGCCTGGGCGGCGGCGTGGGCCGAGATGGTCAGGTCGGAATCGAGGGCGAACTTGCCGCGCTCCATCTGCTCGAACAGCATGTAGAGCGTCATGACCTTGGTGATCGAGGCCGGGTGGCGTAGGGCGTCCTCGTTGACCGCGTGCAGCGTCTTTCCGCTCTTCACGTCCACCACCATGGCGGCGTAGGGCGGGTTGTAGCCGCCGCCGGACGCGTGGTGGTGATGCCGCCCACGCCGGGCCTCGGCCGGCGCCGCCAGGGCGGTCAGGACCGCGGCAGCCGCCAGGGCGGCCGGCAGCGCGGGGATCGTCCGGGGGCGGCCTACAACGCTACGCATCACGCCTGATTGCCTCGCGGGACCGGCGCATGGCCGGTCGTATCTCTGGTGCAGGCCTGCGCCGATCGCGTGGCCCCGCTGCATCGGTTGAGAATTAGGCGGGTGCAGTTACAGGCCCGTTAATGCGAACCCCGCGACTTCGAAATCCTGTCGGCCGGGGCGCCGCTTGACGCGGGTGGAGGCGGCGCACAATCTTTCCGGGACATCCGGTTTCGCTGTCCGTGTCGGTCGCGCCAAGCCGGCCCGGCGGTGCCGAGGAGGCCGGCCATGCAGCGATCCTCCGCCTGCCCGGCGGCTCACGGAATCCCCATCTCGCGGGCCGGATTGTCTGCGGCTCGACGGGGCGCCAGCGTCGCCCACTCCGAGTCGTGACATGCGTGAGTCCCGCAGCCCCTCCTGTCCGGCGGGCCCACCGCCTTGCCCTCCGCCCGCCGGCGTGAGCGGCGCGAGGCCGATGCGCCTGGCGCAAGCTTTGCGGGGCGGACAAGTGCGCGCAGGCGTCTGGCGAAGTCGCCTCACGGTCTGTAGATTAATGTCCGTTGACCCAGACGCCGCTCCCGGCAGGGTCATGACGGGATCGGTATTGGGGGCCGGCGACGCCCGCTCCAATCGAGGGATCGGTTCGACGCACATGACACAGGTCCCCCTGCAGGGCACCGCGATATCGACGACGCTTCATCGGCCTGCGCGACTCGCGATCACGGCCTCCGGTTCGCGCGCGCCGGGCGGCGACGACCGGTCCAACACCGCGATCATCACCCGCACCAAGCCAAAGACCAAGAAGCCGAGCCTCTACCGGGTACTCCTTCTGAACGACGACTATACGCCGATGGAATTCGTCGTGCTGGTCGTCGAACGCTTCTTCAACAAGAGCCACGAGGACGCCTACCACATCATGATGCACGTGCATCAGAACGGGGTCGGTGAGTGTGGGGTCTTCACCTACGAGGTGGCGGAGACCAAGGTGACGCAGGTCATGGACTTCGCACGCAAACACCAACATCCTCTCCAGTGCGTTATGGAAAAGAAATAGGCGCCGTTCGCGGTAGGCACCCACACAGAGGCCAGCTTTGCCAAGCTTCTCACGCAGCCTAGAACAAGCCCTCCATCGAGCCTTGGCGCTCGCCGGCGAGCGACGGCACGAATACGCGACGCTGGAGCATCTCCTGCTCGCCCTGGTGGATGACCAGGACGCGGCGGCGGTCATGCGCGCCTGCAACGTCGAGATCGACACGCTCAAGCGCAGCCTGGTCGATTACGTCGACACCGAGCTTTCGAACCTGACCGGCGACGGACGCCAGGACGCCAAGCCGACGGCGGGCTTCCAGCGGGTGATTCAGCGAGCGGTGATCCACGTCCAGTCCTCGGGGCGCGAGGAGGTGACGGGGGCCAACGTGCTGGTGGCGATCTTCGCCGAGCGCGAGAGCCACGCCGCCTACTTCCTGCAAGAGCAGGACATGACCCGCTACGACGCGGTGAACTACATCAGCCACGGCATCGCCAAGCGCCCCGGTGCGTCCGAGGCGAAGCCCGTGCGCGGCGCCGAAGAGGAAGGCGCTGCCGAGCGCCCGAGCGACGAGGGCGATCCCCGCGGCGGCGCCAAGAAGAAGGGCGACGCGCTCGACGCCTATTGCGTCAACCTCAACAAGAAGGCCCGGGACGGTAAGATCGACCCGCTGATCGGTCGCCATTCCGAGGTCGAGCGCACGATCCAGGTGCTCTGCCGCCGCCAGAAGAACAACCCGCTGCTGGTGGGCGACCCCGGCGTCGGCAAGACCGCGATCGCGGAAGGGCTGGCTCGCAAGATCATCCAGCACGAGGTGCCGGAGGTCCTGGCTGACGCGACCGTGTTCTCCCTCGACATGGGCACGCTGCTCGCCGGCACCCGCTACCGGGGCGACTTCGAGGAGCGTCTCAAGCAGGTGATGAAGGAGATCGAGGCGCACCCGAACGCGATCATGTTCATCGACGAGATCCACACGGTGATCGGCGCCGGTGCGACCTCGGGCGGCGCCATGGACGCGTCGAACCTGCTCAAGCCGGCGCTGGCCTCCGGCACGCTGCGCTGCATCGGCTCGACCACCTACAAGGAGTACCGCCAGTACTTCGAGAAGGACCGCGCCCTGGTGCGGCGCTTCCAGAAGATCGACGTCAACGAGCCGTCGATCCCGGACACGATCGAGATCGTGAAGGGCCTGCGCCCGTACTTCGAGGAGTTCCACAAGCTCAAGTACACGACCGAGGCCGTGAAGGCCGCGGTCGAGCTGTCCGCCCGCTACATCAACGACCGCAAGCTGCCCGACAAGGCGATCGACGTGATCGACGAGACAGGCGCTTCGCAGATGCTGGTGCCGGAGGCGCGCCGCAAGCGGACCATCGGCATCAAGGAGATCGAGGCGACCATCGCCACGATGGCCCGCATCCCGCCGAAGACCGTCTCGAAGGACGATGCGGTGGTGCTCCAGCACCTCACCGAGAACCTGAAGCGGGTGGTCTACGGCCAGCCGAGCGCCATCGAGGCGCTGACCTCGGCGATCAAGCTGGCGCGCGCCGGCCTGCGCGATCCGGACAAGCCGATCGGCTCCTACCTGTTCGCGGGACCGACCGGCGTCGGCAAGACCGAGGCCGCCAAGCAGCTCGCCGCGTCGCTGGGCGTCGAGATGCTGCGCTTCGACATGTCGGAATACATGGAGCGCCATACGGTCAGCCGCCTGATCGGCGCGCCCCCCGGCTATGTCGGCTTCGACCAGGGCGGCCTGCTCACCGACGGGATCGATCAGCACCCGCATTGCGTGCTGCTGCTGGACGAGATCGAGAAGGCCCACCCGGACCTGTTCAACATCCTGTTGCAGGTGATGGACCACGGCAAGCTGACCGACCACAACGGCAAGCAGGTGGATTTTCGCAACGTCATCATCATCATGACGACCAACGCGGGTGCCTCGGACCTGGCGAAGTCGGCCTACGGCTTCACCCAGACGAAGCGCACCGGTGACGACGTCGAGGCGATCAACAAGCTGTTCGCGCCGGAATTCCGCAACCGTCTCGACGCGATCATCTCGTTCGGCCACCTGCCGAAGGAGGTGGTGGCGAAGGTGGTGGACAAGTTCGTCCTCCAGCTCGAAGCGCAGCTCGCCGACCGCAACGTCACCATCGAGCTTTCGGACGAGGCCCGGGAGTGGCTGGTCGAGCACGGCTACGACGACGCGATGGGCGCCCGCCCGATGGCCCGGCTGATCCAGGCGACCATCAAGACGCCGTTGGCCGATGAGGTCCTGTTCGGGAAGCTCAAGGATGGCGGCGCGGTCAAGGTGATCGTGCGCAAGCCCGAGGATGAGGAAGCCAAGGCCGGCGCCAAGGACAGTTTGGGCTTCGAGTTCCCGGCCGGTCCGGTCACGCCCAAGCCCGAGGCGGATGTCACCAACGCCGCCAAGCGGCACAAGCGGGCCAAGCCCCGGGCGGCCACGCGCAAGAAGACCCCGAAGGATGACAAGGGTGGCGGGGGCAGTGGCGGTTCGGGCGGTGTCCGCACCGTGCCGAAGGTGCCACTGGTGCGCGCATAAGGGCACGCATCCCGGTCGGCAGGCTTCCGGACATAGCCAAGCCGGTCTATGACCGCCGCGACGTGAACGCGCCGCGGCGAGGAGGCGCCTGATGACAGAAGATCTGCACGAGGGGCCTTTATCCCCCGTCACGCATCCTGCGCCTGCCCAGAAGCTGACCCGACGCGAGGAGCGCCGCAGGCGCCGCCAACGGCGTCGGCGCGGTGAGGAGGTTCTGGCCTGGGTGCTGGTGCCTTTGATCTGCGTGGGGATCTATCTCGGGGTGAATGCCGGTTTCGACTTCTTCGGGACCTCGCCGGGCCAGGTCTGGGACCAGCTGATGCAGGTCAAGACCATGATGGAGAAACGCTCCGGTACGCAGGGCGCGCGCGGCTAGCACGCGCGCCTTTCGGATCCCGGATCGCCGCGGGCGTTTCATCCGGCCTCTACGGCACGTCCGCCGGTCGACCAGAGATCCGAGCGGGTACGCCATGAGTCCGACCCGACGCACGATACTGGCTTCCGCCCTGCTGGCGGCCCCCGCCTTGCACGCGGCCGCGCGGGGCGGGACCGTGGTCGTGATCGGCGCCGGAGCGGCCGGATTGGCAGCGGCGTCGGTCCTGCGGGCCGCCAGGCAAGAAGTCGTGCTGCTCGAGGCCCGGGAGCGGATCGGCGGCCGCGCGTTCACCGATCAAGCCCTCGGTCCGGATTGCCGGTTCGATGCCGGGGCCGAGTACATCCACTGGGCCGAGCGCAACCCCTGGGCACCGATCGCCCGTGCGGCGGGCGTGCGCTTCGCCGAGGACGGTAGCTGGGCGCGCACGCTCACGATCGACGGCCGCCCGGCGACCGAGGCCGAGAATGCCAGCCGTCGCGCAGGCTTCTCCGGGCTCGATGCGCTGCTGGCGCCGAAGGGTGGCGACTCATCGCTCGCCGAGGCCGCCCGCGCCGGCGGCCCGAATGCCGAACGGGCGGCGGCCGGATTGAGCCGCCTCTCCCTGGGCGAGGATCCCGAACGGGTCTCAGCGGTCGATTACGATCGGCTGTGGTCCGGCACCGACCTCTGGGTCGACGGCTACGGGGCCCTCGTGGCGCGGCATGGTTCCGATTTGCCGGTGCGCCTCGGTTGTCCGGTGCGGGCGATCGACTGGTCCGAGAAGACCGTCCGGATCGACACCGGTGCTGGCGTCCTCGGGGCGGCGGCCGCCATCGTCACGGTGCCCATCGGCGTGCTGAAATCCGGTGCGATCCGGTTCACGCCGCGACTGCCCGAGCCCGTGGAGACGGCGCTGGGTGGGCTTCACATGGGTGCCTACACCAAGATTGCGCTGCGCCTCGACCCGGCCAAGGTCGATCCGGCGGCCCTGGGCGACGCAGTGTCGGTGATCACCGGGGGGGCGACTATCTATTTCGAGATGGGCCCGTTCGGCCGTCCCATGGCGGTGGCGAATTTGGGCGGTGACCTTGCCCGGGACCTGTGCCGCGCGGGCGAGCCCGCCGCGGTCGCGCTGGCCACCGAGCGACTCGGCGTGATCCTGGGCTCGAAGGCGCCGGGCGCGGTCCAGGCGGGGCGGCTCGCCGGCTGGTGGACCGACCCGTATGCCCAAGGCTCGTATTCCATCGTCAATCCAGGGCATGCGGAGGCGCGCGATCGCCTGCGTGAGCCGGTCGGAGGGCGCGTCTTCTTCGCCGGGGAAGCGTTGGCCGGCGGCGGCGCCATGACGGTGGGCGGTGCGACCCTGGACGGCGAGCGCGCCGCCCGGGACGTCTTGAAGGTGTTGGGCGCCTAACAGCGCCTCACGAACGCCCGATCAACGAGCGCCCCTTTGCACGGGCGGCGGCTGATGGCGCTGCCGGATGGCCGCCACGGCGAGCGGCGCGTCCCGGCCCCGCAGGGCATGGGCGCCAAGATCCTCGGCAACCAAGTCGTGCGGCAAGGGGCCGATCCGGTTCAGCAGGTCGGCCGACACGAGGACGTGGACGCCGAGGCTCTTAGACAGGCTCTCCAGCCGGGCGGTGGTGTTCACGACGTCGCCGAAATACGCGATCTTGTGGCGTTCCAACCCGACTTCGGCCGTGACCACGGAGCCGCAATGCAGGGCCGCGCGAAACTGAGGGACTTGCCCGAAACGCTGCGTCCAGGCCGCGGATTCCTCGGTCAGCCGGGCGGCGAAGTCGAAGACGCAGCGCAGGCAGGCGGCGTCCCGGGTGCCCCGCTCGATCGTCCAGGTGACGAGCGCCATGTCGCCGATATAATCGTCGATCGCGCCCCGCGAGCGCGCGACCGGCACTGCCAGGGCGTTGAACACCTGCCCGAGATAGGCCTGGGCCGCACGGTCGCCGTGTCGGTCGGCGAAGCGGGTGGACCCGGTGACGTCGAGGAACAGGAAGATCCGTTCCTCGCTGATCGGCCGGTGGTAGCGGCCGATCAGCAGGTTGGCGAAGACGCCCGGGCCAATCAGGTCCCGCACCCGGAACACGAACACGGTGAGCGCCGAGATGCCGAGGGCGTAGAGCAGGCCGGATTGCGACATCAGCATCGCGTTCCGTTCGCTGTACATGAAGCGGAACAGGCGGTTCAGCACCGTGCTGGCGGCGGCGTTGCCGACCACGATCATCAGGATGTAGAGCGCCACCGTGGCGAGCAGGAACAGCGGCGTCGCCATCTGCCGCACCCGCTCGCGCATATGCGGCCATAGCAGCCGGCGCTCGTAGAGCAGGATCGGCGTGCCGATGATCGCGCCGCGGATCGCCGAGCCAAGCAGCGGACCGACCGCGAAGATCGATCCGTAGAGGAGGCCGGCCAGGGCACCGAGCCCCGGCGCCACGAGATAGAACCAGCGTGGGCCGAAACGCATCCGGGCGCCCTCACCCCACGCGCCGGTTGGCGGCGCCGATCTCAGTCCTGCCGCAGCGCGTGGACCGAGAACAGCCCCTCCGGATCGGTCCAGACCTGGATCCAGGTCCAGCCGGCCCGTTCCACAAGGGCCCGGAAGGTCTCGACCGTATACTTGTAGCTGCTCTCGGTATGGATCGTCTCGCCGTCCGCGAAAGCGACCGTATCGGAGCCGATGCCGACGTCCTGCGCGCCCGCCGAGACAAGATGCATCTCAATCCGGGAGGCTTGCGGGTTGAACACGGCTCGATGGGAGAAGGCGCCGAGGTCGAAACGACCGGCGAGTTCCCGGTTGATCCGGGTCAGGAGGTTGAGGTTGAACGCTGCGGTGACGCCAGCGGCGTCGTCATAGGCCCGCTCGAGGATCGCGGCGTCCTTCACGAGGTCGACGCCCACGATCATGTGCGCGCCCTGCCCCAGGATCCGCCCGAACCGCCGCAGCAGATCCTCGGCCTCGCTCGGCTCGAAATTGCCGATGGTCGAGCCCGGGAAGAAACCGGCCCGGGGCATGTCGCGCAGGCTCTCGGGCAGGTCGAAATCGCGGGTGAAATCCGCGACCACGGGCTCAACCCGCAGATGCGGGAAGTCGCCGCTCAGGACCTCCGCCTGCGCGCGCAGGAACTCGCCCGACACGTCCACCGGCACGTAGGCGGCGAGCTTGTCGAGGTGGCGCAGGAGGCGGCGCAGCTTAATGGTCGAGCCGCTGCCGAATTCGACCAGCGCCGCCCGGGCCGGCAGCAACGCGGCCATCTCCGGCCCGCTGCTGTCGAGGATACCGACCTCCGTGCGGGTCGGGTAATATTCCGGCAACCGCGTGATCGCCTCGAACAGGTCGGAGCCGGCGGAATCATAGAAGTATTTCGGCGAGAGCGCTTTTTGCTTCTTTGACAGGCCGTCCCGCACGTCGGCGAGAAAGGCAAGTTCAGGGGTGTCCAGGGCGACCGGGGTCGCGTCGGAAAAGCTGGGCTTGACGGTCAAGGGAAGCTCCGGGGCGCGTCAGGCGGCGTCGGCGAGGCGCAGGCCGGTAAACTGCCAGCGCTGGTGCGGATAGAAGAAGTTGCGGTACGGCAGCCTTGCATGGCCTTCGGGCGTGGCGACGGACGAGCCGCGCAGCACGAACTGATTGACCATGAACTTGCCGTTGTATTCGCCGAGGGCCCCCGGCAACGGGCGGTAGCCGGGATACGCCGCGTAGGCGCTGCGGGTCCATTGCCAGACGAGGCCGAAGGCGTCCGGAAGCGCGCCGTCGCGGGCCGCGACCTCCCATTCGAACTCGGTCGGCAGGCTGCGGCCGGCCCAGCGGGCATAGGCGTCAGCCTCGTAGTAGCTGATGTGGGTGACCGGCGCGTCGAGCGCGACCGGCCGCATGCCGCCGAGCGTCATGGTGGCCCAGCCGTCGCCGTCCCGGCGCCAGTAGCCCGGCGCCTCCCAACCCTCGGCCTGCCCGGCATACCAGCCGTCCGAGAGCCACAGCTCAGGCTTGGCGTAGCCCCCCGCTTCCATGAAGGCGAGCCATTCGCGGTTGGTGACCAGCGCCTCGTCGATCCGGCCGGGCAGGATCAGCGCCTCGTGGCGGGGCGACTCGTTGTCGAACGAGAAGCCGTCGCCCTCATGCCCGATCCAGGCGATGCCTCGAGCGACCTTGGCCTGGCCTGTCTGCCCGGAGGCAGCCGGGAACCGCCATTCGGCGTCGTAGACCGGCCCCAGGGGGTTCTGCGCGAAGGCGTGCAGAATGTCGGTGAGCAGGAGTTCCTGATGCTGCTGCTCGTGGTAGAGCCCGATCTCCAGGATCGGCAGCACAGCCTCCAGGGCACTCTCCGAGGCCTGACCGAGCAGCGACTCCACCGCCCGGTCGATATGCGCCCGGTAGGCCGTCACCTCGTCCATCGTCGGCCGGGTGATCATGCCCCGCTGGATGCGCGGCTGCCGCGGGCCGGCCGCGACGTAATACGAGTTGAACAGGTAGTGCAGGCGCTCGTCGTAGATGGCGTAGCCGGGCAGGTGCTCGCGCAGCAGGAACTGCTCGAAGAACCACGTCACATGCGCGCGGTGCCACTTGGTCGGGCTGGCATCGGCCATCGACTGGACCTGCTGATCCTCCGCCGAGAGTGGCGCGGCCCGACGCTCGGTCTCGCTGCGGACGAAGCGAAAGGCCGCGATCCAGGCGGCGCGGTCGATCGGACGTGCCGTCACGGGCGGAGGCGGGAAAGCCGCAGCCGTTTGCGCGCGCGTGTCGCCGGAGCGGAGTGCCGCCGTGGCTGCCATGCGGATCTTCCCTTATTCGCATCTCTCCTGGGATCGTCTTGTCGACGCCCAGCTTGGTCGCAGAAGATATGTCCCCGCCGTGGTCAGACAACCTCCGCCAGTGATTCTGCCGCCGCTCAGTCCGATCCGCTTATTCGCCGGTGGCGCCGCTGCGGTTAATGAGAAGAACGGGAATTCGCGGGTCTTTTTTGCGCCGCAGTGAGGAGGCCTTAACCCTCGGCATCGAGATTCGAGGCGCTGAGTGCGGAGTCCAGAATTTCCATGCGGATCGATCTGATGGCCGGGGCCAGCCTGTCCGCCGCGGCATTCCGCGTGTCGCCTGAACCAACCATCCTGGTGTTCGATTCCGGGCTGGGCGGCCTCACCGTCCTCGATGCCGTGCGCCGGGCCCGGCCTGATGGGCGCTACATCTATGCGGGCGACGATGCCGCCTTCCCGTATGGCCGGCTGGGCGAAGCCGCCCTCGTCGCCCGGGTGCTGGCGGTGATGGAGCAACTCCTTGCGACGCACCGGCCCGATCTGGTGGTCATCGCGTGCAACACGGCGTCGACCCTGGTCCTCCCGGCTTTGCGCCAGCGCTTCGCGACGCCGTTCGTCGGCGTGGTACCGCCGATCAAGCCGGCCGCTGCGGCGACGCGCTCGGGCCTGATCTCCCTGCTGGCCACCCCTGGTACGGTGGCGCGCTCCTACACGCACGACCTGATCGCGACCTACGCCGGATCCTGCGCGGTGACGCTGGTCGGCTCGCCGAACCTCGCGGGCTTCGCCGAGGCCGAACTGGCCGGCACGCCCATCGACGACGCGGCTCTTGCCGCCGAGATCGCCCCCTGCTTCATCTCGGATGCGGATGGACGACGCACCGACGTGATCTGCCTCGCCTGCACCCATTACCCGCTGCTGCTGCCGCGCCTCGAAGCCCTCGCGCCTTGGCCGGTAACGTGGATCGATCCGGCCCCGGCCATCGCCCGACGCGTGATTCAGCTGATCGGTCCCGCCCGGCGGAATGCGGACCATGACGGCTCCGTGCACGGCGCCTTCACCGCCGGCACCTGCCTGACCGCTCCGCTGCGCGCCTCGCTCGCCGCCCGCGGCATCGGCGAGATCGCCGTCGAGGCACTCCCGCTGCCGATGCAGTAGGCGACCCGGACCGGGACCCGGTCGCAGGTTCGACGCTTCGTTCGATCCCGAATTGCCCAGTGTCACGGCCCGCTTGGCGCGGGGCGATAATCATGCGCGCTTGCATAATCAGTCGATCCAGTTTTAATTCCCCGTGTTGAATCGATTATATTGATTTCGGGGGTTTTGCATGGCTTTGCGAGCAGGGCTGCTTGCGGCAACACTGATGTGTGCCGTGCAGCCGCCGGCGGCCGCGCTCGCCTGCGGCGATGGCGAAGCGCCGACATCCTGCGACGATCCGAGCCCGAACGGCTTCGCGTCCTGGATGCTCGGGCGTGTCGGCCGGGCTCTCGAGGCCAGCCCGGCCCAGGCGCTCGGTGAATTCACCGCGGGAACGAACGGCTTCCGCACCGCCGACACTTACGTGTTCTGCGTCGGTCCCGACGGCGTCATGAGTGCCCATCCCAACCCGATCCTGAAGGGCCACGACGTTCGCGACCTGCACGACAGGACCGGCAACCACTTCATCCAGACGATGCTGGATACGGCCAAGCCCGGACAGATCGCGGTGATCCACTACCTGTTCCCGAAGCCCGGCAGCACGATCGAGGAACCCAAGACCACCTACTACACGAAGGCCGGCGACCAGATGTGCGCGGTCGGCGTCTACGACACCGATCAGGCGGCGCCGACCGCCGCCACGCCGGACGGCCGGATCGCCCAGCTCCGGCAGAAGCTCGATCGGGAAATCCCGAGCCAGGCGCGGGCGGATTGGATCGCATTCCTGGAGGCACTCAATGCGCAAGGCGACGCGAAGGCGGCGGCGATCGCGCAGGCCCGGCGGGACATGCGAGCCGCCACGGCCGCCCTGGACTCGGCCGGCCTGAAACCTGCGGGCGCCGAGTAGGTCGCGCCGTCCGGACCGTCCGTCATGGCCCTGGCGCAGTTTCTTCCGTTGACGGAGGCCGCGACCTTCACGCTCGGGTGCGCCGTGCTGCACGCGACACGGATTGATCCGGAGCGTATCGCCATCGTCTTGGTCCTGACCGCTGCAATCCTCGCGGTCGCATTGCTGATCGGGCTGACGCCAGCGGATCTTGCCGGCGATGCCATGTCCCTGGACCCGGCGAACCTCTGGCCCAGGCTCCTCTGACAGACCCGGCAGGTGGCTACCGAACCGTCGTGAAGGCGCTTGTGGGCTCGCCGGAGGCTTCGGCCTCGGCCGGCACGACCAGGTGAACGAACAGCATCCCGGCGGCGACGATCAGCGCAAGGGCCAGGATCCGCCAAAGCTCCATGATCGGTTCCTGGGTCGTCGTCTCGGACTTGCGCGGCATCGCTTCCGTATCCCCGTTCTGAATGCTGTCCTGCGGATGGGGCCCTCGCCCCGCGTGATCGTCCTGTTCCACCGGAGGCCTGGATCGGCGTCCGGCTTGGACCAGGGGACACCTAGAGGATGAACGAGTCGTAAATCGTACAACCGGCGGCGGCCCGCTGATCCGGTCTGCGGCTCTCGTGATGCATGGATCAGCGTGTCGTCGGCACCGTCCCACGGGTTGCGACAGGCGTCTGGGCCGTGGATCGACAGGGCGATGTCGGCGACCTGCGCGGGATCGACCGTCTGGAGGCGGACGCTGTGCCGGCCGTGCCCCGGGCCTTGGCGATGTCCCACGGCATCCCCCGACACCGATTCGCCGTCAGCATGGCCAGGGCCGCGCGCGCGACCGTGCCGGGACCAATCGTCAGCTGATATGATCGCCGTCGAAGCAGCCGTGTTTTTTCAAGCTCCACAATGGATATTGATGACTATGCAAATTAATCGACCTCGCCCAGGTTTTGCCGCAATTTAGATCAGACTTCATGCCTATATGAGGACATCGTGATCGGAAGGGCCAGATGTTCGAGAGTCTCTTCTGGGGTGCCGCGATTATCGCCCTGGTCGGATCCGCCGCGCTGGTCGCGATCGGCGCCGCCGTGCAGCCGCCGATCATTCAGAAGGATGACCTCGCTTCGGGTATCCTGGACCCGCGCCGGACCTTCGGCCGCAAGCGGCCCTGGCGTCGCCCATCCCGCGTGGTGCGGCGGCTCGGCTCACTCCCGCTGCGGTAGACGGCGCGATGAACAACGTCCAATAGTAAGCCTGTCTGCACCAAAGACGTACATCACCCGTCGCCGCCGCAAATGCTAGGGTCCGATGACTGCAGGACAGCAGTCAAGCGGTAGCGCGAGAGGGCTCAAGACTGATGAGCGTGCGTCAGATTTGCGATCAGGTGCGGGTCACCGAACGGGCGTTCACGGCGGCGCTCGGCGCCATGAAGGCGACGGGGCTGCGCGAGGAACTGACCCTGGAGCTTCAGGAAATGGAAGCCGCTGAGATCGAGGCCGGGCAGGACGAGGCCTCGGCGCGCTCGGCCTCGTGGAAGCGGGTCAAGATGCTCCACGGCCTCGGCTATCCGGTGGATTTCGGCTGGCTTCACCTCGCCAGCCGCTCAGCCCCGGTTCGCTCCGCCTGAGTGGGGCGACCAGAGTTGATCCCGGACCTCGCGCAAGTGCGCGAGACCCGGGACCCGTTCGGTTCAGGGGGCCAAGTCGTGAACCGGCGCCGGGACGGTGGTGTTGCTGCTGTTGAGCACGGTGCTGCTGGTCGGGACGGCCTTGAGCGCCGCCTTGTCGATCTGCGGCGGGGCCGGCAGCTGCAGCTGTTCGCTGGTATAGGCCCATTCCTCGGCGACCCGATCCGGATCGTCGTTGAGTTTCAGGCCGTAGCTTGGGACGAGCTGCTTGATCTTCGCCTGCCACTCGGGCGTGGCGACGTTCTTGGCGAACACCTTCTCCAGGACCTGCAGCATGATCGGCGCCGCCGTCGAGGCGCCCGGGGAGGCCCCGAGCAGGGCGGCGATGCTGCCGTCCTTGGCGTTCACGATCTCGGTGCCAAGCTTCAGCACGCCGCCCTTGTTCGGGTCGCGCTTGATGATCTGCACGCGCTGGCCCGCCTGCCAGAGGCGCCACTCCTCCTTCTTGGCCTTCGGGAAGTACTCGCGCAGGGCCGCGATCCGGTCGTCATCCGACAGCATGAGCTGGCCGGCCAGGTACTCGACCAGGGGATACTCGTCGATTCCGACCCGGACCATCGGCCAGATGTTGCTGGTCGTGGTCGAGCTGAGAAGGTCGAGATACGAGCCCTCCTTCAGGAACTTGGTCGAGAAGGTCGCGAACGGCCCGAACAGGATCACGCGCTTGCCGCCGAGCACACGGGTGTCCAGGTGCGGTACCGACATCGGCGGGGAGCCCACCGACGCCTTGCCGTAGGCCTTGGCGAGGTGCAGCGTCGCCACGTCCGGGTTCTCATTGATCAGGAACGAGCCGCCGACCGGGAAGCCCCCGTAATCCGCGCCCTCCGGGATGCCTGATTTCTGCAGCAGGTGCAGGGCGCCGCCGCCCGCACCGATGAACACGAACTTGGCATCGACGGTGCGCCGCGACCCGTCCTTGGTGTTGCGGGAGGTGACCCGCCAGGAGCCATCCGCATTCTTGGTGATGCCCTCGACCTCGGTCGAAAGGTTCAGCTTGAAGTTCGGCTGGCCCTGCAGATGGGCCACGTACTGACGGGTGACCTCGCCCCACTCGACATCGGTGCCGAGCGGCGACCATGTGGCGGCGACCTTCTGCTTCGGGTCGCGCCCCTCCATCATCAGGGGCACCCATGTCTTGAGCTGCTCCGGATCAGTTGAGTACTGCATGCCGGCGAACAGCGGGCTGGCCTTCAACGCCTCGAAGCGCTTCTTCAGATAGGTGATGTTGTCGTCACCCCAGACGAAGCTCATGTGCGGGGTGTAGTTGATGAAGGAGTGGGGGTTCTTGAGGACCCCGGTCTTGACCAGCGAGGCCAGGAACTGGCGCGTCACCTGGAACGCCTCGTTGATCTCGACCGCCTTGGCGATCTCGACCTGGCCGTTCTTCTTCTCGGGGGTGTAGTTCAGCTCGGCCAGCGCCGAGTGGCCGGTGCCGGCATTGTTCCAGCCGTTGGAACTCTCCAGGGCGACCTGATCCAGGCGCTCGACCATCTGAATCGACCAGGTCGGCTCCAGCTGGTTCAGCCACACGCCCAGCGTGGCGCTCATGATGCCGCCACCGATCAGCAGCACATCGACCTTGCTGTCGGCGCTATCCGCGAAGGCCAGGGCGCTCGGCAGCGAGGCGGCCGCGAGCCCGGTGGCGGCGGTGCCAAGCAGCTGCCGGCGGCTGAAGGCCAGCCTCTCCTGCGCGGAGTGCCCGGACCGGGGCTTGTTGGTGTCGTCGGCACGCATCGCCACATCTCATCGTTGCGGACCGGGACAGTGCGGCTCGCACTCTCCGGTCAAGAAGGCGTCGGATCGACACGACCGGGAGACCCGCGCGTCCAGCCTTCCAGAACGTTCCCCCGCCGATGGTGCGGCACTCGAAGATTGATCGATCGATCTTATCTGATCGTTCTTATGATTAGCGGCCGAACACACCCTCGAAGCGCTGACAAAAGCAGCTTCGAGAAACCCGATACGCGATCGGAAAGACTTTTCTTAACCTATAACCCGGTTCGTTCGCGCAATGCCGAATAAAGCCATGACCGGATTCGAAAATCAGCCGTCGTATGACGCGAATCGAGGATGACAGGTATGGCCAACTGGCTTGCCGTCCGCGTCTTAAGGGATGAGGTCTGAAAGAACAATCTGTGGTGCTGGACAATCGCCCGGATTGCACCCGATCTAAACAGGCGACGCCTGTCCGCCCGGCGCGGTGGCACTCGGTCTGTCCGACGCTATCGGCTGCGGCGGAAGCGAATGATGCTGCGCGACAGGCGGCCGGCATCCCAGTTGGGCATGATTCGCCACGGTGTCGTCACGTCCGCCGCGTCACCGTGAATCGCGATCGTCCGCCGCTGCTCGGTGTTGACCCATTCCGGTGCCCAGGCGGTCTGGACCTGCGTGATCCACTGGTCCCCCTCGATCCGATAGCGGCCGATATAGGCCACCAGCGTCTTCATCAGCGCGGCGCGATCGGCATCTGTCTCGGCCGGCGTCCGGTCGGTGCCTTCCAAGTTGAACGCGACCCAACCGTCCTTCGTGAAGATCACCCGGCCCCGCGGTGCGCTGCCCATCGCGTCGACGAGCGATCCGGTCGCCTTATCCTCGACCTGATAGGAGACGAGCTCCCAGGTTCCGACGATTTTCGCGGCCAGGTCGTCCTCGTCCGCCTGAATCGGGGGCTGAGCTTCGGTGGCATGGCCGGGGGACGCGGCCATGAGCAGGGCCGCGGCGAGCGTGGCGGAGAATTTCGTCATCCTGGGATTCTCCTTCCGGCGCAGCCCGACGTCGACGTGCCGGACATCGAGAGCCGTGCGCCGTGGCGGTGATGCCAACGGCGCAATGCGGGCATTCCCGGAGACGGCGCGCTTTCCCTAACGGGTCTTTGTAGCGCGAAGCTGGGATGGGAGGCGGATGTGCACCCTCGATCGACACGGATCCGAAGGTAGGACTGACCGGCTGCCAGAGCCTGTCATTCTGTAAACGTCGGGGGAGCGTATTAAGCGGATCAGCGCTCTAGGCGGCTGATGGTGCCCAGGAAAGGACTCGAACCTTCACCTCTTGCAAGACTGGTACCTGAAACCAGCGCGTCTACCAATTCCGCCACCTGGGCTTGCCGCCGACCCAGCGGTCGGCGACGGCTTCGTTTATTCGGACGGACGGGGCCCGTCAATCGCGATTTCAGCCTTTCTGGCCTCAGCTGCGCGGCCACTCCCGGATGTCAACGAACCGGCCTGCCACGGCCGCCGCCGCCGCCATGGCCGGCGAGACCAGATGCGTGCGTCCGCGATGGCCCTGGCGGCCCTCGAAGTTCCGGTTGGAGGTCGAGGCGCACCGCTCCAGCGGGTTGAGCCGGTCGGCATTCATCCCCAGGCACATGGAGCAGCCCGGCTCGCGCCAGTCGAAGCCCGCCGCCTTCAGCACCCGGTCGATGCCCTCGGCCTCGGCCTGCGCCTTCACGAGGCCCGAACCCGGCACGACCATGGCCGAGACGCTCTCATGCACCTTGCGGCCCTCGACCATCTGGGCGACGACCCGCAGGTCCTCGATCCGGCCGTTGGTGCAGGAGCCGATGAACACCCGGTCCAGGGTGATGTCGGTGATCGGCGTTCCCGGGGTCAGGCCCATATAGGCCAACGCCTTCTCCTTGGACTGACGCTTGTTCTCGTCAGCGATCGCCGCCGGATCCGGCACGCGTCCCTGCACCGAGATCACGTCCTCCGGGCTGGTGCCCCAGCTGACGATCGGCGGCAGGCTTGCGGCGTCGAGGCGGACCTCGCGGTCGAAGAACGCGCCTTCGTCGGTGAGCAGGCTCTCCCAGTAGGCCCGCGCCTTGTCGAAGGCGGCGCCCTTCGGCGCCTTCGGACGGTCCTTGACGTAGGCGTAGGTGGTGGCATCCGGTGCCACCAGGCCGGCCCGGGCGCCGCCCTCGATCGACATGTTGCAGATCGTCATCCGGCCCTCCATCGAGAGGGCGCGGATCGCCTCGCCGGCATACTCGATCACGTGACCGGTGCCGCCGGCCGTGCCGATCTCGCCGATGATCGCCAGGATGATGTCCTTGGCGCCCACGCCGGCCGGCAGCGCGCCGTCCACCGTGACGCGCATGTTCTTGGCCTTCTTCTGCACCAGCGTCTGCGTGGCGAGCACGTGCTCAACCTCCGAGGTGCCGATGCCGTGGGCCAGCGCCCCGAAGGCGCCGTGCGTCGAGGTGTGCGAGTCGCCGCACACGATCGTCTGGCCGGGGAGCGTGAAGCCCTGTTCCGGGCCGATGATGTGGACGATGCCCTGACGGCGGTCGAGGGCGTCATAGAACTCGATGCCGAAGTCGCGCACGTTCTCGGCCAGCGCCTCGAGCTGGGTCCGGCTCTCGGGATCGTCGATGCCCTTCGAGCGGTCGGAGGTCTGGACGTTGTGGTCCACCACCGCCAGCGTCTTTTCCGGATGCCGCACCTTGCGGCCGGCCACGCGTAGACCCTCGAACGCCTGCGGGCTCGTGACTTCGTGAACGAGGTGCCGATCGATGTAGAGGAGGCTGGTGCCGTCCGGCTGGACATCGACGACGTGGTCGTCCCAAATCTTGTCGTAGAGGGTGCGCGGGCTGGTCATCGGTTTTCGTCTTCGGATGGGATCGGTGCAGAGCTCTCGCGATAATGCGGGTTCCTTAGTAGGCATCGCGCGCGGTTTTCGGAAGAGGCAAGTCTTCGCCCTGTCAATTGGCCGCTCGGCGCTTGGCCCCCGATGTCACGGCCGGAGGCTGGCCGTGGCTGGCGCCCAACCGGCCACTGGCCCTATGCCGAAGCGAGCATGACCGGCCGCATCGGCGGTCGTTCAAAAACAAGGGAGTGTGGGATGTCCGAAGCGCCGCCCGAGATCCTGTTCCTCAAGAAAATGCATCCGCTGGTCGAGGCCGCCTTCGAGGGGCGCTTCACGGTGCACCGGCTCGCGGGCGCCGCGGACCCGGAGGCGCTGCTCGCCGAGATCGGCCCGCGGATCCGCGGTCTCTGCGTCGGCGGCCAGGTCGACGCCGTCCTGATGGATAAGCTGCCGAAGCTCGAACTGATCGCGAATTTCGGCGTGGGCTACGACGCCGTCGACGCCGTCGAGGCGCAGCGGCGCGGGATCGTCGTCACCAACACCCCGGACGTGCTCACCGACGAGGTCGCCGACCTCGCCGTCGGCCTGGTTCTGGCGACCGTAAGGCGGCTCCCGCAGGCCGACCGCTACCTGCGCGAAGGTCATTGGCCGAAGGCGCCGTTCCCGTTGACCGCTTCGCTGCGCGGGCGGCGGGTCGGGATCCTGGGGCTCGGCCGGATCGGGAAGGCGATCGCCCATCGGCTCGAGAGCTTCGGCGTCGCGATCGACTATCACGGCCGCAGCCGGAAGGACGACGTGTCCTACACCTACCACGACAGCCTGCTCGGTATGGCGCGGGCGGTCCATATCCTGATCGTGGTCGCGCCCGGGGGCGACGACACCCGCGGCCTGGTGGATGCCGGAATCTTGGAGGCGCTGGGACCCGAGGGGATCCTGATCAACGTCGCCCGCGGCAGCCTGGTCGACGAGGCAGCGCTGATCGCGGCGCTTCAGGCGGGCACGATCCTGGGGGCCGGGCTCGACGTGTTCGAGAACGAGCCGCACGTGCCGGCGGAACTCGCGGCCCTCGACAAGACCGTGCTGCTGCCGCATGTCGGCTCCGCCTCCGAGCATACCCGCACGGCGATGGCGCAACTCGTCGTCGACAACGTCCTGTCGTGGTTCGAGGGGCGCGGTCCGCTGACCCCCGTTTCCGAGACACCCTGGAGCCCGCCCGCGTGAGACCTGCACTGGCCCCGCTGCTTGCTGCCCTGGCCCTGATCCCGTGGCCGGCGGCGGCGCAGCAGGACTTTGCCGCTCCTCCGACGGCGCCGGAGCCCAGCCTCCTGGATCCGGGGACGCTGGCTGCTCCGCCGATCGCAACACAAGCGGCTCCCCCTGCCCCGCCGAGCCTGCCCGAGCGTCTCAGCGAAGTGCCAGGGACCTGGGACCTGTCGCGCGACGGCACCAATCGCCGTTGCGTCATGACCTTGCGAAGCGAGAACGGCGACGCCGGCCAGCGGATCAGCTTCCCGGCCGGTTGCCGGCGCGCCCTGCCGGTCGTGAGCGGCATCGCCGGCTGGCTGTTCAGTGACCGGGGCGTGCGCCTGGTGGACCGGAACGTCCGCCCGATCCTCGAATTCGCCCGGCGTCCGGACCAGCGTAGCCTGGTCGCAAAGACGGAAGGCGGTGAGACCTACAGCCTGGTCCCCCTCGACATCGCGGCGATGCGTCCGGCCGCGTCTGCCGCACCCGACATCGCCGGAATCGAGGCGGCGCCGACGCCGTCCTCCTTGCAGACCGCGCCGGCTGTGCCCGCTGAATTGCAGCGTAGTGCGAATGCGACCGCCACGGCGGCGCCGGGGCCTGCTCCGGGTGTTTACGCCCTCGATCGCTTCCAGGAACGCGACACCTGCCGGATCACCCTGGACGGAGCCGGCGGCGGCGTCCACGTCGTCCCGGGCTGCCACGATGGCGGCCTGGAGGTGTTCGACCCCGTCCGCTGGCGCTATGCCAACGGACGGATGACCCTCACCGCCAAGCGCGGCCACACCATCGACCTGGTGGCGACCGACGATGGGCGGTGGCGGCGCGAGCCCGAGGTCGGCACCACCTTCGTGCTGCGCCGGGTCGAGTAATCCTATCGGGATCCGCGGCCGTCCTGGACCGGCAGCATCCGCTCCAGCAGGCCGTCCCGGCGGATCACGAGGTGCCAGATCGTCGCGGCGACGTGCAGAAGCACGAGCGCGTAGACGAACCATTGCCCGACGAGATGGATCGACTCGGCGATCTTCTGCGCGCCCTCGTCCTTGGTCAGGCCCGGGATGGTGAACAGCCAGAAATACGGCGTGTCACGCCCCGACAGCGCGCTCAGGAGGTAGCCGCTGATCGGCATGATCAGGAAGATCGCATAGAGCAGCCCGTGATTGACGCGGCCGATCAGCGTCAGCAGCCGCGGCGCCAGGGGATCGGCCGGCGCCGGCCGGATCATCCGCCAGACGATCCGCAGGACGACGATCGCCAGGATCGTCAGCCCGACCGACTTGTGCAGCACGAAGAGGCTGCCCTTGGCGGGGGCCGGCGGCAGGCTGACCGCCACCCAGGCGAGCGGCAGCACCGCGAGCGCCAGGGCGGCCGTCACCCAGTGCAATGCCTGCGAGACCGGGTGGTAGCGTGGCAGGCCTGAGGCCGTGACGTAGGTGGCGGGAAGCGGCGTCCCCGCCTTCTTGCCGGCCGTGATCGTCGAACCTGCCATGATCCCTCGCGGATGCGCATCGTTCACCGTGGATCTAAGCAGACCGACGGTGCCGGACCAATGCCAGGTTTGATCAAGTTTAAGAATAATCCCACTTTATCGTCGCGGGACACATCACACTTACTGCTAGCGGCGGGCGCACCCGTGTCAGGCGGCCGCCCCCGCATCGATCGCCCGGGCTACGTCGAGCAGCGCGGCCAGTTCCACCGCGGCGGTGGCCAGACGGGCCGCCACGGTCACGTCGGTGATCCGGCCGTCGGCCATGTCGTCGGGGCCGGCATAGACCGACGTCGGCGCCACATGCGCCGCGAAGAAGCCGAACAGCGGCCGCAACCCGTGCTCCACAACCAGGGCGTGGCGCAGGCCGCCGCCCGTTGCGGTGAGAACCACCGGCATGCCCGCCATCCGCGCCGGATCGACGAAATCGAACACGTGCTTGAACAGCCCGGCATAGCCGCCCTGGTAGACCGGCGTCCCGACGATCATGGCGTCCGCCCCCTCGATCGCCGCGATCAGGTGCGCCGCCGGCAATGGCAGATCCTCGAGCCGCGAGGCACCGATCCCGGGTCCGGCATCGACCAGATCGTAGACCGCAAGGTCGATCCGGCGCAGCCGCCCGAGCTCGGCGCCCACCGCCTCCACGAGATCGCGGGTCCGCGAGGGTCGCTTGGCGCTTCCGGAGAAGGCGACGACACGGGGAAGGCTGGGCTTGACGCTCACGACTCGACGCTCACTTGGACATGTTCATTCAGACGCCGTGCGCCCCGTGGCGGGACACGCGCAAATCTCGAGCCCCCCGAGCGTCCGGCGACGCTTCTTTCGGAGGCGCGCCCGCAGATCGTGGTCCGACCGCAAGGTAGCGCATTCCGGCCGCGGATGAAGCCTCGATGCTCCGGCGGGTGCGATTGACAGCGCGACGCGCCAACCATCGTCTCAGCCATGCAACCGCCAAACGTGACTCTGCTTGATCTCGGCGTCTTCGAGTGCGCGCGAGACCGGCACTGCGTAGGTTGCGAGGCATTCGAGGCGGTCGCGCGGCAGGTAGGTGCGTCCCGGATCGCCGATCAGCACCGTGACTCCGGTGGCCTGGAGGTCGGTGAGCCAGTCGGTTACCGCCTTGGCAAGGTCGCGCTCGTAGAATACGTCGGCGGCGAGCACGAGATCGGCCTGGGGTCGTGTGCCGAGGAGATCGGCCGAGACCGGCTCGATCAGGCCGGCGACCCCGTTGGCCGCGGCGTTGATGCCGATCGCCGCCACGGCGAACGGGTCGAGGTCGCTGGCGAGGACATGCTGGGCGCCGGCGCGGGCTGCGGCGATCGCCACCAGGCCGGAGCCCGAGGCGAAATCCACGGCCCGGCGTCCATATGCGATGTCGGGGTGGTCGAGGATATAGCGGGCGAGCGCCTGCCCGCCCGCCCAGGCAAAGGCCCAGAACGGCGGCGGCAGCCCGATCTCTTGCAGTTCGTCCTCGGTCTTCTGCCAAAGTTCGGTCGCCTCGTCGGCGACGTAGAGCTGGATCTCCGGCGCGTAGGGAACCGGCAGCAGCCGGGTATGGGCCTCGATGAAACCGAGCGGATCGTCCGGGGGGCGCATGATCAGGCGTCCAGCAGGTCGCGCCAGACGGCGCAGACCCGATCGGTGACCGCGGCCTCGGTGAAGCCGCCCGCCTCGATCCGCACCCGCGCCGCCGCGCCGAGGCGCGCCACCAGGGCGGGATCGCCACTCAGGCGGACCAGCGCTTCCGCCAGCATCGGGACGTCACCCGGAGGCACGAGCAGGCCCTCGATGCCGTCCCGTACGAGGCTGCGGCAGCCCGGGACATTGGTCGTCACCAGCGCCCGGCCGCAGGCCCCGGCTTCGAGCAGGGTGCGCGGCAGTCCTTCCCCACCCCGGGACGGCAGGCACGCGACTTGGTGTTGCGCCCAGACGGCGGACACGTCGGAGGCCAGGCCATGCCATGCGACGCCATCGCGGCTCCAGGCACGCAAAGTGGCCTCGTCGATCGAGCGGCGGTTGGACGGGTCGGGCACCCCGAATAGGGCGAGCTCCACAGGCGCGCCCCGGGACCGTGCCAGCCGGGTCGCCTCGACAGCCACGTCGATGCCTTTGGACCAGAGCATGCGCGCCACCACGGCGACTTTGAGCGGTGGCATCGCCGGGAGTGGTTGTGGCGCGAAGGAGCCGCAATCGACTCCCGCCCCGCCGAGCACCGTCACCGCCTGCTCGGAGGGATCGAGGCCCAGCGCCAGCGCGTCGTCCGGGTTCTCGAACAGGAATCGGGTGCGCCCGGAAGCCAGCGGGCCGCGGATCAGCGCCTTCAGGCCGAGCCGCGCCGCGCGCCCGATCCGGTCGTCGCGGGCGCCGACGAGGCCCAGGCCCGTCAGCGCGTAGACCCGTGCCGGGATGCCAGCCATCGCGGCCGCGGTGCCGCCCACCAGGATGCTCCGAAGGGCGATGCAGTGGACGATGTCGGCGTTCAACGCCTTCAGGATCCCGGCGAGCTGTCCGGCTGCGTAGCCGGCGGCCATCGGGTTCAGGCTCGCCCGGTCCGCTTCGAGCGGAACGACGCGTGCGCCAGTCGCCTCGATCACGGCACGGTGCGCCCGCACCCGGGTGACGACAGCCACCGCGAGCCCCATGCCGACGGCGGCGCGGGCCATGGGCAGGAAGTGCGAGGCGAAGAACCAATCCTCGGTCACGACGAAGACAAGGCTTCGCTTCGGGTTCGGGCGGATGTCGCGGGCGGGTTCGGAATCCATCCAGTCCCTCTAGCACGGCACCGCGGATCGGCCTGCGACGGATGCGCAGACTCGGAACGGCGGTCGGGCGACGCCGGTTGATCAGCGCCTTCTCGCCGGGCGGTACCCCGGCGGCGTATCCGGGAGGGGCGACCATGGCGGATGTCGAGACGGACCAGAACGGCGGAAGCTTGCGGGCGGCGGCCGAGGAAGCCGGCCTCGTCTACGTCGATGACAGCCGGCCGGGCCTGACGCGCAAGCGCAGCGGTACCGGTTTCCGCTACCTCGACGCGAAGGGCGCCCCGGTGCGCGACAAGCGGATTCTGGCCCGCATCCGCGCTTTGGCGATCCCGCCAGCCTATACCGACGTCTGGATCTGCGCGCGCAGCAGCGGCCATATCCAGGCCACCGGCCGGGACGCCAAGGGTCGCAAGCAGTACCGCTATCACCCCGAATTCCGGCAGGCGCGGGAGGCCAACAAGTTCTCGCGCATCATGGCCTTCGCGGATGCGCTCCCCAGTATCCGTCAGCGAGTCGATGCCGATATGAAGCGGCGGGGCCTATGCCGCGAGAAGGTGCTGGCCACCGTGGTCCACCTGCTCGAGACCACGCTGATCCGGGTCGGCAACGACGATTATGCCCGCACCAACAAGAGCTACGGCCTCACGACGTTGCGCGATCCGCATGTCCGGATCGCGGGAGCCGAACTGTCGTTCCGGTTCAAGGGGAAGAGCGGCAAGACGTGGGACGTGTCGCTGAAGGACCGGCGCGTCGCCCGGATCGTGAAGGCCTGCCAGGACCTGCCGGGGCAGGAGCTGTTCCAGTACATCGACGGCGACGGCGTCCAGCGCGACGTCACCTCGTCGGACGTGAACGCGTATTTGCGTGAGATCACCGGCCAGGACTTCACCGCCAAGGATTTTCGGACCTGGGCGGGCACTGTCCTGGCGGCCCTGGCCTTGCAGGAATTCGAGAGCTTCGACAGCGAGGCGGGCGCCAAGCGCAACGTTCGCACGGCGATCGAGAGCGTGGCCGGCCGCCTCGGCAACACGCCGACCATCTGCCGGAAGTGCTACATCCACCCCCAGATCCTCGACTGCTACCTGGAGGGCGATCTCCTCCTGCAGGTGAAGGATGCGGTCGAGTCCGAGCTGAGCGGGGATCTCGGCAAGCTCCGCTCCGAGGAGGCGGCGGTGCTTGGGCTGCTCCAGGCGCGGCTGGCCGCGTCGGAGGGCGATGCCCGGGCGGGAAAGAAGGTCAAGCCGGCTGCAACTCAGGCCCGCACGCGGAGCAAGTCCAGTCAGGTCGTGTCCCGGGCCAAATCGGCGGCCAAGTCCGCGACCGGGGGCAAGCGGTCGTCGGGTGGTCCGCGGGCGCAGGTCGGCGCCGCATAGGGGGGGCAGCCCCGCCGGGGCTGCCCGGTATCCCGGTCAGTGCCGGGACTGATTGCCGGAGCCGCCGCCGCGCCGATTCGGGTCGCTATCGACCACCGGAGCCAGCCCGAGCTGGCGCGCCAGCGAGACCAGGTCCTTCAGCCGCCCGGTCTGCGTCTTGCGGCGCAGGTTGAGCCGGTGCGTCTCCACGGTCCGGACGCTGAGCGCCAGGCGGCGGGCTACCTCCTTGTTGCTGAAGCCCGAGCTGAGGAAGCGCAGCACCTCGGCTTCGCGGGGGGTGAGCCCGAGGCTGTCGCCTTGGTCCGCCGGCATCACCGCCTGCTGTTCCGGCGCCACGAGGCAGTCCGACCCTTCGGCCAGGGCGAGCAGGGCCGCGCCCAGCTCCCGCGGCGACTTCGAGCGCGCCACGAAGGCATCGGCTCCCGCCGCCAGCAACGCCCGCAGATCGTCTGCGGTGAGCGCCCCGAAGGCCACCAGCGTCCGCAGGTTCGGTTGCCGCTCCTTCAGGCCGACGAGACGCGCGATCCCATCCGCCAGCCGGATCTCATCGAGGAAGATCAGCGCGACCGCGGGCCCGGCATTCGCCTGGTCCAGGTCCTCGAGGCCGATCGTGTGAAACTCCGGCATATGCTCCAGAGTGGCGCGAACAGTCGCGCTCAGGTCCTGCGGTTCATCCAGGATCAGGACGCCTACGGCCGTACTCATGACCTCGCACCTTTCGTCTCCCGGCGATACAAAGGGGCCGGGATCGGGTGCGTAGTTCCAAGATCCATTCCACGAGTTTGGCGCGAATATTAAGCTTTATTTTCGCAGATTCTGTCGATTCCTGTCATCGTGCCGCGAATGCCTGTGCCGATATGGGTCGCTGCCCGTAACCATACTGTGCCGCGTCGTGCCAGGTTGGGCCGGCTCGGCTGTCTCAGCTTGCGACGGCCAAGCCGGCATCGCTCTGGTACGGCACGACGCAGTTGCGGCCCCTGCCCTTGGCGGCATAGAGCGCGATATCGGCCCGCTTGATCAGGGCATGAACGTCGTCCGCCTCGATCCAGGTGCTGACGCCGAAGCTGCAGGTCAGGCTGATCGCATGATTGCTGCCGCGGATGCAGAGCGCCTCGACGCTCGCGCGCAGGCACTCGGCCCGGGCGATCGCTTCCGCGAGTCCGCAGCCCGGCAGGACAAGGCCGAATTCCTCGCCGCCCAGCCGGCCACCGATGCCGTCCCCCGCAATCAGTTCGGCCACGGCCTGGATGGCAAGGTCGCCGACATCGTGGCCGTGCTCGTCGTTGATCCGCTTGAAGTGGTCGATGTCCGCCAGGATCGCGGAGATCCGGCCCGGGCGACCGCCCTGCTCCGCGGCCATGCGCGCCCGGTCGAAGAACGCACGGCGGTTATAGGCACCGGTGAGCGGATCGGTTTCGGCCAGCCGGATCAACTCCTCCTGCATGGTGATCAGGCGCTCGGCCGCGCGCAACCGTGCGTTCAGCTCCTCGGCGCTCGGCGGCTTCTCGATGAAGTCATCGGCGCCGCTGTCGAGGGCCTCGGCGAGGCTCCGGACGTTGCGGGCGGACGACATGGTGATGACGTGCAGCGGCCGGCGTTCCTCGGCGAGGAGGCGCGCGGACCAGCAGAGTTCGAGCCCGCAGAGCGGTCGGACTTCGACGCTGGTGATCAGGACTCGGACCGAGGGGGTCGCTGCGAGGAATTGCAGGGCCTGGGCGGAATCCGTGAAGGCGTGCACATCATGGCCGCGCGGTTCGATCAGCGAGGCGATGATCTGCAGCACGACGCGGCTCGAATCGACGATAACGATCTGCATGGCATGACCCGGACTCGATCTCCGGTTTCTGCACAACAAGACTTAATTTCGACCCAACAGCGGAGCCGAATTCCAGCATGAGCGAGGTCATCACCACGCCCGACTTGCGCTATATCGTGGTGCGTGGCCGATTGTGGCGGCGGGCCAATCCCGGACTTTCGGCGGAGCACCGCGCATCTCTGGTGTCCCGGCTGATGGATGGGCGCCGAGCGGTGAAGGCGGCCAAGGCTGCCGAGCATGAGGGGCGGCCGGAAGCGGGTACCGCGATGAAGGCCGCCCGTGCCGCGGTCGACGCCGCCAAGACGGAACTCGGCGAGCGCGGTCCTGTCTGGTGGGACGACGATGCGCCGGACTTGAACCGTCACATGGTCCGGAACACGCCCTATGCCAGTTGGTTCGCGGCGCTCAACGGCGGGGAACCTGGACCGAAATGACCCGCGCGCCGGCCGCGCGGCTCGCCGCGGGGTTTGTCGCGTTGATGACCGTGATGGTTGGCGGCTGCGCCGGAGCGGCCGCGATGCCGGTGACGGTCGGGATCCCGTAGGTCCCGTAGCTCCAGGGCGACGGCACGATCTGGCTTGGCCGGGGCACGCGGGTCAGCGGGGCGCCGATATAGGTACCGCGTACGAAGGGGCCGGCGAAATCGGCATCCCCGGTCGTCACGGGTGCGGAAGGATAAATACCCTGTGCTGCAGCCGGAGCAGCCAGAAGGATGGCTGAGAGCGTGAGCAATGTCCGGGACATCATGCAGCCGGCTCCGAATTTCGGCGGAAGGAACGCGTCAGGCGTGAACCTGTGCAACCGACCCGATCACCGGCCGTTCCGGGCTGCGAGCCGCGGGGACTGCGTATGGGCGCCGTCCCCCACAGGGTCAGCGGCAGGTCGTGATCCGGCGTACCACCCAGCCCTCGCCCTCGATCCACAGGCGCCGCCGTGCCCGGCTGCAGGTGGCGTCGTCGTCGCGCTCGACGGCGGCGACCGGATGGACCTGAGACGGAGCGGCCTCGGCCACTTTGGTCTCGGTTCCGGCCGGCGCGGCCTGGGCATTCGCCAAGCCGACAAGAAGCAGGAGGGCACTGGCCGCGCTGGCTGCGGTCGATCGGATGGTCATGGTGGAACAGCGCCCTGCGGCCGAGTTTACGAAGTTGCCAGTGGAATGCGCGGCGCAGCAATTCGGTTTCATCGATTGCGGCCGTTATCGGCACGGCCCCGCAGCCGGCGGGCGTGACGGTGTGCTGCGGCACCGGCCGCACCGCGCGCTTAGACTTCGCAGGCGCCGCGTATTAGGAGAAGCGGCCCGGACGCGACGTCTTCCGTGGACCCTCAACCAGCGGTCCGGGCGGGCCGGTCCACGAGCGAAGGTCCATGAGCAAGCCGAAGCCCCCGACCAACGTCCTCCTCACGCCGGAGAAGCGCGCCGAGGACGTGGACCAGACGATCCGGCCGCTGAGCCTGGCCGAGTTCATCGGGCAGAAGGCGGCGCGCGCCAACATGCAGATCTTCATCGAGGCGGCCAAGATGACCGGCCAAGCCCTCGACCACGTGCTGTTCGTCGGGCCGCCGGGCCTGGGCAAGACCACGCTGGCCCAGATCGTGGCACGCGAGCTCGGGGTGAATTTCCGCTCGACCTCGGGCCCGGTCATCGCCAAGGCGGGCGACCTGGCCGCGCAACTGACCAATCTCGAAGAGCGTGACGTGCTCTTCATCGACGAGATCCACCGCCTCAACCCGGCCGTGGAGGAAATCCTCTATCCGGCGATGGAGGATTATCAGCTCGACCTGATCATCGGCGAGGGTCCGGCGGCCCGCTCGGTGAAGATCGAGCTGCCGAAATTCACCCTTGTCGGGGCGACCACCCGGGCGGGGCTGCTGACGACGCCGCTGCGCGACCGGTTCGGCATCCCGATCCGGCTCGAATTCTACGAGATCGACGAGCTCGAGAAGATCGTGGCCCGCGGCGCCCGGGTGCTCGGGCTCGGCATGTCGCCGGAAGGCGCCAACGAGATTGCCCGGCGGGCCCGGGGCACGCCGCGTATCGCCGGCCGGCTGCTGCGGCGGGTCCGCGACTTCGCCATCGTGGCTGAGGCCGAGACGGTGACGCGCGCCATCGCCGACCGGGCGCTGAAGCTGCTCGACGTGGACTCGGTCGGCCTCGACGTGATGGACCGCAAGTACCTGACGCTGATCGCGACCTCGTTCGGCGGCGGTCCGGTGGGAATCGAGACGATCGGGGCGGCTTTGTCCGAGTCGCGCGACGCCATCGAAGACATCATCGAGCCCTACCTGATCCAACGCGGATTCGTGCAGCGCACCCCGCGCGGCCGGGTGCTGACGAAGCACGCCTTCCGGCACATGGGCTTTGCCGAGCCGCGGCGCGAGCAGGACAGGCTATTCGACGACGGCGACGCGGCCTGAGCCACTGATCGGCGGCTCCATGCGGTTGGTACGGGGCTGGTTCACGCCTGCTTCATGGGCAACCGCTGCTATGTTTCGGGGCGGTGCCGCCTTTTCGGTGCGCCGCACAATTGGCAAGCCTCTGAGCGGTCTCTGATTTTGGGCCGCCTACGCTTCCAATACAGCCAAGCTTTTGCGTACTCGAACCCCCTGGTCCGATCACGCAAAAGCGATCGGTCGATTGGAACAGTGGAAAAACGCGGCAGTTGTGGTGGCAACCGCGCCTAGTCTGCGTGGCGCTGGCAGGATCGTGGGACTGTGGCTTCGGTCGCGGTATCCCGAAAGATCTTTGAGCCCTCAATAAGAACACCAGGGACTATCTTTCGACATGAAGAACATCACCCTCGCCGTCCTCGGCCTTTCCGCCGCTGCGCTCACGACGCCGGCATTCGCACAGGACGCGCTGCCGATCCGGATCCTGCCCTTCGCCAACCAGCAGCAGGGCGTCGGCGCTGCCGCCACCGAGACCCCCGCGTTCCGAGCCGAGGCGCTGCGTTCGGATGCCACCAGCATCGAAGCGAGCCGGATCGCCCTGGAGCGCTCGCGCAACCCGCGGGTTCGCAACTACGCCAACCGCGTTCTGGTCGAGCGCAAGGCCACCACCGACGCGCTCCTGCCGGCGAACACCTCCCTGTCGCGTAACGGCACGGTGGTCTCTGACAACCAGGGCATCCAGACCGATCTGAGCAACCCGGTCGGCTTCGTGCTGGCGCCAGTGACCATTGCCGCGAATCTCGGCACCAGCATCGTCGGCGGCGCGCTGGGCGCGGTCGGTATCGTCGACAACAGCCCGACCGAGCCGGGCCGTCGCGTGGCGCTCGGCGAGCGCGGCCAGGCCCGCCTGTCGCAGCTCAAGTCGGCCCCGAACGGCCGGTCCTTCGACCGCACCTACATCGACCAGCAGGCCCGGTCCGACGCGCAGACCTTGGCCCTCTACGACGCCTACGCTAAGTCGGGCGACAGCGCCCAAGGCCGCCGCTTCGCCAGCGAGGCGCTGCCTTACATCGCCGACGAGCACGCCCACTCGGCGAGCCTGGCCGCCCGCATCGGCGGCTGATCCGTCAGCCCAGACCTGACTACGCGAGGGCCGCCCCAAGGCGGCCCTCGTCATGTCGGAGGCCTGCCAAGCGGCACGTTGCCGCGACGGTCTCAGCGGGCGGGTTTCCCCGCCTCCGCACCATGCCGTAGACGACACCGATGAGCCGACCGAACTCGACCGACCTCGTGACGACGAACGACAGCATCGCGCCCCACCTCTTGGGCGTGCGGGTCTACTACGAGGACACCGATTTCTCGGGCTTCGTCTATCACGCGAGCTATCTGCGCTTCCTCGAGCGCGGCCGGACGGAATTGCTGCGCGGCTTGGCGGGGGATCAGTCCGAGTTGCACCGGGAAGCGCGCGGCCTCGTCTTCGTCGTGCGGCGGATGACGCTGGATTTCATCCGCCCCGCCCGCATGGACGATCAACTCACCATCGTGACCCGCACGCAGCATCTGCGCGGCGCCTCGATGCAGCTCGCCCAGGAAGTGCGCCGGGGCCATGAACGGCTTGTCGCCGCCGAGGTCACGGTCGCCTGCGTGCGCGACGGCCGTGCCATCCGCCTGCCGGAGGCCCTGCGTCGGCTCCTGGCCCCGGCTGGAGCCGAGTAAGGCACGGGTTTCAGGCGACCCGCGTCGGGTCGGTGTCCCGAAGCAGCTTGGCGAAGGCGTTGACGATGGTCATCGCGTCGTACTCGACCGAGACCAGCTGGAAGCCCATCGCGACCATCTCCCGGGCCCGTGCCGGGGACGGCGAGAAGGCGCAGGGCAGTTTGCCGGCCGCCCGGGTCTTGCGCACGATCTCGCCGAGCGCGGCCGTGACCGCTGCGCCGGCCGGGTCGATGGCCGTACCCTTGGAGAGCGCGATCGACAGGTCGGCGGGGCCGACCAGGATGCCGTCGATGCCCGGCAGGGCCAGGATCGGCTCCAGAGCGTCGATCGCTTCCGCGGTCTCGCACATGGCAATGGTCAGGGCTCGGGCATTGGCGCCCGCAAGATACTCGGACGCGTCGCTCTGGCCCGACATCCACATGGCGCGGTCCGGCCCCCAGCTCCGCTGGCCGACCGGCGGGTATTTGGTGGCGGCCACCAGCGCCTGCGCGTCGGCCACACTGTTGATCATCGGCGCGACGATGCCCGCGGCGCCGGCATCCAGCATCCGCGACGCCATCGCGAAGTCGCCCACCGGGATCCGGACCAGGCTCGGCTTGCCGGCGAGCGCTACCTCGGTGATCGCCGCGCAGCACGAATGGTAATCGTGCGCGCCATGCTGCTGGTCGAGGAGCACGGCGTCGAAGCCCGACCGTGCGAGGGCGCCGGCGATGGCCGGGTCGCCGATACAGGACCAGCCGAGGAAACGGGCGGGCTCGGCGGGCAGCAGGCCGTGGAGGCTCGGGACGGGCAGGGTCATGACGCTTCCTGTACTGAGACTCGCGGTGCACGCGGTACTTTGACCGCATCAGGATAAAGGAGCCGGTTTCACGAGGTCCAGCCTCTTGGCAGAACCGTGCGGCCGAGACTTCGGAATGCCTTTGGATCGCCGGGATCGAAACCGATCCTTAACCCTGTCGCGCCCTTAACGAGGTCGGTGCAAGCCGGCCGAGTCCGGGCGCGAAGACGGCCCTTACTTTCGACAGATTCGCGGACGATAGCATTGATATCGCTCACGGATCCGGCGGACGCGGGCCTCGCCCGGCGCATCGCGATCCGGAGCAGGAGACCTCGACGGATGAACCCAGCCGACGCGATGCAGGCCGCGCCTGTCGCCGACATGACGCTGCTCGGGCTGTTCCTGCAGGCCCACTTCGTCGTGAAGATCGTGATGATCGGGCTGCTCAGCGCATCGATCTGGTGCTGGTCGATCATCGTCGACAAGACGCTGCTGTTCCGGCGCACCAAGGCCGAGATGGATGCGTTCGAGGACGCGTTCTGGTCCGGCCGCTCCCTGGAGGAGCTGTTCCGCTCGTTCAACGATCGCCCGGCCACCGGGCTCGCGGCGGTGTTCGTGGCCGCCATGCGCGAGTGGAAGCGCTCGTTCGAGGGGTCGGGCCGTCAGGTCCAGTCCCTGTCCCAGCGCATCGAGAAGCAGCTCGACGTCACCATTCAGCGCGAGGTCGAGCGGCTCGAGTCGCGCCTTCTGTTCCTGGCCTCGATCGGCTCGGCCGGCCCGTATATCGGCCTGTTCGGCACGGTCTGGGGCATCATGACCGCGTTCACCTCGATCGCGGCCTCGAAGAACACCTCGCTCGCCGTCGTGGCGCCCGGCATCGCCGAGGCCCTGTTCGCCACCGCGATCGGCCTGTTCGCCGCGATCCCGGCGGTGCTGGCCTACAACAAACTCCAGGCCGAGGTCTCGAAGTCGCAATCGCGGCTGGAGGGTTTCGCCGACGAGTTCTCCGCGATCCTCTCTCGCCAGATCGACGAGCGCCTCTCGCTCGCCGCCTGACCGCGCCGATCCAGGAGATCCATCCATGAGCATGGCGGCGGGGGCATCCCACGGCGGCAAGCGGCGGCGGCGCAGGGGCCGGCGCGGCGGGCCGATCAACGAGATCAACATGACGCCGTTCATCGACGTCGTGCTGGTGCTGCTGATCATCTTCATGGTCGCGGCGCCGATGATGACGGTGGGCGTGCCCCTCGACCTGCCGCAATCCAAGGCCTCGCCGCTCAATTCCGACGTGAAGCCGGTGACGATCTCGATTCGGCAGACCGGCCAGGTCTTCCTCGGCGAGGACGAGCTGACCGACGAGACGATCATCCCGAAGCTCCTCGAGACCGCCAAGACCGGCACCGAGGAGCGCGTGTTCGTGCGTGGCGACAAGCGGGTCGATTACGGCCGCGTCGCGCAAGTGATGGCGATCGTGACCGGCGGCGGCTTCAAGAAGGTCGCCCTCGTGACCGAGCCTGAGCATCAGTAGGGCCTGGACCGTGGAGTTCCACTTCGACCGCAAGGAACCGGGTGTCTGGATCTCCGCCGGCACCCACGTGGCGCTGCTGGCCTTCGCGCTGTTCAGCGTGGCGGCCCCGGCCCTGCCCGAGGCGCAGGAGGGCGTGCCCGTCGAGGTGATCACTGAGAACCAGTTCTCCGAGATCACCAAGGGCGAGCGTCAGGCCGACAAGCCGATGCCCAACGCCCAGCCGCGCGCCGACCGTCAGGCCGAGAAGGTCGAGGATCGCGAGCCCGAGAACGCCAAGACCGACGCGCCGACCGCGCCCAAGCGCACGGCCGAGATGAAGCTCGCCAACGCGGAGGAGATGCCCCTGCGCGCCGAGCAGGATTCGCAGGAGGTCGCGAAAGCCGCCAAGGCCGCCGAGGAGAAGCGCGAGGCCGAGAAGGCTGCCGCCAAGGCCGCGGAAAAGGCCGCCGAGAAAGCCGCGGCCGATAAGGCTGCCGCCGCCGAGAAGGCGGCTGCGGCCAAGGCCGAGGCGAAGGCGGCTGCGAAGGCCGAAGCCGAGAAGCGCGAGCAGCTCGACAAGCTCATTGAGCGCCAGGAGGCCGAAGCGGCGGCTGCGGCCGCGAAGGCCGCCGCCGCGAAGGCCGAGGCCAAGGCCAAAGCGGATGCCGCCAAGGCCGAGGCTGCTCGGGACGCTGCCCGGAAAGCCGCCGAAGCCAAGGCCGAGGCGGAAGCCGAGCGTCAGAAGGAAATGGCCGAGGCCAAGGCCGCGCACGAGAAGGCGGAAGCCGCCGCCAAGGCCGAGGCCGCCGCCAAGGCGAAATCCAAGGCGATGGCGGACGCCAAGGCCAAGGCCGATGGCGAGGCCAAGGCGCGCAAGCAGGCCGAGCTCGCCGACAAGTTCAACGCCGGCGACATCCGCTCGATGCTCGCGTCGAAGGCGCCATCGCAATCCACCGGCGCCACCGGCCACACGGTGCAGAAGGTCGCCGCCTTGGGTGCCGCAACCGGCACGGCGCAGCGCCTGTCGCCGTCCCTGCGCGACGCCCTGGTCGGTCTGCTGCAGCAGCAGATCGAGCGCTGCTACTCCGCGCCCCCCGGTGCCGCCCAGGGCGTGATCCTGCCGGTGCTCGACATCCGCCTGAACCCGAACGGTTCGCTCAGCACCGAGCCGCGGATCATGCGGGGCGGTTCGAGCTCTGTGGACCAGTCGATCGCGCAAGCCGCGCTCCGGGCGGTACGCCGCTGCGCGCCGTATAACATTCCGGCCACCTACGCGCCGTATTACAACGACTGGAAGGCCATCAACGCGGAGTTCGAATTCACGGCGACCTGAGGTCGCCGTCCGCGCCGCCTGCCCTCATCCGCCTCCCCGTCTGATCGCCACTTCGGATCCGACCCATGCAGAACCTCCCCTCCGCCGGGCCTCTTCCGGCGTCCTCAGCTGCGCGCCTGATCGCATTCCTGGCGTTCCTCGCGGTCGCCCTCGGCTTCGCAGCGCCGGCCCACGCGCAGCTGCAGCTGCGCATCGGCGGCGGCAACTTCCAGCCGATGCCGATCGCCATCGCCGATTTCGGCGGCGACCCGAGCCTCGGTGGACTCGTCTCCGGGGTCGTGACCAACAACCTGCGCCGCTCAGGGTACTTCACGCCCCTCGACCATGCCCGCTTCCCCGAGCAGCCGAACTTCGATGCGGCGCCGAACTTCGAGAAGTGGCGCGCCACCGGCATCCAGGGCTTGGTCACGGGCCGCGTCTCCAGGGACGCTTCCGGCAAGCTTAAAGTCGAGTTCCGGCTCTGGGACGTGACCTCCGGCCAGCAGATGACCGGCCAGCAATACGGCACCGACACCGCCAACGCCCGGCGCACCGGCCACCTGATCTCGGACGCGGTCTATACCAAGATCACCGGCCTCGGCCCCTGGTTCGACAGCCGCATCGCCTTCGTGGACGAGAGCGGCCCCAAGGAGAATCGCCGCAAGCGCCTGATGGTGATGGATCAGGACGGGGCCAATGTCCGGGCGATCACCAGCGGCGAGATGTCGATCGTCGCGCCGCGCTACTCGCCGGCCACACAGGACATCGCCTTCATGGCCCAGGCCAACGGGCACCAGCCCCGGGTCCAGGTGATCAACCTCGAGACCGGCGCGCGCCAGGCGCTCGGCAACGTCGATTCCATGAGCGCGAGCCCGCGCTTCTCGCCGGACGGGCGCAAGCTCGTCATGAGCGTGCAGCAGGGCGGCAACGCCGACATCGTGACCATGGACATCGCCTCCAAGGCTCAGCATGCGATCACCAACGGCATGGCGATCGACACCTCGCCGACCTATGCGCCGGACGGCACGCAGATCGCGTTCGAGTCGGACCGGGGCGGCTCGCAGCAGGTCTATGTCATGGGTGCGGACGGCTCGAACCCACACCGCATCACCTTCGGGGCCGGCTCGGCCTCGCAGCCGGCTTGGTCGCCGCGCGGTGACCTGATCGCCTATACCCGCCAGCGCAACGGCGGCTTCGCCATCTGCGTGTCGAAGCCCGACGGTACCGGCGAGCGCGTCCTCACCGAGGGCTACCACAACGAGGGGCCGACCTTCGCGCCGAACGGCCAGTACGTGCTGTTCTTCCGCGATCCGGGCGGCCAGGGCGGCGGCAAGCTGTTCATGGTCGACATCACCGGCAAGGTGGAGCAGTCGATCCCGACCCCCTCCTACGCCTCCGACCCGACCTGGTCGCCGCTGCTGGCGGGACGCTGACTCGTTTCGGACTTTGGAGCTCGGCTACCAGTCGGGCTCCGATCGTTTCACGGCCGTCGTTTCTGAAGCCTGGGGCCTTCCGATCGTATCGGCCAGATCGCGCAGGGCGCGCGGCAAGGCATTGAGCGCCGGATCGTCGAACCGCAATCGTGGCAGTCGTGTCCGTACGAGCGATGCGACGAGATCCGCCTGTGCGGCATCGCGTGAGCGTTTCAGAGGATCGCGGTCGCCCCTGGTTGAAAGCCATGCTTTGTGGAGCGCGAAGGCGCGCGGGTCGATGACCCACATCTGCACCGGATAGCCCCTGGCATCGATCGCCGTGACGGCAGTCTTCGGGCTGTTGACCAACCACCCAAGCCCCTCGATCTCGACCGCCTGTAAATCGTCCGCGGCCGATCCGATTCGATTGCGGGGCGGCCGCCGTATCGGATCCGTTCCGGCCGGCATGATCAGATCGACCAGATACCCGTCCCGGTTGACGGCGCGGAATCCGGGATTTCCAACGGCCGTGAACGAGCGGTCGACTTTCTGCAGTTCGGCCAGCAATCCGCCTGCCGCTGCCTCCGGCGCGACGAGGCGCAAGCTTTTACGGGCATCATACAGGAGGTCGATGTCTCCGGTTGCGAGCTGGGGGCCTGCGATCTGAACGCCCCCAAGCCGTTCATAGGCATACAGGGCATTGGTCCCAACAACCCCGACCACGGGACCATACAGGCGCGCCTCGGTGAGGCGGCGCAGCACGCGGGCCGCGATGATGGGCATTCTCCCAATGCGGAGCGCTCGGTTGACCGGAGCCATCTCGTCCAACCGAGCGGCAAGGTTTGTGATCCGGTCCTGCACACGCTCGCGGCCCTGATGGAACCCGCTGTGGATCTCCTCCGTGGCGGACGAACGGGCACCGAGAGACTTCCAGACGCCTTGGCGCTTCCGATACAGGTACGTGTGCGAGCCCACCGTTTTCCAAGCCATAGAGCCGGCATAGCGGTGATCGAGTTCTGTGCGGGCCGCGGCGTAGGCCGCGAAGACCTGCTCGGTATCGATCATTTGTCGGGCTTGATCGCCATTCAAGTCGGTGAACAGCATGGCTCGATTCCAGGCCCCTCATCAGGGACTCGACTCGATAGCATGCGCTGCGTTTGTCGCAAATAGTTGTAAGAAAAAGAGTTATCCCTTTCAGGGGACGAAAGCGTTCGCGGAGGGATAATGTCGGCTGCTACCCCTGCCCCAGCAACCGGTCCCGCGCTCGCAGGGCCGGGAAGAACCGGCCCCAGAGCAGCGCCACTGCGATGGTCGCGGCGCCGCCCATCACCACTGCCGGGACCGCCCCGATCGCGGCGGCGAGCACGCCGGATTCGAACTCGCCGAGCTCGTTCGAGGCACCGATGAACACCGTGTTCACCGCCGAGACCCGCCCGCGCATGGCATCCGGGGTCTCGCCCTGCACGAAGGTCTGGCGGACATAGACCGAGATCATGTCGGCGGCGCCGGTGACGAACAGGCAGGCCATCGACAGGGGCAGCGAGGTCGAGAGCCCGAACGCCACCGTGGCCGCGCCGAATACGGCGCACGCCCGGAGCATACGGAGTCCGGCATGCCGCCGGAGCGGGCGATAGGCCAGCAGCACCGCCATGGCGACCGCCCCGAAGGCCGGCATGCTCCGCAAAGCCCCGAGGCCGAGGGGACCGACATGCAGCACCTCGCCGGCATAGATCGGCAAGAGCGCCGTGGCGCCTCCGAGCAGGACCGTGAACAGGTCGAGGCTGATGGCGCCCAGAACCACCGGCTGCGAGCGGATGTAGCCGATGCCGGCCGAGAGCGCCGCCCAGGTTATCGGTGGCCGCTCCGTCACCGCCGCCGGGCGGAAGCGGATCAGCCCGGTCAGGACGCTCGCCAGGGCGAAGCTCGCCGCCGCGCCGCCGAACACCACCGACGGCCCAAGGGCGTAGAGCAGGCCGCCGAGCGCCGGACCCATCACCGAGGCGCTCTGCCAGAGCGAGGCGTTCCAGGCGATGGCGGAACCGAATTGCGGACCCGGCACGAGGGTCGGCAGCAGCGCCTGCAGGGCTGGGTTGGCGAAGGCCCGGGCGGTGCCGACGACGATCACCAGGGCATAGATCGGCCAGACCGCCTGAAGGCCGGCATGCGCGTAGGCGAGCAGGCCGAAGCTCGCCAGACTCTGGAGCCCGAAGGCCGAGGCCCCGACCAGACGCCGATCATAGGTATCGGCCACATGGCCGGTGATCAGGGCGCAAAGCACTGCGGGCAGGAAACCCGCCAGCCCGACTAGGCCGAGCGCCAGGGCGGAATGCGTCAGGTCGTAGACGAACCAGCCGATCGCCACCGCCTGCATTTGGTAAGCGAGGCCCGTCAGGAAGCGGGCCGAGCCGAACAGGCGGAAGTCGCCGATACCGAAGACGGCCCAGCCGGAACGATCTGTGTCGGACATGCCTCCTGCTGATCCCGGCTGGGGGATTAATCAAGCCCGGCGGGGCGGCCGATGCGGCCGCGGGTTGCTAATGGAGCGCGATACCCGGCTTCCGTGTCGCGGTTGCGGGCGCGGTCATGAAAGGCCGGCTCGCCTCGCGCTGGTCGAGATGCGGCCCGTCAGAAGAGAAAAGCGGGAAGGTGCAGGTCACCTGGGTCCCCGCCCCGGGCGCTGTCTCGAGATGGACCCGCCCGCCATGGAGTTCGACGAAGGACCGCACGATCGACAGGCCGAGCCCGACCCCGCGGTGGCGGGTCCCCAGCGTGTGGCTCTCGAAGCGGTTGAAGACCGAATCGGCAATCTCCGGCGGCATGCCGCGGCCGTGGTCGCGCACGCTCAGGACCAAGTCGTGCGTTTCCCGGCGGGCCCGGACCTCGACGCGCTGCCCGGCATCCGAGAAACCGACGGCGTTGGAAAGCAGGTTGAACAGGATCTGGCGGACCCGCTTCCCGTCCGCGTGGACGCTGCCGATATCCTCCGGCACGTCCAGCGCGAGGGTGATGTGGGATTCGGCCAGCCGATCCTCGATGCCACGCACGGCGGCCTCGATCGTGGTCTGGACGTCGACCTCCTCCCGCTGAAGCTCCAGAGAGCCGGCATCGATCGAGGCGAGGTCGAGGATGTCGTTGATGATCACGAGCAGCGCCGCCGAGGAGCGCATGATGTGGTCTGAATATTCGCGCTGCCGGTCGTTGAGCGCGCCGACCGTCTCGTCGCCGAGCAGCTGGGTGAAGCCGATGATGTTGGTGAGCGGCGAGCGCAACTCGTAGGAGACGTGGTGGACGAAGGTGTCGCGCAGCTGCGCGGCCTTCTCCAGGGCGTCGTTCTTCTCGGTCAGCGCCCGCTCGACGTTCACGCTCGCGGTGACGTCGATCAGGGTGAGCAGGGTCGCGCCCTCCGGCAGCGGCTGCGCGGCGCAATCGAGGACGGTGCCGTCCACCACTTCCAGGCGGCAGGATCGGGCGGTGCGCGATTCGAGGCCGACCACCGCGTCGCGGATGTCGAGCCAGGGCTCCTCGGCGGGCGCCAGGGACCGGCAGGCCTCGATGACGGCATCGACGTGAGGGCGCTCCTCAACGGTCGCCGGATCGAGCCGCCAGACGGTGCAGAACGCCCGGTTGGCCAGAGTCATGCGCCCGTCGGCGCCGAACACCGCCACCGGCTCGGCCAAGGTGTCGAGGGTCTCGGCCTGGAGGCGACGCAGGGCGTTGTAGCGCGACTCGGCGTTCAGGCTGTCGGACACGTCGTCGAACAGATAGGTCAGGCCGCCCTGCGGATTCGGGTCGGCGACCACGCGCAGCGTCCGGCCGTCGGGCAGGTACCACCAGCTCTGGTTCGCCTCGGCGGCCCGGTAGGCGGCCACAACCCCCTGCTTCCAGCCGCGGAAATCCGCATGCTCCTCCAGCTTCCGCTCGGCCCGGAGATGGTCGAGGATCTCGCCGTCGGAGGGGCGGCTGTCGAGGAAGGCCTGATCGAGGTCCCAGAGCTCGCGATAGGCAGCGTTGTGGAAGATCAGCCGCTGCGAAACGTCGAACATCGCCACCGCGGTGGGGAGCTGGTCGAGAGTGCGGACATTGGCGTTCATCTGGCGCTGCAGGTCGGCGCGGACGCTCTCCAGCTCGGACACGTCGATGGCGATCCCGACACGGCCGCTGTCCAGGGTGGTCTCGAACACGTCGAGCATGCGCCGGCTGCCCGCCACCACGGCCGAGAGCCGCGGGACGGTCCGGGTCAGGCCGGCGGCGCGCGCCGCCTCGTCGCGGATGATCGCCTCCCGCGCCGGTCGGTCGAACAATTCGATGCCGCCATCCAGCGCGGCTTCGCGGGTCGCGGCCTCGACGGCCGCCACGTAGGCGGCGTTGACCCAGCTCAGGCCGCCCTCGCGGTTGCGCCGCCAGACCGGCTGGGGGATCGCGTCGAGGAGTCCTGCGAGGGCCGACAGGCCGCGGCGGGATTCGTCCAGGGTCGCACGCAGGTCGGCAATCTCGCAGCGCTCCTGACTGGTCTCGCGCAGCCGCAGGAGTGCCCGGCCAGCCACGGCCTGCCCGTGCGCGTCGATGCTGCGCCCGGTCTGGGTGCGCAGGCTGAGGGTGAAGCTCGTGCCTCGGGCCCGCAGGGTTTCGACCGCGGCCTCGACCGCGGCGGCGTCGGCGGCGACCAGCCAGGTGCCGAAGGCCAGGACCCGGCGGGCATAGCCCGAGGTCGGCCGCTCGCCGTAGATCGCGAGACTGATATCGCCCTCGACCACAGGCTCGCTGCGGCGGTCCCAGGTGACGATGATCTGGCGCTCGGCGTTGAGCAGTATCTCGGCGCGGTCATGAGCACCGCGCAGCACGTCGAGGGCGGCGGCGAGCTCGCGCTCCCGGCGGGTCCAGCGCCCGCGCTCGTAGAGATGGAGCAGCGACAGGATCACCGCGAAGGCGACGAGGCCGCCGAAGATCGCCAGGGCCGCAACCCCATGCATTTCCCGCGGCGCGTGCGCAGTCGCGGTCTCGGGCAGTTCGGCGAGCGCTGCGCTCGCCGCGGTCAATGTGAGCGTACCCACGCAGATTCGAACGTGCGCGGCACGACCGACACCCATGATAGCCCTGCCCCCACCTTGGCGATCCGAATGCGCGTGCAACCGCGCGGTGCAGAACGCACCGTTCCCGCAGATGATTCTCTCGAACCGTCGCGGATCCACCGATCAAAGATTCGCCCGCACCTTACCGTGCGGCGGAATCGACCCGGAAGGGGAACGAAGCGTGGCTATACGCCCGCCCGTCACAATCATCCGTTAACGACACTCAGAAGACACAGTGCGGTTGCCCTGAAACGGATTGACAAACGAAAGGGCCCGACGCAGCGCGCCGGGCCCTTTTCTGGTTGTCTGTCGCTGCGTCCGGATCCGTACGGAGACCGCGTCGGGGGTCAGAACCTCAACCTCCGGTTCGGCACACACGCCGAACCGGATTGCTGCCCGACCGCCGCCGGCTCAGTAGCGGTAATGCTCGGACTTGAACGGGCCGGACTCGGACACGCCGATATAGGCGGCCTGGTCGGGGCGCAGCTTGGACAGCTTCACGCCGATCTTCTCGAGGTGCAGCGCCGCGACTTTCTCGTCGAGGGTCTTGGGCAGGGTGTAGACCTGCTTCTGGTACTTGGTCGTGTTGGTCCAGAGCTCGATCTGCGCCAGGGTCTGGTTGGTGAACGAGGCCGACATCACGAAGGACGGGTGACCGGTCGCGTTGCCGAGGTTCACAAGGCGGCCCTCCGACAGGAGGATGATGCGGTGACCGTCCGCGAAGGTGATCTCGTCCACCTGCGGCTTGATGTTCGACCACTTCAGGTTCTTCAGGCCGGCAACCTGAATCTCGTTGTCGAAGTGGCCGATGTTGCAGACGATCGCCCGGTCCTTCATCGCCCGCATGTGGTCGAGGGTGATGATGTCCTTGTTGCCCGTGGCGGTGACGAAGATGTCGGCGCGCGGGGCGGCGTCCTCCATCGTCACGACCTCGTAGCCCTCCATGGCGGCCTGGAGCGCGCAGATCGGGTCGATCTCCGACACGAGCACGCGGCAGCCGGCGTTGCGCAGCGACGCGGCCGAACCCTTGCCGACATCGCCGAAGCCCGCGACCATGGCGACCTTGCCGGCCATCATGACGTCGGTGCCGCGGCGGATGCCGTCGACCAGCGACTCCTTGCAGCCGTAGAGGTTGTCGAACTTCGACTTGGTGACCGAGTCGTTCACGTTGATCGCCGGGAAGAGCAGCTTGCCCTCCTTGGCCAGCACGTACAGGCGGTGGACGCCCGTGGTGGTCTCCTCGGAGACGCCCTTGATGCTGTCGGCGAGACCGGCGAACCAGCCCTTCGGCTTCTCGGCGAGCTTCTTCTTCAGAAGCGCGAAGAACACCTCCTCCTCCTCGCTCTCGGGCTTGTCGAGGAAGGCGGTGTCGCCGTTCTCGGCGCGCAGGCCGAGGTGGACGAACATGGTGGCGTCGCCGCCGTCGTCGAGGATCATGTTCGGCATGCCGCCGTCATGCCAGTCGAACAGGCGCGAGGTGTAGTCCCAGTACTCCTCCAGGGTCTCGCCCTTCACGGCGAAGACCGGGATGCCGGCGGCCGCGATGGCGGCGGCGGCGTGGTCCTGGGTCGAATAGATGTTGCAGGAGACCCAGCGGATGTCGGCGCCGAGCGCCTTGAGGGTCTCGATCAGCACCGCGGTCTGGATCGTCATGTGCAGCGAGCCGGCGATCTTGGCGCCCTTCAGGGGCTGCGCCGCGCCGTATTCCTCGCGGACCGCCATCAGGCCCGGCATCTCCGTCTCGGCGATCGAGATTTCCTTGCGGCCGTAATCGGCCAGCCCGATGTCCTTGACGATGTAATCCTTGGCCATGAGTCGGCGGCTCCGTGTGTTCGCGTTGCGGTTCGAGGCAAGCCCGTACCACTTCGCAAGATACGAAGCAATCAAGACATAAACATGTCTTTATGCGTTCCAAGCTGCGGACCGGCTGCCCGTGGCGCGCCGAGGCCTCAGATCTCGATCTCGGTGCCGACCTCCACCACCTGCCGCGTCGGCACACCGAAGAAGGCGCCGGTGCGCTCGGCGTTGCGCTGCATGAAGGCGAACAGGTTCTCCCGCCAGGGCGCCATGCCGCGCTTGTCGTTCTTGGGGATGATGGTCTCGTGGCCGACGAACACGGTCATGTCCGCGATCACATGCGCCGGCAGATGGCGGGCCGCGACCGCGCAGGCGAGCCCCTCCGGGATCGAGGCTTCCTCCATGAAGCCGTAGCGCAGGATCACCCGGTAGAAGTCCGGTGCCAGGATCGTCACGTGGGCGCGCTGCTCCGCCGGAACCGTCGGGGTCTCTTCGTAGAGCGCGGTGATGATCAGGATCCGTTCCGTCAGCGCGCGGTTGCGCTCGACGAAGCGCGACAGGTGGAGCGGGATCCCGTGCACGGCCGCCGACAGGAACGCCGCGGTACCGGGCAGGCGCAGCAGATCGCGGTGCTGGAGCCCGGCCAGGAAGGCATCCTCCGGCAGGCGCAGTGCGACCCGCGCCTCCTCGACCAGCTCGTTCCCCTTCTTCCAAGTGAGCATCATCAGCGCGACGAGGCCGGCGAGCACAAGGGGAAACCAGCCGCCTTCCAGGATCTTCACGCTGTTGGCCGCGAAGAACACGGCGTCGATGGTCAGGAACAAGCCGTTGACCGCGAAGACCAGGATCGGGTTGTAGCCCCAGCGCAGGGCGATGAGTGCGGCGAGCAGGGTGGTGATCGCCATCAGCATCGACACCGCGATGCCGTAGGCACCGGCCAGCGCGTCCGAGGAGCCGAACATCACCACCGCCACCAGGGTCGCGACGGCGAGCAGCCAATTCACCATCGGCACGTAGATCTGCCCGCGCTCCTCCTTGGCCGTCTGGACGATGCGCATGGCCGGCAGGAAGCCGAGCTGCACCGATTGCTGGGTCAGGGAGAACACGCCGGAGATGATCGCCTGCGAGGCGATGATCGTAGCCAGCGTCGCCAGCGCGATCAGCGGGTAATGGCCCCAATCCGGGCACAGGCGAAAGAACGGGTTCTCGATCGCGTCCGGTGATGCCAGCAGCAGGGCCCCCTGACCGAAATAATTGAGGACGAGCGCCGGAAGAACCAGGACGAACCAGGCCGCCCGGATCGGCATCGCGCCGAAATGTCCGAGATCGGCGTACATCGCCTCGCCGCCGGTGACCGCGAGGAACGCTGCACCGAGCATGGCGAAGCTCGCGTGCCAGCCGGCATGCAGCATGAACTCGACGGCGCGCAGCGGATTGACCGCGGTGAGGATCTCCGGCTTGTCGAGAATGCCGAGGATCCCGAGCGTGGCCAGCACCACGAACCAGACCAGCATCACCGGGCCGAACACCCGGCCGATCGCGGCCACGCCCTTGTGCTGGACCGCGAACAGACCGACCAGGATCGCGATGGTGATCGGCACGACGAAGTGCCCGAGGGCCGGGGCGTCGACCTTCAAACCCTCGATGGCCGACAGGACCGAGATCGCCGGCGTGATCGCCCCGTCGCCGTAGAGCAGGGCCGCACCGATCAGCCCGACGACCAGCAGGGCGGCCTTCCAGGTCCCGTGCCGGGCCTGACGGGCCCCCAAGAGGGCGAGCATGGCGACGATGCCGCCCTCGCCCTTGTTGTCGGCCCGCAGGATCAGCACCGCGTATTTCAGCGACACGATCAGGATGAGCGACCACAGGATCAGCGACACCGCGCCGGTGGCGGCTTCCGGCACCGATGCGCCGCCCGCGGTGGCGGCCTTCACGGCCTCCTTGAAGGCGTAGAGCGGGCTGGTGCCGATGTCGCCGTAGACGACGCCGAGCGCGCCGAAGACCAGCGCCGGCTTGAGCTTGGCTTTTGGGGACGCGATGTCGTCGCTGGCACCGGCCTTGGAACCGGGCGCCGCCGCGGGGGCAAGGGACTGACTCAACGCACGGCTCCCGCGGGATTCAATTTTTTCCCTGCCGGGACAGGTAGAGCGCTCGCCGTCGAAGTGGAAGCCGATGCGGCCGGATCCGCTTGCGACCGAAGAGCTTGCCATCGGCCCTCACGGCTTTGCGAGGGCAGCGATCCAACCCAGGGATCCGCTACGCCCGGAAACCGCGCGCCACACGGGGTTGCTTGGCTGCGCTCGCAGTGACGGTGGAGTATTGGTCGAATCGATCAGACTGTCGCTGAGTTGAGCCCCGACCCGCTCACACCAGATCGGCCAAAGCCTCCGGACAGGCTTCGCCGCGCCGCAAGCCGAAGACCGGTACGCCGGCATGGCGGGCGATCGACGCCGCCACGGTTGCGAGCGGCGCCGGCGCTCCCGCGCTCTCGCTCACCACGACGGCGCGGAGCGTGATGCCGTGCAGGCGCAGGGTCTCGCGGGCGGTGAGCGCGTGGCTGATCGCCCCGAGATAGCTGCCGGAGACGAGGATCGTCGGCACGGCCAGCGCCTTGAGCCAGTCGAGTCCGGTGGCTGCCTCCGTGATCGGACTCATGAGCCCGCCCACGCCCTCGATGATCAGGGTCCCCTCGCTGCAGGCGACCTGCGCCCGGCACCAGCCGACGAGGTCGGCCAGCGCTACGGACCGGCCCTCCAGGACCGCAGCCTGATCGGGGGCGAGCGGGGCTGCGAACCGCCAGGGTGAGCAGGCCTCGACGGCATCGGCCTCGACGGAGAGCCCCTGTGCGTCGAGCAGCCGGGCGGTGTCGCTCTCCGCAAAGGCTGGATCGCTGAGCGGCGGCACGCCGCTCGCGAGCGGCTTCAGCGTCCGCACCGGTCGGCCCTGCCCCCGCAGGCGCCGGGTCAGCGCCGCGGTGACGTAGGTCTTACCGATCTCGGTACCGGCACCGGCGACGAAGACCGTGCGAGCGGCCATGAGATGGGCCGCCTCAGGCCTGGAAGGTGCCGTGGCAGTGCTTGTACTTCTTGCCCGAACCGCACGGACATGGCTCGTTGCGACCGACCCGGCCCCAGGTGGCGGAATCGTTGGGGTCGCGCTCCAGCACGGCGCCGTCGACCGCCAGGCCCTGTGCGGCGTAGCCGTAGGCAGGCCCGCCGCCGCCATCGCTGCCCGAGCCGCGCCCCTCGTAATCCATCTCGTTCTCACCGGTGACCGGGTCGAGATGCTGGGCGAACATCTGCGGCAGTTCCGGCGGGCCGCCCGGGAAGGCTTGCTGGTCGGGCTGCTGATGCATGATCTCGACGCGCGAGAGCTGCGCCGTCACCTGCTCGCGCAACGCCGTGACCAGGTTGTTGAAGAGGTCGAACGCCTCCGACTTGTACTCGTTGAGCGGGTCGCGCTGGGCGAAGCCGCGCCAGCCGATGACCTGCCGCAGATGGTCGAGGGTCACGAGGTGCTCGCGCCACAGGTGGTCCAGGGTCTGAAGCAGGACCTGCTTCTCGATATAGGCGGTGATCTCGGTGCCGTTCTTCTCGGCCCGGGCGGCGTAGGCGGTCTCGGCGGCCTTGAGCAGGCGCTCGCGCATCTCCTCGTCGGCGATGCCCTCCTCCTTGGCCCAATCCTCCACCGGCTCGTCCAGGTTGAGCACATCCCGGACCTGCTCGCGTAAGGCCGCGACGTCCCACTGCTCGGCATAGGCGTTCTGCGGGATGTAGCGGGCGACCAGGTCGTCGATCACGCCCTCGCGCATCTCGTCCACGGTCTCGCGCACGCTCTCCTGGGCCATGAAGTCCCGGCGCTGCTCGAACACGACCTTGCGCTGGTCGTTCATGACGTTGTCGTATTTCAGCACGTTCTTGCGCATGTCGAAGTTGCGCGCTTCGACCTTCTGCTGCGCCTTCTCGATCGCCTTGTTGATCCAGGGGTGGATGATCGCCTCGCCCTGCTCCAGGCCGAGCTTCTGCAGCATCCCGTCCATGCGGTCCGAGCCGAAGATCCGCATCAGGTCGTCCTGAAGGGACAGGTAGAATTTCGAGCGCCCGGGATCGCCCTGGCGGCCGGAGCGGCCGCGAAGCTGGTTGTCGATACGCCGGGATTCGTGGCGCTCGGTGCCGATGATGTACAGGCCGCCCGGCAGGGCCTTCTTGCGGCCGGCGGCGGCATCGGCCGGCTCACCCGAGGCCAGCACCTTGGCGCGGTTGTCGGCGATCTCCGCCTTGATGGCCTCGATGGCGGCGTCGCGCTCCGGCCCGTCCGGGAGCTGCCCCAACTCCTTCTCGATACGCATCTCGAGATTGCCGCCGAGTTTGATGTCGGTGCCGCGGCCGGCCATGTTGGTGGCGATGGTGATCGCGCCCGGCACGCCCGCCTCGGCCACGATGTAGGCTTCCTGCTCGTGGAAGCGGGCGTTCAGCACGGCGAAGCGCTTGGTGACCCGGCCCTCGCGGGCGGCCTTGTAGACGTCGGTGAGCGCGTTCGGATCGGAATAGTCGAGCAGGGTGTAGCCGGCCTTCTTGAGCATCTCGGCCAAGTGCTCGGACTTCTCGATCGAGCCGGTGCCGACCAGGATCGGCTGGTGACGGCTATGCGCCTTGTCGATCTCCGCGATGATGCCCTCGTACTTCTCGGCCACCGTCCGGTAGACCTCGTCGTCCTCGTCGACGCGCTCGACCTCCTTGTTGGTCGGGATGTCGACCACGTCGAGCTTGTAGATCTCGGCGAACTCGTCGGCTTCCGTCGAGGCCGTGCCGGTCATGCCGGCGAGCTTGTTGTAGAGCCTGAAGTAATTCTGGAAGGTGATCGAGGCGAGGGTCTGGTTCTCGGGCTGGATCGTTACCCGCTCCTTGGCCTCGAGGGCCTGGTGCAGGCCCTCCGAGTAGCGCCGACCCTGCATCATGCGGCCGGTGAACTCGTCGATGATCACCACCTCGTCGTTCTTGACGATGTAGTCCTTGTCCCGGGTGAACAGCGTGTGGGCGCGCAGGGCCTGGTTCACGTGGTGGACCAGGCTGACGTTGTGCGCGTCGTAGAGGTCGCCGTCCTTGAGCAGGCCGACCTCGCGCAGCGTCACCTCGACGAACTCGTTGCCGGCTTCCGTCAGGGAGACCGTGCGCTGCTTCTCGTCGAGGTCGTAATGCTCGCGCACCAGCCGGGGCATGATCGCGTCGACCGAGACGTAGAGCTCGGACCGGTCGTCCACCGGGCCCGAGATGATCAGCGGCGTCCGGGCCTCGTCGATCAGGATCGAGTCGACTTCGTCGACGATCGCGAAGTTGTGTCCACGCTGCGCGAGCTGCGACAGCTCGTACTTCATGTTGTCGCGCAGGTAGTCGAAGCCGTACTCGTTGTTGGTGCCGTAGGTGATGTCGCAGGCATAGGCCGCCTTGCGCTGCTCGTCGTCGAGCCCGTGCACGATGGTGCCGACGGTGAGGCCGAGGAACCGGTAGAGCTGGCCCATCCACTCCGCGTCGCGCGAAGCCAGGTAGTCGTTCACCGTGACGACGTGGACGCCCTTGCCCTCCAGGGCGTTCAGGTAGACCGGCAGCGTCGCCACCAGGGTCTTGCCCTCTCCGGTCTTCATCTCGGCGATGGCGCCCTCGTGGAGGACCATGCCGCCGATCAACTGCACGTCGAAATGGCGCTGGCCGAAGACCCGTTTGGCCGCCTCGCGCACCGTCGCGAAGGCCGGGACCAGGATGTCGTCGAGGCTCTTGCCGGCGGCGAGTTCCGCCTTCAGCATGTCGGTGCGCGCCTTCAGCGCGTCGTCCGACAGGGCCTGGATCTCCGGTTCCAGCGCATTGATCTGCGCCACCCGCGGGCGGTAGCCCTTGACCCGGCGGTCGTTGGAGGAGCCGAAAATCTTCTTGGCGATCGAGCCGAGCATCGTTGACCTGCAGACGCGCGAGCCCGCCGACGGGTGAGCGTGGCGGGCCGGCCTTGGCGGAGTTGGCCGGGCTTATAGAGGTAAACATCCGCCGACGCACCTGAAAGAGGTGGCCTCCGACACGGCGGGCTCCGGAAGGCGAAAACGGCAGCGCTTGCCTTCTCGCGCGACGCGCGCCACCTGTCCGCGGCCGGCCGCCCGCCTGTGATCAGGGGCGGCGACGAGACGTCAGCCGAGGACTACGCCAGCATGCCGAATACCGCCTTTCTCCGGCGCGCGAGCGCGCTCGCCCTGATGCTCGCGATGCCAGGATTCGCGCTGGCCCAGGCGCCTCAGGCGACCCCATCGACGCCCGCGGCGAACACGGCGGCTCCCGCCCCGAGTCCCGATACCGTCGTGGCCACCGTCAACGGCAAGCCGATCACGCAGGGTGATCTCGCGATCGCGGCGGATGACCCTGCCCTATCGCTGCCGGGGGTGGACGAGGCGCAGAAGAAGAGCCTGCTGGTGGATTACATGGTCGACCTGCGGGTCGGCGCGCAGGCCGCTGAGGCCGCCAAGATCGGCGACTCGCCGGAGTTCAAGCGCAAGCTCGCCTATTTCCGCGACAAGCTCCTGCTCGACGACTACCTGGAGCAGGAGGCCAAGCGCGCGGTCACGCCCGAGGCCGAGCACGCGATCTTCGATCAGACGGTCAAGCTGATGAAGCCCGAGGAGGAGGTGCACGCGCGCCACATCCTGGTGGACAACGAGGGCGATGCGAAGAAGATCGCCGCGCGGATCAAGGGCGGCGAGGATTTCGCGAAGGTGGCGGCCGAGACCTCGAAGGATCCCGGCTCCAAGGCCGAGGGCGGCGATCTCGGCTGGTTCACCAAGGAGCGGATGGTCCCGGATTTCGCCAATGCCGCTTTCGCGATGAAGCCCGGCCAGGTCTCCGACCCGGTCAAGAGCCAGTTCGGCTGGCACGTGATCAAGGTCGAGGAGAAGCGCACCAAGCCGCAGCCGAGCTTCGACGAGCTGAAGGACCAGATCGACCAGCACATCGTCCGCAAGGCGCAGCAGGACCTGATCCTGAAGCTGCGCGCCGAGGCCAAGATCGACCGCACCGACGCTGCGCCTGCTGCGGCTCAGCCGGCGCCTGAGACGAAGAAGCCGTGATCGGATAGGGACGAACGTCCCAACCACGGCCGCATGCCGAGGTGCGTTCGCGTAGCGGACGCCTCGAAGGAGCCCTTCAGGTGTCTCAGCGACTCCTAGAAGCCACCTTCGAGGCTGCTTCGCAGCACCTCAGGATGAGCGTTTGGGTTGGAGAAGGCATCCGATTTCAGCGTCTTTCGACGAGAGCGTCGGGTCGGCCCGCGTCACGGCCGCTCTCAGCCTCTCAATACGGCCGGTCGGGATGCAGGTACGACGAACGGGCGGCCGGCGACGGTGTCGTGACGCCGAGCGCGGCGAGTTCGGCCGTGCGGCGGCCTTCGGCGATCCGATCGAGCACCGCGATCAGCAGCCAGGGACACGCGATCCCGATGAAGAACGCCATGTGATCCTCCGACGCCGGATCTGACAATTGTCCAGCTTCGGACGATGATAGGCCGGCCGGGGCCGTCCGCAAGCGGCGCCCCGGCGCTTTTGCGTCAGAGCCAGCCCTGAAGCTCGCGGCGCACCACGTGCTCGATCACTTTCATGCCGAGATCGGAATCGTTGAGGCACGGGATATAGGCGAAGCGCTCGCCGCCGTTGCCCTCGAAATAGTGGCGATTCTCGCCGTCGAGCTCTTCCAGCGTCTCCAGGCAATCCGCCGTGAAGCCGGGGGCGACGATCGCCATGCGCTTGACGCCGGATTTCGCCAGTTCCGTCACGGTCTCGTCCGTGTAGGGCTTCAGCCACTCCTCGTTGCCGAAGCGCGACTGGAAGGTGACCCGCATGCGCTCGGGCGACATCCCCAGAGCCTCCCGGATCAGGCGTCCGGTCTTGTGGCACTGACAATGATAGGGATCGCCCTTGAGCAGGTAGCTGCGCGGGACGCCATGGAACGAGGTCAGGATCACCTCGGGCTCGAAATCGAGCTTGGCCAGGCCCTCCCGGATCGAATCGGCCATGGCGGCGATGTAGACCGGGTCGTCGTGATAGGGCGGCGACACCCGCACCGTCGGCTGCCAACGCATGTCCATCAGCGCGCGGAACGCCTGGTCGCAGGCGGTGGCCGAGGTGGCCGCCGCGTATTGCGGATAGAGCGGCACCAGCAGGATCCGGTCGCAGCCCTGGTCGAGCAGCGCCTGGAGCCGGTCGGCGACCTCCGGCTTGCCGTAGCGCATCGCCCAGTCGACCACGACAGACTCGCCCATCGCGGCCTGAAGGCGCTCGCTCTGGCCGCGGGTGGTGGTCTTGAGCGGGCCCTCGTTGCGGGCGTTGTTCCAGACACTGGCGTAGTCGCGGCCCTTCGGCCCCGGGCGCTTGGTCAGGATGATCAGGTTCAGCAGCGGCCACCAGATCAGCCGCGGCACCTCGATGACGCGGCGGTCCGACAGGAATTCCTTGAGGTAGCGCCGCATCGGCCAGTAGCTGGTGCCCTCGGGGGTACCGAGGTTCATCAGCAGCACGCCGACGCGGCCCCAGGCCACCTTCGGGTGGTCGGCCGGCAGGCCGCCCGCGGCTGGGACCAGGGATGCGAGGGGCCGGCCATCCGCCAGCGCGGCGGGTTCGACGCGTTCGTTCATGGCAGCGTTCCGGCGCCGCGCGCCGAGTCCTTCTTCTGGCTTCAGATACCCGGCAGCCGGCGCACGCGCTTGGGCCGGACGTTTTCGGTCTTACGTGCACCCCATGTAGGGTGTCCGCCCGCTCAGCGAAGGCCGGCTGCGACATGCCGCACCGGACGCGCTGGCGCGCGGCTGGCCCATCCTCCCTAATCACGGCGACGGTGCCCTGCAACCGCGGACCGCATCATTCGACCTTTGCGAGACCCGATGACCGATACTCCCGTGGCTGCCGCCCTGGCCGCCTTCCGCGCTTCCGGATCGCCCTGGCTGGCGCTGCCGTTCTTCGCCGGGGAGGCGGCGGACGCGGTCGCGGCCCGGGTCGATGCCCGGATCTCCGAAGGCGCGCAGGTGCTGCCCGCGCCCGCCGACATCTTCCGGGCGCTCGCCGAAACGCCGCTGCCGGCGGTCCGCGCGGTCATCCTCGGTCAGGACCCCTATCCGACGCCCGGCGACGCCAACGGCCTCGCCTTCTCGTATGTCGGCTCCGGCCGGATCCCGGCCTCCCTGCGGGTGATCCTGGCGGAGGCCGGCTCCGACCGATCCGCCGGCGGCGACCTGACGCCCTGGGCCCGGCAGGGCGTGCTTCTGTTGAACAGCGCGCTCACCGTGGAGGCGGGCAAGGCCGGGGCGCATCTGCGCTACGGCTGGTCGGCGCTCACCGACGAGGCCGTCGCCGCGGTCTCGGCGCGGCCGGAGCCGGCCGTCTTCCTGCTCTGGGGCGCCCAGGCCCGCGCCCGGACGGCGCTGATCGATTCCACCCGCCATGGCGTGTTCGAGAGCGGGCATCCCTCGCCGCTCAACCGCGCCCGGGATTTCCCGGGCTCGGACCCGTTCGGCCGTGCGAACGACTGGCTGGCCGAGCGCGGGGTTCGGCCGATCGACTGGCGTCTCGGTTAAGGGGTCACTGCGCCGGCTTGGCAGGTTCCGCAGGAGCAGGAGCAGGAGCAGGGGCCGGCGTGCCGGTGATCTGTCCGGCCGGAAGCAGGACGTTCTTGGCGACCGCCCCCTCCGGCCCGTACTCACCAGCCACGGCGATGCAGGCCTGGTCGCGATTCTGGGCCATCTGGTTCGACATCAGCGTGAACATCGTCTGCACCCGATTGCCGAACGGCCCCCGCGGCTGGACGTCCTCCGCCCGCACGTTCTGCTTCGCCAGCAAGGCCTCGAACGCCTCGTTGCCGATCCGGTAACCGCAGACATTGGAGGCCGCGAAGATGTAGGCGGCAAATTCCAGGGCGCGGGGCGACGGTGCGTTCCGGATCTGCGCCTGCGCCGGCACGGTCGCGAGCGTCAGGGCGATGGCGGCGGCGTAGGGGACGGTCTGGCGCATGGGGCGGCGTTTCCTCGATCCGGGACGACCTCTTCCGGGCCGCCCGCGTCGAGCGGGACATAGGCCGGACCGGGCCGGGGGCCAATGCGACCGAATTCGCCTGCAAATTGCCGCTCGGCGTTCACCTCCGATTCGGCATAGGCGCAGTCCCGGCCCCGTCGGACCGTGAAAACCGCTCAGTGTTCCGATGATCTGCGAACGTGAGAGAGAGTGTTAACCTGCCCGCGTCACGCCAAGGTCCACCGTTTATCCAGATCCAGGCGGTTCGCAGCGTATGTTTGGCGTGAACTCCACTGTCGCAGACATTCCGGCCCCGGCGCCGGCTCCCCGTGATGCCGATCGGCGCTTCCGAGCCGGACTCGGTATCGCCTCCGGCGACCGGCGCGCGGCTCCGGCGATCTGCCCCAACCGCGTCGCCCACTGGGCCTTCGGCGAGGGCCTGCGTGCCGGCGAGACCGTCGCCCTGCTGGTCCGCGACATCGGCCAGGCGGAGGCGATGCATCTCGGCTTGGCCCGAATCGGGGTCCGCGTCGTCGCGCTCGACGGCGGCCGCCGCGGTGAGGCGCTCGCCGACAGCCTGGCTCTGTCCGGCGCGACGCTGGTAATCGTCGATACCACCCTGGCCGAGGCGTATGCCGGCGTGATGGGTCGCCTCGCCTCCTATCCCAGCGTGTGGTGGAACGGCCCGGGCGCCGATTTCGCGAGCCTGGATCTGGCCCTGGCCGAGCAGGGCTGAGGACAGCTCTCTGCACTGCGCCGCCGGCGTGGTAGCCTCTTGGTCATAAGCCGGTCCCGCACGATCAAGGGGCCGGAACCGGGAGATACCGCCATGTCCGCAGCCCTCGCCGCCTCCAGCATCGCGGATGATTCCGTTCTGCTGCGCCACGATGCCGACGGCGTTGCGACCCTGACCCTGAACCGTCCGCAGGCGCGCAACGCCCTGTCGATGGCGCTCATGAAGGCGCTCCAGGATGCGCTCGACGCGATCCGTAAGGATCCTTCGGTGCGCGTCGTCATCCTGCGCGGGGCCGGCCCGGCCTTCTGCGCCGGCCACGACCTCAAGGAGATGCGGGCCGACCCCTCCCGGGCGGCGACCGAAGCGGTGTTCCGTACCTGCGCCCGCCTGATGCTGAGCATCACCCGGCTGCCGCAACCAGTGATCGCCCAGGTCAACGGCATCGCCACGGCGGCCGGCTGCCAGCTCGTTGCCACCTGTGACCTCGCCATCTGCGCCGAGGACGCCCGGTTCGCCACGCCGGGGGTGCAGATCGGCCTGTTCTGCTCGACCCCGATGGTCGCGCTGTCGCGGGCGGTGTCGCGCAAGGCCGCCCTGGAGATGCTGCTGGTCGGCGAACCGGTCGACGCTCGGGAGGCGCTGCGGATCGGCCTGGTCAACCGCGTGGTATCGGCGGCGGAATTGGATGGCGCGGTGGCCGCCATGGCTGAGAAGATCGCCGGGAAGGCCCGGCAAGTCGTCGCGATCGGCAAGGCGGCTTTCGGCCGGCAGATCGAGATGGGCCTGGAGGAGGCCTACGGCTACGCCGCCGAGGTGATGACCCGGAACATGATGATGGCCGACGCCCACGAGGGCATCGATGCGTTCATCGGCAAGCGCCCCCCGCGCTGGGAGCCCTGAGCCCCGCGCGATACGACGCAGGCCCCATGCGCCGGGATGCGTAGGTTCCGGGGCCGCCCTGCCCTAGGGTGCAAGAATGTCCTGTCCTGCCGGGCTCGGCGCCTCCCCACGGAACGGCTGATGAGCAGCATCGACCTGTTCGGACTGACCCTTGCCTTCGTCGGCGCCATGCCACCGCCCCGGCCGCCGCGCCCGCGGCCGGACCGGGCGACCTGGGCCGCCGCCCTGCTGTTCGGCGGAATCTGCCTGGGCACCGTCGGGCCGATGATCACGATCTGGAGCTTTCACCGGCCCTATGCCGAGGCCAAGGCGCGCTGCATCGCCGATGGCGGCCGGATCCTGTACGCGGCGCTCGACGGCAGCGGTCCCTATCGCTGCGCGCGGCCCCTCGGCGCCTCGGAGCCTGGCAGACAGCCGGCCCTGCGGGCGTATTAAATCCGCGCCTCGCCCGCTCATTCGTCTATATCCGGCGCCGTCTGACGCGAACCGGATGCCGAGACCTTGGAAGACGCGCTGTATCGATGGCTGCAATCCACCGCCCTGTTGCGGTCGGATGTCTCCGCGCTCATCGGCATCACCCTGGCACTCGGCGTCACCCTGCACGCCCTGCTGCGCAAGCGCCGGGTCAGCGTCGCGGTCGGGTGGATCGGGCTGGCCTGGCTCTCGCCGATCTTCGGCACCGCGCTCTATCTGACCTTCGGCATCAATCGCGTCTCGCGTCGCGCCCGGAAGTTGCGCACCAAGCCCTCCGACGCGACGAACCTTCCCGACACCGACGATGCGGTGGTGCCCGAAACGCTCTGGCCGCTGGATCGGGCGATTAGGCGTATCACCGGATTGCCGGCGTTTGCCGGCAACGACGTGCAGATGTTCCGCAACGGCGACGCCGCCTACCCGGTCATGCTGGCGGCGATCCGCGAGGCTAAAGCCAGCATCGGCCTGTCGAGCTACATCTTTCGCGATGATCCCACCGGCCGCGCGTTCTGCGATGCCCTGGCCGAGGCCAAGGCCCGGGGCGTCATGGTCCGGGTCATCATCGACGGGATCGGCGGTGGGTATTTTCGCGCGCCGATCTACCACCGGCTGAAAAGCCTCGGGGTGCCGGCGGCCCTGTTCATGCACTCTGCCCTGCCCTGGCGGATGCCGTTCCTGAACCTGCGCTCGCACAAGAAGCTGCTGATCATCGACGGGCGCATTGCCTTCACGGGCGGCCTCAACATCTCGCAGCCGAACCGCGTGGCGCTGAAGCCTGAGCATCCGATCCGCGACACGCATTTCCGCCTGCGGGGCCCCGTGGTGGAGCAACTCGCCGTGGCGTTTGCAGCCGACTGGGCCTTCGTCGACGGCGAGATCCTCGATGCGGAGCCGTGGCTCGCCAGCCTGGAACCGGTCGGAGACAGCGTCGCCCGGGTGGTCACCTCGGGGCCGGACGCGGATGTCGAGAAGATCGAGCAGGTGGTCCTTCAGGCGCTCGCCTGCGCCCGTCGGACGGTCCGGTTCGTCACCCCCTACTTCCTGCCCGACGAGCTGGTGACCGGCGCCCTGGCCCAGGCCGCGATCCGGGGGATCGCCGTGGATGTGATCATCCCGCGGGTGAGCGACCATCCGTTCATCGACTGGGCGACGCGGGCGCATCTCGACCCGCTGCTGAAAGCCGGCGTGCGGGTCTGGCTCGACGAGCCGCCCTTCGACCATTCCAAGGCGATGGTGGTAGACGACATCTGGTGTTTCGTCGGCAGTGCGAACTGGGACATGCGCAGCTTCCGGTTGAATTTCGAGCTAAACGTCGAGATCATCGACGCGGATCTCGCCGCCCAGCTCGACCGATTCATGCAGGGCAAGATGGAGGCACGCCTCAGCCGGGAGGATCTCGCCGCGCGCGCCTTGCCGATCCGTCTGCGCGACGCAGGCGTGCGACTGCTGCTGCCATACCTTTGAAGCGCGCGGGGGCGTGCGCCTCCGGGGCCGGCCCGAGATGGACCACGATCGGCCGATGGTCGGAGGGCCCGCGCGGCAGCACGGCGTGCTCGTGGCAGATCAGCCCGCGGGCGAGGCAGCGGTCGAGCCGGAGCGGCAGGACGTCCACCATGGCGTGGGTCGGCCGGCGCGGGCCGACATCGCGAAACCCCGGGATCAGCGCCGGGCCGACGATGTTGTAGTCGCCCAGCACCGCGGCCCGCGGCGGCAATTCGCCGACGATGCAGCGCAGCTGGCGGCGGTTCAGCATCTGCCCGTGGGACAGGTGGACGTTGGCGATGCCGAACTCGCCCAGGTCGAGCACCTGGCAGACCCGATGCACCACGGCGCCGGCGGGAAGCGTGATCACCCGCGGCGCGTTCGGGAACGGAGTCGGGCTCCACATGGCCAGCCCGTGGATCCGCCCCGGCAGCGGCGCCCAGGCGTAATGGCCGCCGATCCGGTCCCGCAGGAAACCGATCCCCCGGGTCGCCTCCTGCATGAGCAACAGATCCGGTTTCTCCCGCGCGACCAGGGCGACCACGTCGTCCACCGCCGCGCCGGTGCGCCGCAGCAGGTTCCAGCTCACGATCTTGAACGGCGCATGCGCGCGCTCTGTCGGCCGGATCGGGAGCGCCGAGGCGAGGCCGGACCGGTCCGGAGGGGCGAAGCTGTTCATCGGGCCGGGCTCGTACCTCACCGGGTGGTTCTGACGCCACCGCCGCGCTTCAACGCGTCGGAGCCCGGGACGTTCGCTCCTGTGCAGCAATCGGGGCATGGCGCTTGAGGCCGCACGCCCCGGCGGCCTAAGACCCCCGCTCACCGATCGCTCACCGGAGACCGATGTCGGGCTTCAGCTTCATCCACGCGGCGGATCTGCATCTCGGCAGCCCGCTCTCGGGCCTCGCCACCCGCGACGCGGAGCTCGCCCGCCGCCTTGCCACCGCCGGGCGGCAGGCCTTCGAGGATCTCGTCACCCAGGCGATCGAGCGGCAGGTCGCCTTCGTGGTGGTGGCCGGGGACATCTATGACGGCGACTGGGCCGACAACACGATCGGGCTGTTCTTCGCGCGGCAGGTGGCCCGCCTCAATCGGGCCGGCATCCCGACGATCCTGGTCCGCGGCAACCACGACGCCGAGAGCGTGATCACCCGCGCGATCACCCTGCCGCCCTCGGTGCACGTCTTCCCGGCGGCCCGGGCCGAGACGCTGCGCCTCGAATCCCTGCGGGTCGCCGTGCACGGCCGGAGCTTCCAGGCCCGGGCCGTGGAGGAGAACCTGTCGCTCACCTACCCGGCCGCCCTGCCCGGCTGGTTCAACCTCGGCGTGCTCCACACCTCCTGCACCGGCCACGCCGCCCACGAGACCTACGCCCCCTGCTCGGTGGCCGACCTCACCGCCCGGGGCTACGATTACTGGGCACTGGGCCACATCCACGAGTACGCGGAACTGTCCCGGGATCCCTGGATCGTGTTCCCCGGCAACATCCAGGGCCGGAGCGTGCGCGAATGCGGCGCGAAGGGCGCGGTCCTGGTCGAGGTCGCCGACGGGCGGGTGACGGGGGTCAGCCGCTTTCCCCTCGACCGGGCGCGCTTCGAGCAGGTCACCGTCGACCTGAGCGAAGCCGCCGACACCCGCGCCGCCTTCGAGACTGTGGAGGCGGCCCTGCGGCCCCTGGCGGAGGTGGCGGCGCAGCGCCTCGTCCTGGTGCGGGTGCATCTGGCCGGCACGACCGCGGCCCATGATGCGCTCTCGGCAGACAGAGACAACGTCACCGCCGAGATCCAGGCCGCCGCCCACCGGCTGCACGAGGATATCTGGCTGGAGCGCCTGAAGATCGAGACCCGGAGGCCCCGCGCGCCGGTCGAGGCCTCCGGGGCGGCGATCGACCCGGCGGCGCTCCTCGCCGATCTCGACCGCGATCCGGATTTCCGCACCCGGGCCAAGGCGGTGCTCGCCGAGATCGGCGCCCGCATGCCGGCATCCGCCGCCGCGGAGGCCGACCTGGAGGCCGAGTTCGACGCGCTCTGCGCCGAGGCCGAGGCGCTAATCCTGGGCCGCCTCGGCGGCCGGCACTGCTGAGGCGCGCACAATGCGGCTGATCCGCCTCGCCCTGGAGCGCTACGGCGCCTTCACCGACCGGACCGTGACCTTCCGGCCCGATGCCCGCTTGCACGTCGTGCTGGGCGCCAACGAGGCCGGCAAGAGCACGGCGCTCGCGGCGGTCACCGACCTGCTGTTCGGTTTCGAGAAGACCACACGCTACGCCTTCCTGCACGACATGCCCCTCTTGCGCCTCGGCGCGGAGGTGGAGGCCGCCGACGGGCGCCGCCTGGCCTTCCGCCGCCGCAAGGGCAACGCCCGGACCCTGATCGACGCCGCCGAGGCGCCGCTCCCCGACGACGCTTTGGCGCCGTTCCTCGGCGGCATCTCCCGCCCCGTGTTCTGCCGTGCCTTCGGCCTCGACGCCGGCAGCCTGCGGGCGGGGGGGCGCGAGATGGTCGATGTCGAGGGCGAGGTCGGGGCCAGCCTGTTCGCGGCGGGGTCGGGCCTGCGCGGCCTCACCGAGCTGCAGGCCGCCCTCGACGCGGAGGCCGAGGGCATCTTCGCGCCCCGCCAGGCCAAGCACCGGACCTTCTATCAGGCGCTGGAGCGGCACGAGACCGCCCGCAAGGCGATCCGCGAGAAGGGCCTCCGCGCGGGCGATTGGCGGGCGCTGAACGACGAGATTGCGGCCGCCGCCGAGCAGCTCGACGCGCTCCGGGCCGACAATCAGCGCGTGGCGACCGAGCGCGCTCGGCTGGAACGCCTGAAGCGCGCCCGGCCGATCGTCGCCGAGATCGACGTGCTGGACCACCGCATCGCCGCCTATGCCGGCCTCGCCGAGGCGGATGCCGCTTGGATCGAGCGCCTGGGCGCTGCCCTCGACCACTGCCGCACCGCCGAGGCCGAGGCGGCCCGCGCCGACGCTGCCCTCGCCCGGGCGCGCGGCGAAGCCGAATCGGTGCCGGTGGAGCCGGCGTTGATCCTGCGCGCCGACGAGATCCTGGCGGCGTTCAGCGGCACCAAGGAATTCGAGAAGGGCGGCACCGACCTGCCCCGGATCGAGGGCGACGCCTACAAGGTCGGGCTCGACCTGGAGCGCCTGCGCGCCCGGATCGGCGCCCCGGATCTCGCGTCCCTGGAATCTAACCAGCCCACCGACGCCGCCCGCGCCCGGGTCGAGCGGCTGATCCGCGACGGACGGACGCTCGCCGCCACGGAGGACCAGCTCGCCCGGGACGCAGCCGCCGCCCGGGCCGAGCGCGACCGTCTGGCCCGGGAGGTCGAGGCCGCCGGCGCCACCCACGATCCCACGCCTTTGCGCGAGGCGCTGAAGCCGCTCGCCAAGCTGCACGAGCGCCTTGCCGCCCACGAGGCGCTGGACACCGCGATCCGGCGGGAGACGGCATTGCTGCGCAACCAGGCGGCGCGTCTGTCGCCGCCGGTGGCCGACACCGCCGCCCTCGCCCGCATGCCCCTGCCCAGCGCCGACACCATCGCGCGCTATCGCGGCCTGCTCGATGGCAAGCGTCGCGAGCAGGAACGCGCCGCCGACCGCCGGGACGCGGCGCGGGCTCAGGCCGACGCCACCCGCACCCGCCTGCGCGAGCGCGAGGCCGGCCGGCCGATCGCCACGCAGGAGCGGCTCGACTCCGTGCGGGCGGCGCGCGACGCCGCCTTCGCACCCCTGCGCGACGCCCTCGCGGCCGGCCGGACCAGCGAGCCTGGCACGCTCGCCGCCTACGAGCGTGCTTTGTTCGAGGCGGACCGCCTCGCCGACGAGCGCGCCACCGACGCCGCACGGGTTGCGGCCCACGCGGCCGATCTCGACCGCCTCGCCGCCGAGGATGCGGCACTGGCCGCGGCCGAACGGGTGCTGGCCGGGATCGCGGACGAGATCGCCGACGGCGAGGCAGCCTGGTGCGAGGCCTGGCAGCCCCCCGGCCTCGTCCCCGGCCCCCCGGCCGAGATGGCGGCCTGGCTCGCCGAGACCGAGAGCCTGATCGACGGGGAGCAGCAGCTGGCCGAGCAGCGGATCGAGCGGGACCATCTGCAGGCCCGTATCGAATCCGCCCGGGCGCCGCTGGCCGACCTGTTCACCCGGGCCGGGCTCGATCCGGCGCCGGATGGCGATATCGGCCAGGCGCTCGAACGGCTCGAGGCCCGGGTCGCGACGCTCGCGAGCCGCTGGGAGGCCAATCTCGAGACCGGCGGGCGGCTGCGCGCCGCCGCCGCGACGGCGGAGAAGCTGGAGGCGGCTCTGGCCGAGACCACGTCACGCCGCGCCGCCTGGCAGTCGGACTGGACGGAGGCGCTGCGTCCCCTCGGTCTGCCTGCCACCGCCCGGCCCGAGGAGGCCGAGGGTGCGCTGGAAGCCTGGCGCACGGTGCCGGACCGGCTCGCCGAGCGAGCCGCCCTGCAGCGCCGGGCGGCGGGGCTGCGGCGGGACATGGAGGCGTTCCGGGTTAGTGCGGCCGCCCTGGTCGAGGCTTTGGCGCCTGACCTCGCCGATACGCCGCCCACCGGCGCGATCCGCACGCTTCAGGCCCGCCTGGTCGCTGCCCAGGCCCGGGAGGCCCGCCGGGCCGAGCTGGACCGCCGCCTGGAGGAGGCGGAAACGGCCCTGCGCCACGCCGTCGGCCTGCGCGACGTCGCCCGGTCGGACCTGACCCGCCAGGTCGCCGACACCATGCCGGATCTGGCCGAGGCCCCGACCCCCGCCATCGCAGAGGTGTTCGGCCGGCTGAACGCCCGGGAGATGCTGCGGGCCGAGCGCTTGCGCCTGCGCGGCAGCCTCGCGGGCGCCGCCGACGGCCTGCCCGAATCCGAGATCCGCGCCGGTCTCGACGCCCTCCCCCCCGAGGCCGTGGAAGCGGAACTCGCTCGCCTCGCCTTGGAGGCCGAGGAGCAGGCCGAGCGCGGTCAGGTCATCTTCGCCGAGCGGGACCGGGCGGAAAGGCGCCGGGCTGAGCTCGAAGGCGGCAGCGGTGCCGAGTTGGCCGCCGCCGAGCGCAAGGCGGCGGAAGCCGACCTCCAGGCCGCGTCCCGCTCCTGGGCGGTGCTGCGGCTCGCCGGCCTGATGCTGGGCCAAGCGGTGGCCCGGCACCGCGCCGGGCAGCAGGACCCCCTGGTGGCCCGGGCCGGCGCCCTGTTCCGGGCCCTCACCGGCGGCGCCTTCACCGGCCTCGCCCAGACTTACGACGAGGCCGACACCCCCAAGCTCGCGGGCCAACGCGCGGGCGGCGGGCTTGTCGGGATCGAGGCGCTCAGCGAGGGCACTCGCGACCAGCTCTACCTCGCCCTGCGCCTGGCCTATCTAGAGGATTACGCCGGCCGCGCCGAGCCGGCGCCGTTCATCGGTGACGACTTGTTTTCCACCTTCGACGAGGCCCGCACCGGCTACGGCCTCGACGCGCTCGCCGAGATCGGCGCCAGCGTCCAGCCGATCCTGTTCACCCACCACCGCCATGTGGCCGAGATCGCCCGGGATCGGCTGGGGGATGCGGTGGATGTGCTGGAGCTGTAGGGGGCGGTTTGCGCGGGCGCGGACGAACGCTTTTTGCCCTGCCGGCTAACGCACTGCCTCATCGTTGACCGCACGAGGCACGGATCCCCTCTCCCGCACGGGCTACAATATTCACACAACGGCTTGCGGAAAGCGCGGCGCGCTCTCCTCCCCCTTGCGGGGAGGAGCTGGAGGTGGGGGTCGCTCAGAAGGCACCACTGCGCCTTGTCCGGTACCACCCCCACCCCTGACCCCTCCCCGCAAGGGGGAGGAGAAACGCGTTGTGTTTCAGAGACTTGCGATAAAGCTTGTTGAAGTGTGAATCCGCTAGCCCGCACGGGAGAGGGGCACGTCGCGCCTAACACAGGCCGGGACGGGACCTTCCTCGCCGGTGGGGAAACAGGGACCTGTGCCGCGTCCGGCATTCAGCCCCCCAGATACCGCCCCTCCAGATGCGCCCGGAACGCCGCCGTCCCCAGGGGCGCCCCGGTTGCCCGGACGAGCAGCTCATCCGTCCCGAGCAGGCTGCCGACCTCGTGCACGTTGGCCCGAAGCCAGGTGCGCAGCGGCGCGAAATCGCCCGCGGCGAGGCAGCCCGGCAGGGCCGGCTCGGCCGCCCGGGCGGCGCGGAACAGCTGGGCCGCGGCGAGCGCGCCCAGCGTGTAGGTCGGGAAGTAGCCGAAGGCACCGCTCGGCCAGTGGATGTCCTGCAGGCAGCCGAGGCGGTCCTCCGGCACGGTGAGGCCCAGCAGGTCGCGCAGGCCGTCGTTGAAGGCGCCGGGCAGGTCGGCGACGGCGAGGTCGCCCGCGATCATCGCGGTCTCCAGCCGGTAGCGCAGCAGGATATGGGCCGGGTAGGTCGCCTCGTCGGCATCGACCCGGATGAAGCCCGGCCGGACCTGGGTGTTCAGGGCGTGCAGGTTCTCCGGCGACCATTCCGGCCCGGACCGGCCGAACGCCTCGCGCAGCAGCGGCGCCAGATAGGTGAAGAACGCCCGGCTGCGGCAGGCTTGCATCTCGACGATGAGCGACTGGCTCTCGTGCAGGCTCATGCCCCGGGCGGCGCCGACGGGCTGGTGGCGCCAGGCGGCGGGGCGGCCCTGCTCGTAGAGGGCGTGGCCGGTCTCGTGCAGCACGCCCATCAGGGCGCGGCCGAAATCGGCCTCGTCGTAGCGGGTGGTGATGCGCACGTCGTCGGTGGCGCCGCCGCAGAACGGATGCAGGCTGATATCGAGACGGCCGCGGGTGAAGTCGAACCCGAGCGCGGTCATCAGCTTGAGGCCGAGGGCGCGCTGCGTGCCCGTGTCGAACGGCCCCTCCAGGGGCAGCGGCGCCGGGCGCGAGGCCTGGATTTCCCGGGCGCGGGCGATCAGGTCCGGCAGCCAACTGGTGAGGTCGGCAAACAGCGGGTCGATCACGGCCCGGCGCATGCCGGGATCGTAGCTGTCGAGCAGGGCGTCGTAGGGGTCGAGCCCGAGCGCCGCGCCCTTGGCCTGCCCGATCTCCCGCTGGAGCCGCAGCACCTCGGCGAGGTACGGCGCCAGCCGGGCGAAATCGGAGTCCCGGCGCGCCTCGCGCCAGACCATCTCGGACCGGGACACGGCCCGGGAGCTGGCTTCCACCAAGTCCCGGGGCACGGCGCCGGCATGGGCCTGGGCCCGCCGCATCTCCCGCAAGTTGGCCGCATTCCAGGCATCCAGGCCGCCCTGCCGCTCGGCGGCGGCGAGCTCGTCCCGCGTCTCGGGGGCCGTTAGCATCTCGTGGGCCAGCCCGCGCAGGATCGCCAGCTGGTCGCCCCGCGCCTCTGCGGCCCCGTCCGGCATCAGCGTCTGCGCATCCCAGCCGAGGATCCCGGCCGCGCCTTCCAGGGCCGCGAGGCGGGAGAAGCGCTGTTCGAGGGTCTGATAGGCGGTCATGCGATCATCCGTTCCGGTCGGTTCGCGATCGTTGCGGCCCCGCGGGATCAGGCCCGCGGAGGTCTTATAAGACATATTTCCTATAATATGTCAAGGGCGGGCGTCACCCCGCCTGCAGCATCTCCAGCTCCAGCCACCGGTCCTCCGCCTGGGACAGCTCAGTCTCGGCCTGGGCCAGCATGGCGGTGGCCTTGTCGAACCGGGCCGGGTCGCGGGCGTAGAGGTCGGCATCCGCCAGCATCACCTTGAGCTGGGCGATGGCCGCCTCCAGCTTCGCGATGCGGGCGGGCAGCGTCTTCAGCTCGTGCTGGTCCTTGAAGCCGAGCTTCGGCTTTCCGGCGGGCTGGGCGGCCGAGGCCGTGCGCTCGCGCGGTTCCTTCTTGGTCGGGGCGACCGTGCGCGCCTCGACCCCCTGCCCGCGCTGGACCAGCATGTCGCTGTAGCCGCCGGCATACTCCACCCAGCGGCCGGCCCCCTCCGAGACTAGAACGCTGCTGGCCACCCGGTCGAGGAAGTCGCGGTCGTGGCTCACCAGGATCAGGGTGCCCTGGTAGTCGCCGAGCATTTCCTGGAGCAGATCGAGGGTTTCAAGGTCGAGATCGTTGGTCGGCTCGTCGAGAACCAGCAGGTTGGCCGGTTGCGCCAGCGCACGGGCGATCAACAGCCGGTTGCGCTCGCCGCCGGAGAGTACCGAGACCGGGGTCCGGGCCTGCTCCGGGCTGAATAGGAAGTCCTTGAGATAACCGATCACGTGGCGGCTTTGCCCGTTCACCGTGACACTGTCGCCGCTGCCGCCGGTGAGCACTTCCGTGACGGTCATCCCGGGCTCCAGCGTCGCCCGGGCCTGATCCAGCACCACCGGCATCAGGTTCGTGCCGAGCACGACCTGCCCCGAATCGGGGGCGAGCCGGCCCATCAGCAGATTGATCAGCGTCGACTTGCCGGCGCCGTTGGCCCCGACGATCCCCAGCCGGTCGCCGCGCATCACCCGCAGCGACAGCCCATCCACGATGGTCCGCTCGCCATAGGCCTTGGCGATATCCCGGGCCTCGACCACGAGGCTGCCCGAGGACTCGGCATCGGAGGCGTTCATGCTGACGCTGCCCACCGGACGGCGGACATCGCGGCGATTCTGGCGCAACTCGTGCAAGTTGCCGAGACGGCGGACATTTCGCTTGCGGCGAGCCGTGACGCCGTAGCGCAGCCAATGCTCCTCGGCGGCGATCTTGCGGTCGAGCTTGTGCTGGTCGCGTTCCTCCTCTTCGAAGAACGCGTCGCGCCAAGCCTCGAAATTCGAGAAGCCCTGCTCAATTCTTCGCGTTTCTCCGCGATCCAGCCAGATCGTGGCGCGGGATAACGCGGAGAGAAACCGCCGGTCGTGGCTGATCAGGACCATCGCTGCGCGGGTTCCGCGCAGTTCCGCTTCCAGCCACTCGATCGCCGGCAGGTCGAGATGGTTGGTCGGCTCATCCAGAAGTAGCACGTCGGGTTCGGGGGCAAGCGCCTGGGCCAGCGCCGCCCGCCGTCCCTCGCCGCCCGAGAGTTTCGTGGGATCCTCGACGCCGGTCATGCCCAAGCTTTCGAGCAAGTACCGGGCGCGATGGGCGGATTCACCCGGCGGCAGGCCGGCCTCGACGAAGTCCAAGGTATTGGAAAAGCCGGAGAAATCCGGCTCCTGCGCCAGGTAGCGGATCGTGGTGCCCGGCTGGACGAACAACCGCCCCTTGTCTGGCTCGACCAGGCCGGCGGCGATCTTCATCAAGGTCGACTTGCCCGAGCCGTTTCGCCCGACGAGGCAGGTGCGCTCGCCGGGCGAGATGGTCAGGTCGGCACGGTTGATCAGCGGCGTGCCACCGAAGGTGAGCGCGATGTCCTGGAGGGTCAGAAGGGGGGGAGCGGCCATACCGGGCTTATGGCAGCGCCGGGCTTTCGGTTCAAACCGGGTCGCCCCCGCCGTTCAAGCCTCAGGCGATCGGATTGGCCGGCCCGGTGGGCGGGCTGATCTCTGGCGGGCCGGGATCGTTGACCGGGATCTCCGGGGGTTGGATGCCAGGCGCCTCGGCGGGCGTATTACCGGGGATCTCGGGGCCGGGGGGCTGCGTCGGCGCCTGCGGCGGATCGTATGGGGTCTCGGGCGCCGGAGCGGGTTGGGGCGGAACTTCCGGCACTTGCCCCGGGTCGGCGAGAGTGAAGTCTGGCACGGATATCCTCCAGAGGGCTCGCGGTGCTGTCCCGCACCGTTCGGGCAGCAACGAGGGCCTGCGGCTGGAGTTCCGGCGCGCTATTTCTTGGTGAGCAAGAGGTTCCCCTCCTTGCTCGCCACCTTCTGGATCTTCTCGGCGAACAGGGCGAGCAGGAACGGCAGTTTCACCTCGAGCCTCACGCTCTCAGGGCCGACATCGATCGTACCGCCGATCTTCTGGGTCATCGCGGAAACGCCGAAATCAAGGCGGTCGCCGGTCCAGGCAAGCTGGTCGACCGTGACGCCGCTTTTGGCCAGGAAGGCCCGCGCTTGGTCAGTGCCATGCTCGAGGCGCCGCTTCGCCTCGTCGCGGCCGAGGTCGTGCGGGATATCAACGATCAGGGGTTTGGGCATGGGGCGGCTGGATCCGGTCTGCTCATCCACCACATGGGGCCTCCCGATGCTGCAGACAACGTCGGGAGGTCGGACGGCTTCAGAAGCTCTTCGGCCTGAAAGCCCTCAGTGCGGGATCTTCAGTTCAAGACCTGGAGCGAGACGTAGCTCGTGCCGCCCATGCCGAGCGCGCGGGCCGAACCCTTCGAAAGATCGATGATGCGGCCGCGCACGAAGGGGCCGCGGTCATTGATGCGCACCACCACCGAGCGGCCGGTCCGGCGGTTCTCGACGCGGACGCGGGTTCCGAACGGCAGGCTGCGATGGGCAGCGGTCAGTCCGTTGGGGTTGAAACGCTCACCGTTCGCGGTGCGCTGGCCGCTCCCGTACCAAGAGGCAGCGCCGCTTTGGGCAACAGCCGGGAGGGTCGTTCCGACGAAGGCAGATAGCATTCCAACGGTGGCCACGAACTTACCGAAACCAGATGTCATTCTTCCCGCATTCCCTTGTTGTTTCCGGGACGGCGCCAGTCGTTTCAGAAATCGGCCGGAATATGGCGAGCGTTTTAGGGGAGTTCAGGTCACATTTTGGCCGTTTTTGTTCTGATCGTGCGGAATACTTGGTATTCTATTTCGATCTATTTTCGTCCTTACTGCGATGTGTATGGCCGACAGTCTTGTATGGTGCTGGGCAAGTCTTCTTCTCCGGCTCGCCGCCATTCCTTCGATCGGCATATTTACCTAAGTTGTGCGCTGGGTGTGACCCAGCATCCCGCTCAGCTGGATGCAGGAGGCTTCGTCGGCCGGAACGTGTCGTTTTGTGCGGAGGGAAAAGATTGGCCGCTCCAATCCGCTTCGGCGGCGAGATCAGCCGCCGCGCTACGAGAGTTGGCCTGCGTAAAGGCCGTGCCCGACACGCACTTTGTCTGATGAACGGTTGGTGGAGCTGGTGCTAGGCAAAAAGTGCAGCCCCAGAACGGGACGACGGCCCGGCAATTTCGACAACGCGACCTTTACCGTGTCCGACGCATGGTCTGCCGGTCAGTCGCGTAACCGGTGTTTGCCATGGCTTCCCCGCGTACCGTGGCTGCCGACGCCGTCGCCCGGAAACAAGTCTCGCGTGCCGGGCGGCCCGCGTCGGCGCCACGGATGGGTCTCGTACCCACCCAGCGTCCCCTCCCCCTCGACCAAGTGCTGGTCGGGGATTGCATTGCGGCCATGAACGCGCTGCCGGCCTCCAGCGTCGACTGCGTCTTTGCCGACCCGCCCTACAACCTGCAGCTCGGCGAAGCCGGCCTTCTGCGTCCGGACCAAAGCCGTGTCGACGCGGTCGACGACGACTGGGACAAGTTCGCGACCTTCGAGGCCTACGACGCCTTCACCCGGGACTGGCTCGCTGCCTGCCGGCGCGTGATGAAACCGAACGCAACCCTCTGGGTGATCGGGTCATACCATAACATCTTCCGGGTCGGGAGCGCGTTGCAGGATCTCGGTTACTGGATCCTCAACGACATCGTCTGGCGCAAGGCCAACCCGATGCCGAACTTCCGCGGCAAGCGCTTCACCAACGCCCACGAGACCCTGATCTGGGCTTCGCGCTCGGCGGACTCGAAGGGCTACACCTTCCATTACGACGCGCTGAAGGGGGGCAACGAAGACCTTCAGATGCGCTCGGACTGGTTCATCCCGCTCTGCACCGGCGATGAGCGGCTGAAGGATGCGGAGGGCCACAAGGTCCACCCGACCCAGAAGCCCGAGGCTCTGCTCGCCCGTACCCTGATGGCGGCGACCAATCCCGGGGACGTGGTGCTTGATCCGTTCTTCGGCACCGGCACCACCGGGGCCGTCGCCAAGCGTCTCGGCCGGCGGTTCATCGGCATCGAGCGCGAGGCCACCTACGCGGAGGCTGCACGGGAGCGGATCGCGGCCGTTCAGCCTTTGTCGAAGGCCGCGCTCATGGTTGCGCCGACGAAGCGGGCCGAGCCGCGGGTGCCGTTCCTCTCGGTGATCGAGGCTGGGCATATCCGCCCGGGTGAGATCGTCACGGACGAGCGCCGCCGCTTCCGCGCCACGGTGCGTCCGGACGGCCAACTCGACAATGGTCTGGTGATCGGCTCGATCCACAAGATCGGCGCCCTGGTCCAGGGGCTGCCGGCCTGCAACGGCTGGACCTTCTGGCACGTCGAGCGCGCCGGCAAGCCGCTGGTGATCGACAGCTACCGGGCTGGGCTGCGCCAGGCGATGGCGAACGGCTGAGCCGTTCTCCGTGTTGGTCATGAGATCCGAAAGGGCTCAGCCCTTTGGCGGGTGCAGGGCAGAGCCCTGCGAAACTCTCGGGGCTTTGCCCCGAACCCAACCAAAGGGCTCGTCCTTTGGGAACCCGTTCCCTACTCGGAGCTAGCGACGTCGCGCGGCGCCTGGTCGACGCGGCGTCGGCCGGGCGCGCCCCGGCGCGACGGGTGCCTCCGGCTCGGCGTCCAGGAAATCGTCCATCTCCGGCGGCGGCTCGGGTGCCGGTTTGGGCCGGGGCTTGGGCACCGCGCGCACGCTCGGTCGCGGCTCCGGATCTTCGATCGAGATCGGCGCCTCCATGGCCGCGAGCAGCGGCATCGCCGGCGGATCCTTCTTCGGGCGACCACGGGGCTTCTTCTCGGGCTCCGGCTTCGGGTCGAAGGCGTGAGCCAGTACCTTGCGCATCAGGCCGGGCAGCGGCTCGTCGTCCAGCGCGGCGCGCGGTGTGAAGCGCATGCCGGGCGGCGTCGGGGTCGAAAGGGCGACCCGGGCCGAGAACACGGTCAGCTCAAGCGGGAAGTGCGTGAAGCCATGGCGGACGAGCCCCGGCAGGCGCTTCCAGCGGGCGTCGATGGGCGCATCCAACAGGGCGGCGGCGGCGTCATAATTTGGCTCCCAGGCACTGCCCGGTGGTTCGGCCATGTTGCCGAGCAGCCCTTCCGGCGGGCGGGTCCGTAGAAGGACCGCCTCGTCGCCGCTGCGGATCGCCACGAAGGCGGCCCCGCGGCGCAGGGCGCCCTTCGCCACTTTGATCTTGCGGGGAAACGTCTCCTGCGTGCCGCGCGCCCGCGCCTGGCAGGGCAGCATCCAGGGGCAGAGCGCGCAGGCGGGGCGCTTGGGCGTGCAGATCGTCGCGCCGAGATCCATGAGCGCCTGCGCGAAGTCGCCGGGCCGATCGTGCGGCACCAGGGCCTGGGTCAGCCGGCGGATCTCCGGGCGGCTGCCGGGCAGCGGCGCCTCCACGGCGAAGACCCGGCTCAGGACCCGCTCGACATTGCCGTCGACCGCGGCTTCCGCCCGCTCAAATGCGATCGCGGCAATCGCCCCGGCCGTGTAGGCGCCGATGCCCGGAAGCTTGCGCAGGCCCTCGGCCGTGTCGGGGAAGCGGCCCGCAGCCGCCACCGCTTTCGCGCAGGCATGGAGGTTGCGCGCCCGGGAATAGTAGCCGAGCCCGGCCCAGGCCGACATCACCGCCTCCTCGGGGGCTTCAGCCAACGCGGTCACGTCGGGGAAACGCGTCAGGAAGCGCTCGAAATACGGCCGCACTGCTGCGATCGTGGTCTGCTGCAGCATCACTTCGGACAGCCAGACACGGTAGGGATCGGGCACTTCCCCCGCGAGCGCGCGCCACGGCAGAATCCGGCGGTGCCGGTCGTACCAGGCGAGCAGGTCGTCGGCGCGTGGTCCGGGAGTGGACCCGGGATCCGTGGCTGAGCAGGTCTGCATGGGCCAGGCTGCATAACCGTAGGGATCGGGCGATCATAGGGCCCCTTAACGCCGGGGCCGTGCTCCCTTCATAAACGAAGCTGCGCTAACGTGCGGCGACTTATCAGGGGCGAGGCCCAAACCACCATGGCGCGCGTCAAACCGCTGGCCGAGCTGATCGAGAGTTGCATCGGGCCCGCCTTTGCGGCGCAGGGCTTCGCGTCGACCGATATCCTGGCCGCCTGGCCGGAGATCGTGGGCGAGCGGCTCGCGCGCTACTGCCGGCCTTCGAAGCTCGAGTGGCCCAAGCGCCGTCGTAAGGATGCCGACACGCCGGAATCGGGGACGCTAGTCGTCCGAGTCGAAGGTGTATTCGCGATCGAACTCCAGCATCTGGCGCCGGTGGTGATCCAACGTATCAACGCGCATTACGGCTGGGCCTGCGTCTCGCGCATCGTGCTGCAGCAGGACCGGGTCGGCCGCGGTGGCCGACCGACGCCACGTACCGGCATCGACCCGTCCCGGGCCGTCGAGGTGAAGCGCGCGGTGGCGGCGATCGACGATGATGGTCTGCGTGCCGCTCTGGATCGGCTCGGTATCGCTGCCGTGGCGACGCGGCCGGAGCGATGATCGGCCGGTTTCAGCGGCAATTGCGTCATCTTGCCAGGAAAGCCGTGCCCGAGTACCCGAACCGGGACGCCAAGCCCAAGATGCCAAGACCGACTAAATCCGGCGGAGCCTGCCCATGACCACGCGACGCGACGCTCTCAAGTTCACAGGCCTCGCGCTCGGCGCCGGCCTCGTCCTCCCCTCCCTGATGCGCACGGCTTGGGCTCAGAACGCCGACCTGGCAGCTCTGATGCAGCCGGGCCCGCTCGGCGATGTCTGGCTCGGCCCGGCCGACGCCAAGTGCACGATCATCGAATACGCCTCGATGACCTGCTCGCACTGCGCCGCCTTCCACCGCACCACCTGGCCGGTGCTCAAGGAGCGGTACATCGATACCGGCAAGGTGCGCTTCACCCTGCGCGAGTTCCCGCTGGACCCGCTGGCGACCGCAGCCTTCATGCTGGCGCGCTGTCAGGGCGATGCCAAGTATTACCCGATCACTGATCTGCTGTTCGACCAGCAATCCGCTTGGGCCTTCACCCAGAAGCCCGTCGATGCGCTCGAGCAGATGCTCCGTCAGGCTGGCTACACCAAGGAGACGTTCGAGGCGTGCCTGAAGGACCAGAAGGTCTACGGTGCCGTCAACACCGTGAAGCAGCGTGGGCTGGATATCCTGAAGGTGGATTCGACGCCGACGTTCTTCATCAACGGTGAGCGCTACACCGGCGAGATGACGATCGAGGGCATGGAGAAAGTGATCAAGCCGATCCTTGGCGCTTGATCGTCTCTGGGCGATGCGCGAAGCAGCGCCGCCAAGCTTCGGCTGCAACCGAAAAACTGTATCGCAATCAACAACTTACTGCGCACCGAGGTCGCCTTGACACCCAAGATAGGCGAAACTATGGTGCGCCCGCTTGATGGGGGCGTCCAGCCGGTTTCAGATCCTCCCGCCCTGTGAGTTTCAGCCGTGATCGGCGACGATTCCAGGAACGGGAAAGAGACCGAAGGCACGCCGACGGACAGCGAACTCTCCGCGAGGCTCAGACGTCTCGAGACGCAGATTGAACGGAAGCGTCCGCAGGCCGCTCCCGATCCTTCCTTGCGGCCTCGAGGTACCGGGCCCTCCTCGCTTGGCCAGGCCATGACGATCTCCACGGAGTTCGTCGCGGGCGTGATCGCGGGGGGCATACTCGGCTGGATCGTCGATCATGTCTTGGGGACGAAACCCTGGGGTCTGATCGTCCTCCTGATGCTAGGGTTCGTGGCGGGGATCTACAACGTGATGCGGCTGTCAGGTTTTGCCGGCGCGCGTCCCGGACGAGACGACGGGCAGGAGCCATAAGGCACGCCGGTCGATAGAGGTTTGAGGCGATCGACACTGTCGATGCGCCGGATCAAGAGGGGCGGAAGCGGGAATGGCGGTCACGATCGACCCGATCCATCAATTCGAGCTGAAGCCGCTCGTGTCGCTGGGCCATATCGGCCATCAGCAACTCGCCTTCACACAATCTGCCTTGTACATGTTCGCCGCCGTCGGGGTGATCGCGCTGATCACCGTGGTGGCGACGGCTTCGCGCTCGGTGGTGCCGGGGCGGATGCAGTCTCTGGCCGAGATCTTCTACGAATTCATCGCGGATACGCTCCACCAAGCGACCGGCGATGGCGGCAAGCGGTTCATGCCGCTGGTGTTTTCGCTGTTCATGTTCGTGCTGATCCTGAACCTCTTCGGGATGATCCCCTACGCTTTCGCGGTGACCAGCCACCTGATCATCACGTTCGGCCTCGCCGCCCTGGTGATCTCGGTGGTGGTGATCTTCGGCGTCATGAAGCACGGCACCCACTTCTTCGGCCTGTTCGTGCCGTCGGGCGTGCCGAAGCTGCTGCTGGCGATCCTGGTCCCGATCGAGATCATCTCTTTCATCTCGCGGCCGATCAGCCTGTCGGTGCGTCTGTTCGCCAACGTGCTCGCCGGCCATATCGCGATGAAGATCTTCGCGTTCTTCGTGGTCCAGCTTCTTCTCGCAGGTGCCTGGAGCGTGCTATCGCCGCTTCCGCTGTTCCTGACGATCGCGCTGACCGCTCTCGAGTTCCTCGTTGCCGCGCTTCAGGCCTACGTCTTCGCGACGCTGACCGCGATCTACCTCAACGATGCTCTCCACCCCGGCCACTAGGCGCACGCCCCGGCCGCTCAGCTTCACCCCGGCCTCCGCACTTGGCCGGCTCCACCCGCCGCGAACGTCACCGCACGTTTCGATCTGAAGAGACCTCAGGAGTTATCATGGATCCCGTCGCTGCGAAGTACATCGGCGCCGGCCTCGCCTGCCTTGGCATGGCGGGTGCGGGCATCGGCCTCGGCAACCTGTTCGGTCAGTTTCTCGCCGGCGCCCTTCGCAACCCCTCCGCGGCCGACGGCCAGCGCGCCACTCTGCTCCTGGGCTTCGCCCTGACCGAGGCGCTGGGCATCTTCTCGCTGCTCATCGCGCTGCTGCTGCTCTTCGCCGTCTGATCGACGCGCTTCGGGGGCCGCGGTCGACGCGGCCTCCACCGGGCTTCTACCGCCCGACCACCAGGTGGACGCTTCGCGAACGAGGCGTCCGCCTTCTTCCGTCACCGCGTCGGCGGTGACCTAAGCGAACGGTGTCAGTGTAGCGGTCTCATGGCGCAGCCGAATCCCCTCACCACGCCGCCCCCGGGCGCCGACACGCAAGTCGTGCCCGGCCATGTCGAGCACGCGGAAGCGCATAGCGGCGCGTTCCCACCCTTCGAGACCTCCGGGTTCCTGTCGCAGCTGATCTGGCTCGCGCTGGCCTTTGGTCTCCTCTATTACCTGATGGACAAGGTCGCGCTGCCGCGGATTCAGGCGATCCTGCATGCCCGGTCCGAGCGTCTGCGGGCCGACCTCGACCAGGCCCAGGCGATGAAGGCCGAAGCGGATGCTGCCGGCCTCGCCTACGAGACCGCTCTCCGCGAGGCGCAGGGCAAGGCCCGCGACATCGCCCAGACGACCCGGAATGAGCTGGCTGCTGAGGCGGAAACCAAGCGCAAGGCGCTTGAGGCAGAGCTGAACACCAAGCTCTCCACCGCTGAGGCGACGATCCGCACTCGCACTGAGGCTGCCATGGGCAATGTCCGTAGCATCGCCGGTGAGGCCGCGACGGCAATCGTCGAGCGCCTGACGGGTCAGGCGCCCGATCCGGCGACGCTGAACCGCGCCCTCGACGCCACCGCACACTAGACGGGAACCCACGATGCTGCTCGAAGCCGAATTCTGGGTCGCCGTCGCGTTCGTCATCTTCATGGGCATCGCCTGGAAGGCCGGCGCCTTCTCGGCCATGACCAAGGGCCTGGACGGCCGCGCCAACCGCGTCCGTCACGAGCTCGACGAGGCCAAGCGCTTGCGCGAGGAGGCCGCCGCCGTGTTGGCGGATTACAAGCGCCGCCGCGCCGAGGCCGAGAAGGAGGCCGAGTCGATCGTGGCTGGCGCCCGCGAGGAGGCCAAGCGCGCCGCCGAGGAAGGTCATCGCAAGCTCGACGACTTCCTGGCCCGCCGCACCAAGGCCGCTGAGCTGAAGATCTCCCAGGCTGAAGCGCAGGCTGAGGCCCAGGTTCGCGCTGCGGCGGCTGATGCCGCCGTGAAGGTTTCCGCGACAATCCTGCGGGAGCGCATGCAGGGGGATGCGGCACAAGGCCTGATCCGTGCCAGCCTCGGTGAGGTCCGGACCCGACTCCGATCCTGATCGTTAAGAACAGATCAGCCGATGAAAAGCCGCCTTCGGGCGGCTTTTTTCGTGCGCTCTGAGGCGAAATTTCCTCAGGTTCGATGCGGGGCTACGGCGCGCGAACAATTCTCAGCGGTGCCGCCAGCACGTAGGGGGAGCCAGGCAGATGCGCCCCGTCTCCCTCGCGTCGGACGCTGATCGCGTAGTCCTGACGCGGTGAGAGCAAGCCGACCGGCAGGACCAGTGTGAAGCCGCAACGGCCGGTTCCGAGGCCTTCCACGGCGAGATCCTCTCGGAAGAGGTCTGCCCGGCATCGTCCGAGGACGCGCCGTTCGACCGCGATCAGTACCACCACGGGGATGTCCGGCGTATCCGTCTCCCAAGCCCAGCCGATGACGCGACGATGGCTAAGCACGTCGATACTGCCACGCAGTGTCATGGCGGCCCTCTCCGAGGTCAGGCGACCTGTGCTCGGTGCCATGCGCCAGCGGCATCGAGCACCATGGTGCCGATCATCGCGCCGTCCGCTGAACGGCGGACGATGACGGTGTGCGTCACCCCCGGCGCAAGACGCTCCTCCAGCCCGAGGTCGAAGCCGTGCCGGCCCTGCCCGATCGCGGCCGCACCGAGATCCGGTCGCTCGAGATCAGCCAGTGTCATCGCGACGACGGTCCCATCCACCACGACGTCGAGGCAGACCGGGCCGGTGGGATACGCGGTATCCTGCGCCCAGCCGGCGACGCGCACATCGCCGTTGCGGACCTCGCAGAGATCGAGGTTGCCGCGCAGCGCACCGAATCGAGGCGCTTCCACCGAGAGGCCTGCGCGGAGAATCAGGCGGCGGACGAGGGCTTTCAGCGCGGGGCCCTCTTCCACGCGTTCGGCATAAGGTGTGTTCAGTGATGGCGTGCTCGGCTGCGCGAATGCGGTGTCGAACTGCGCGCGCAAGCCGGCCGCCGCGAAAAAGCTCTCTGCCGGAACGCCCTCGGCCAGCAGCATGTCGTGGGCGTCCAGTTCGATATGCCAGTAGGTCAGGTCGGTGGCCGCCTCTCCGCGGGTAATGGTTTTGCCGTTGACCAGATGACCAGCGGCGACGAGCATGCCGTCCAGCAAGAACGCGTGGTCTGGCGAGACCCGGAGATCGCGAGCGGGTGCGCCGTCCGACAGGGCTCCTGCCCGGATCCGTACCCGCCGGTCGGCTCGAGGCACGGTCGGGCCCGGGTAGTGGCGCGTCCCGATCCACCGTATGGGGCGGCGCTGTCCCGACGCGGTCACCACCCTTTGGCCGACCTGAAGGTTTTCGACGGCTATCGCGCCGTGTTCGGTGAGGATTCGGGTGCCGGTGCAGTAGCACGGTGCGGGATTGGCCGACGACGACGATCCGGTTGAGGCTCCTGTCCCCGCCGGTTCCGTAGCAACACCGCTCGCAGGGGCGGATGCAGCTGTACCGGTTGCGGGCGACGATGTGGTGGCGCCGGACGCGGTTGACGCCGCAGATGCCCCTCCCCTCACGGGTGATGACCCAAGCGATGTCGTCGCGTTCTGGCGGGCGGCGGTGGCGCCATAGAGGCCCGGATCGTACCCATCCGGAGACGAAACCCGGCCCTGCGGGACGGCGACTGCGTTCGTGCTGTTTGAATAGACCCGGATGTAGTCGATGTTCGACGTAATCGGGCTGCCCGTTGCCGTCCCCTCGCTGCGGACCGCGAGGTCGGCGATCAGATACATTGGGCTGTGAAGGTCAGAGGGCGTATCCTGTGACCCGGTGAACTGACCGTCGACGTAGAAGCTGATCTTGTCCGCCTGCCAGTTCACCCCATAGGTGTGATAGCCGGATGGATTGGCCATCTCACTGTAAACTTGGCGATTTGCCTGCCAAGGTATGCCGTTCTGCGGATCGGTCGTATGGATCGTGCTGTAGACGCCTTTGTCGTTGTTGCCATAATGCTCGACGACATCCAGCTCTTGGTGACCATTGGTATTGCTCGATTTCGAGCTTTGCTGGTTCGGCAGCAACCAGAACGCGTCCCAAGCATTCGAATCGTTCGAGAAGTCGGCTCGGATCTCGAAGTAACCGTAGGTCTGTGAGAAGTTGCCCTGGGTGGTGATCAGGCCGGATTCCCAGCTGCCGGGAAAGCCGTACGCGGTCCGGTCCGGCACGGCTGTAATCGACAGCGCGCCGTTCTGGAGGCTGAATGGATCGTAGCCTGAGGAGGAATCGACGAAGGATGACCGTCCGAACCCGATATCGGACCTGTCGTCGGTCGTCCGCCACTCGGCGCGCGTGTCGGCGTAGGTGGTGCCCGCGCCGGTCAGGGAAATGCTGCGCGTGTTAAATTCGTCGTCGAACGTCAGGCGGTAACCGGTGAGATCGACCATTCAAACCGCCCCTTCTAGGCAGATATTCCGCTAAATTGGACAGAAACGCGCGTGTAACACTTATCTAAATCAATAATTAAATGGTTAATGATTGGTATCTCGCAGTGGTGCGTGCAGCCAGAAAACGCGTTTAAAGGCCCTCAATCAAAGGCATGTGTCAGGCATTCCGGATTGCCAGCGGGGCGCTGTTATTGCGGCGGTCTCCCTGCGCATTTTCGGTGCTGAACGGACTGTTTTGAACTCCAGCCGGATTTCAGTCCGGGCCAGGCCGTGCGCCACGAACATCGGCTTCCGCCCCGCGTTCACCGGGAACACGCAATCCTGGAGACGGCATGGCGGACAAAGCGCGGATCGTGATCATTGGCGGCGGGGTCGCAGGGATCGAGGTGGCGACCAGCCTCGGCCGTGGCGGCAAGGCCGACGTTGTGCTGGCCGATCGCAGCCTGTCCCATGTGTGGAAACCGATGCTGCACACCTTCGCGGCCGGCACGGCCCGGCCCGACCGGCAGAAAGTCGATTTCTTTGCGCAGGCACGTCGCAACGGTTTCCGGTTCCAGCCGGGTACCCTGATGGGGATCGACCGGTCGATCCGCAGGGTTCGGCTCGCAGTCGAGGCGGCGCAGGGACAGCCGCAGGCCGATCTTGCCTACGACCTCCTGGTGCTCGCCATCGGTAGCCGGGCCAATGATTTTGGTACCCCCGGGGTGGCCGAGCACTGCCTGACCATCGACGATCTTACCGAGGCCGAGGCGTTCCACCGGCACTTGCGGCGCCATCTTCTGGCTCGGCTCGACAGCCCGGAGAGCCTCGAGATCGCGATCGTCGGCGGTGGCGCGACCGGCGTCGAGTTGGCGGCAGAATTGAAGCACGCGATCAACCTGGCCTCGGCCTACGGCTCTCCCGATCTGCCGCAACGCTTACGCCTGACCCTGATCGAGAGCGGACCACGCCTCCTGCCGGCGTTTCCGGAGCGGGTCTCCCGCGCGGCGTCACGGACCCTGTCAGATCTTGCCGTGGAGGTTCGGACCGACGCCATGGTCACGGGGGCCGACGCGGCGGGTTTTACCCTGAAGGACGGCAGCCGCATCTCGGCCGGGCTCAAGGTTTGGGCGGCCGGCGTGAAGGCGCCAGACGTGCTGGGCGCGGTCGAGGGACTGGAACGCTCGCGCACCGGCCAACTTGTGGTCGGTCCCGATTTACGCACAACCCGGGACCCGGCGATCTTGGCCCTTGGGGATTGTGCCAGTCAGGTCGACCTCAAGACCGGCAAAGCGGTCCCGGCTACCGCCCAGGCGGCGCGACAGCAAGCACAGTATCTCGCGTCCCATCTCGGGCGCGCGCTGGCTCGGGGCGATACGGTCGCGGGGGAGCTGCCAGCCTTCCACTACGTGGAAAAGGGGGCCATCGTGTCCCTGGCCGATTTCAACGGCTGGGGCACTCTCGGGCGCTACACGTTTGGCGGAGGCCGGCTGAACGGCCTTTCCGCGCGGCTCACCCATGACTTGCTGTACCGGCAGCACCAGATTGGCCTTTATGGGCCTCTCCGCGGAACGATGACCTGGATCCTCGACGATCTCGACCACCTCATCAGTCCGGCGGTGAGTCTTGACTGACGTGCCCGTCAATCGGTGCGCTCGCCCTCGACTTCCTTGGTCTCCTCGACTTGCGGCGCGACCTGGCCGTAGTTCAGCACCGCTACCAGGGTGACGCCGCCGATCGTGTTGCCGAGAAGCGTCGGCAGGAAGAAGCGCAGCCCGTAATCCTCCAGCGAGGCCGCGCCGGTCACCAGCAGGTAGAAGGCCTCAACTGAACCGGCGACGATGTGGGCAAGACCGCAGAGCGCGACCAGCCAAGTCATCAGCAGGATCACGAAGGGGGCTGCGCTGCCGGTGGCTGGCAGGAACCAGACCATCAGGGCAATCATCCAGCCGGCAAACACCCCTTTCACGAAGGTGGACCAGAACCCATGCGCGATCGCGTCATGGCTGATCTCCGCGAAGGCCTTGAGCACAGGCGGCTCGAAGGCACCGGCATGGGCCACCACCGTGGCGATGGCTAGTGTTCCCAGAATGTTGCCGCAGAGAACGATGAGCCAGAGCCGCACCACGCGCAACGCCGTCTTGATCGAGCGGTCGTGTAGCAGCGGCAGGATCGGCGTGACGGTGTTCTCGGTGAACAGCTGCTGGCGACCCAGGACGACAACCAGGAAGCCAACCGAATAGCCCATCGTGGTCACGACCTTCGCCCAGTCGGCCTCGGGCAGCCGGCTCTTCAGGACCCCGGGCACGATCAGCGATAGGGCGATGCTCAGGCCTGCCGCGAAAGCTGAGAGGAACAGCGCAAGGCTGTGGCGGCGCAATTCTTCGTCGCCTTCAAGCCGGATCACCTCGTGCAACACGTAGGCGTCCGGGCGGCCGATTTCTGACACTTCCTTCAGCAACTCGTTGCGCCGGGCTTCCTTATCGGCACGGTCGTTCTGGTCCTGGATCATTCACTCAGCTCCGTGACGCAATCCGATCGTGACGGTGGGATCTCAGGCCGACAGCCGTGCCACCAGCGCCGCGACCGCTTCCCGCGCTTCCGCCAGGGCCTGCGTATCCCGGCTGCGAACGACGATCCGATTGCGAAAACCCTCCGGCGTCATTGCCGGGTAAGAGCCGATCGACACGGCCGGCCGCGCCTTGGCGATCTCGCCAAGGTCCGCAGCGTATTGACCCTCGGGCAATCCCCCCGCTTCGACGGTCTCGGAGATCATCGCGGCGCCCCCCTTCAAGGTCGGCGCGATCGCGTCGAGCATGGCCTGCATCACGCTCGGCACGCCAGCCATGACGTGGACGTTGCCGATGCGGAAGCCTGGAGCTTTCGAGACCGCATTGGGGATCAGATCGGCACCGAACGGGATCCGGGCCATGCGCAGCCGCGCCGCATTCAGATCCTCGGGCTTGTGACGCTCCAGCAGCATCGCCCGCGCGCGCTCGTCGATGTCGATGCCGACTCCGAACGCCTCTGCCACGCAATCGGCGGTGATATCGTCGTGGGTCGGGCCGATCCCGCCGGTGGTGAACAGGTAGCTGTAGCGCGCCCGCAGGGCGTTCACCGCCTCCACGATCATGGCGGCCTCGTCCGGCACGACCCGCACTTCACGCAAGTCGATGCCCGCGGCGGTGAGGAAGTCGGCGATGGTGCCGATATTCTTGTCTTTGGTACGCCCCGATAAGATCTCATCGCCGATGACGAGGATCGCGGCCGTGATCGAATCGGAAGGCTGGTCCATGGGACTCTGAGGTGGGAGGGATGGCCGCGGCCGGTTCGGCTCCGGCTGACGATCCTGCGCGCATCGGTCTCGCCGCCGCAGCGGTGACACCTTCGACGGCGGATGGTCTGCAGATAGCGCGGTCGCCCGCTCGGACCACACGAACCCGGAGATATCGATGCTCTTCGCCGCGCCGCTCACACCGGGACGGCTCGTGCAGCGCTACAAGCGTTTTCTGGCGGATGTCGAGACGGAAGACGGAGTTGTTACGGCCCATTGCCCCAATCCCGGCGCGATGCTTGGCCTGAAGCAGCCTGGCCGACCGGTGCTGCTCTCCCATTCGACCAATCGGGCCCGGAAGCTCCCGCTGACCTGGGAACTGGTGCAGGCCGACCTGCCGGGCGGCCCGCAATGGGTCGGCATCAACACCCTGCGCCCGAACGCGCTGGTGGCCGAGGCATTTCACTTAGGTCTGATCGCTTCGCTCGCCGGCCATCACACCTTCCGACCGGAGGTCCGCTATGCGCAGGCCAGCCGGGTCGATTTCGTCGCGAGCGGCGCGACCGCCGGTCCCTGCCACGTCGAGGTGAAGAATTGCCACTTGATGCGCCGCCCGGGCCTCGCCGAGTTTCCCGATTGCGTCGCCGCCCGCAGCGCCCGGCATATGCGCGATCTGGCTCAGGTGGTCGCCGAGGGCGGCCAAGCGCTGGTGATCATCGTGGTGCAGATGCACGCGGAGGCGTTCGACGTCGCCCGGGACATCGACCCGGCCTTCGACCGGGCGTTCCGCGAAGCGCGCGCCGCGGGCGTGGAGGTCCGCGCCTATCGCTGCGCCGTGAGCCCCGCGGGCGTCGCGATCACCGACGAGATCCCTGTGATCACGCCGCGCTGATGGGGGTGTCGCGCTCGAACATCAGGTTCAGCCGGGAGCGCGAGATCTCGCGATAGCCAAATCCCTCAAGGTGCTTCGGAAGATCGATCTGCCACTGACCGGTCCCGTTCTCGATCAGCAGGATGCGTGGAAGAAGCGCTTCCGGTGCCTCGCGCAGGAACGGCTCAAGGATCAGGTCTTCGGCGCCTTCCACGTCGAGTTTGATCGCGTCGACGCGGGTCAGGCCCTCGGCCCGCAGCAGGGCGATGAGCGTCATCGCCGGCACGGTGATCCGGGCACCCTCGTTGGTCCCCACGATTCGCAGGCTCGATTCGCCGCGGTTGCGCGGGTCGATGAACAGGGTCAGCTCGCCGGCCTTGTCGGCCACCGCGCAGGCGACCGCCTTCACCGTGTGGAATGGGTTCTGGGCGATGTTGTAGGTCAGACGTTCGAACACGTCGGGCTGCGGTTCGACCGCGACGATCCGGGCCGCCGGGCCCGAGAATGCCGCTACGCAGAGCGCGTAGGCCCCGATATTCGCCCCGATATCGAGGAACACGCAGTCCTGTGCCAGCCGCTGCTGCAGCATCGCCCGCTCCTGCGGGTCGAAGAATTGCGGCGTGAACAGCACCTTCTTCTCGCAGTTGTTGTTGTAGGGGTGCAGCCGCATCCGGGCCCCGTAGCGGGTCACGTCGAGGGGCTTGCCGCCCAGCCGCGAGATGGCGATCCGGCGCAGGAACAGTGCCAGGCGCCGCCCGTACCAGGACTCGGCCGGGATCCGGTTCGTTCGACGCGTGATCGCCGCGACGAGTCCGGCCGGTTCGTAGGTGCCGTAGGGCTTGGTATCGGTCATAACCGGGGCGGTGTGCCAGCCCGTGCCCCGTCCGGCAAGCGGACGCATCCGCGTTGCCCATGCGCGGTTGGCTGGTCTAAGCGGGGGCCGAGCTTCGACGGCATAGGTTGCGTGGTATGGACTTCTTCGATTCGGACGGGGTGCGGATCGCCTATATCGATGTCCCGCCGGCTGCCGCGGCCGGGACGCCGGTCCTGCTGATCCACGGCTTTGCCTCCAACCATGCGGTCAATTGGGTCAACACCCAATGGGTTCGGGCCCTGACCCAGGCCGGATACCGGGCGATCGCGCTGGACAATCGCGGCCACGGCGAGAGCCAGAAACTGTACGATCCGGCAGCCTATAGCTCCGAGGCCATGGCCTGGGACGCGGTGCGGCTGCTCGACCATCTCGGGATCGAGCGCGCCCATGTGATGGGCTACTCGATGGGCGGACGGATTACCGCCCATATCGCCCTCGACCATGCCGATCGGGTGCGCTCCGCCCTGATCGGCGGTCTCGGCATGCATCTGATCGAGGGCAAGGGTCTCCCCTCCGGGATCTCGGAAGCGCTTGAGGCTCCCCCCGGTACACCGGCCCCGAACCCGACCGCCGCCGCCTTCCGGACGTTTGCGGAGCAGACCCGAAGCGATCTCCGCGCACTCGCCGCCTGCATGCGCGGCTCGCGGCAGACGCTCAGCCGGGCGGAACTCGCTCAGATCGAGGTGCCGGTGCTGGTCTCGGTCGGCACCCTGGACACGGTGGCAGGCTCCGGCCCGGCGCTGGCCGCTTTGATTCCGGACGCGCGCGCGCTGGAGATCGAAGGCAAGGACCACTCCACGGCAGTCGGCGCCAAGCCGCACCGGGATGGCGTGCTGGCCTTCCTCGCCGCGCAGCCCTGACGTCAGCTCTTCAGACGGTAACCCGTGCGGAAGATGTAGGTGACCAAGCCAAGGCAGATCACCAGGAACAGGGTCGTCATGCCGAGACTGATCGCGATGCTCACATCGGCCTTTCCGAAGAAGGCCCAGCGGAACGCGCTGATCAGGTAGACGACCGGGTTGATCAGGCTCACCGCGTGCCAGAACGGCGGCAGCATGTTGATGGCGTAGAAGCTGCCACCCAGGAAGGTCAGAGGCGTTACCACGAGGAGCGGCACCAGCTGCAGCTTCTCGAACCCGTCCGCCCAGAGTCCGATGACGAAGCCGAACAGGCTGAACGTGACCGCGGTGAGCAGCAGGAAGCCGATCATCCAGAATGGGTGATCGATGCGCAGGGGGACGAACAGGGCTGAGGTCGCCAGGATGATCAGGCCGATCAGGATCGACTTCGAGGCCGCCGCGCCGACGAAGCCGAGCACGACCTCTAGCGGCGAGATCGGCGCCGACAGGATCTCGTAGATCGTGCCGGCGAAGCGCGGGAAGTAGATCCCGAACGAGGCGTTGGCGATGCTCTGGGTCAGCAGTGAGAGCATGATGAGGCCGGGCACGATGAACAGCCCGTAGGGCACGTCGTCCACCGCAGAGACCCGGGAGCCGATCGCGGCGCCGAAGACCACGAAATACAGGGTCGTCGAGATCACGGGAGCCAGGATGCTCTGCCCTGCGGTCCGCCAGAAACGGCTCATCTCGAACCGGTAGATCGCCCGAACCGCTGGCCAGTTCATGCTCATCGCGTCGCTCATGCCCGTGTCTCCCCTTCGCGCACGAGGCCGACGAAGATGTCCTCCAGGGAGCTCTGCTCGGTATGGAGATCGGTGAAGCGGATGCCGGCGGACGCCAGCCCGGTTAGCAACCCGGTGATCCCGGTCCGTTCGGCGCGTGTGTCATACGTGTAGACCAGCTCACGGCCGTCGCCGGCGAGCGCGAGCTCGTAATCGGATAGGTCAGGCGGAACCGCGGAGATCGGCGCCTGGAGCTGCAAGGTGAGCTGCTTGCGCCCGAGCTTGCGCATCAAGGCGGCCTTTTCCTCGACCAGGATGATCTGGCCGCGTCGGATCACCCCGATGCGGTCGGCCATCTCCTCGGCCTCCTCGATGTAATGGGTGGTGAGGATGACGGTGACGCCCTGCTGGCGTAGGTCGCGGACGAGGGCCCACATGTCCTGACGCAGTTCCACGTCGACGCCCGCGGTAGGCTCGTCCAGGAACAGCACCCGGGGTTCGTGCGACAGAGCCTTGGCGATCAGAACCCGGCGCTTCATCCCGCCGGACAGAGTCATGAGACGGCTGTCGCGTTTGTCCCATAGGGACAGGGCGCGCAGGATCCGCTCGATATGCGCCGGATCGGGTCGCAGCCCGAACAACCCGCGAGAAAAGCTCACGGTGTTCAGTACGGTCTCGAAGGCATCGGTGGTCAGTTCCTGCGGAACGAGACCGATGGCTCGGCGCGCAGCGCGATAATCCGCAGCGATATCGTGACCGTCTACCGTGACCGTGCCTGAACTCGGCGTAACGATCCCGCAGACGATGTTGATCAACGTCGATTTGCCGGCGCCGTTCGGGCCCAAGAGCGCGAAGATCTCGCCACGCTCGATACGGAGATCGATTTCGCTCAAGGCGGTGAAGCCGGACGTGTACGTCTTCGACAGCTTCGAGATGGAGATGATCGGCATCAGGGCCTGAGTGGAATACGGGGCATCGTGCGCCAACAATCGCCGCTCCAGCGAAGGCGAATGCCGCTTGCAAAGGCGTTGCGATGGTTCGGTAGGCCTGCCCGGGCCGGCGGGCCATTTCCGAAAGCGGGTGCCCCTATAGCACGGCGCGCGCGCCGCTCTCACCGCGCTCAGGTGCGGGAGCGCACAGCGGGACTGGCCTCGTCACAGCCCCCTGCACAACGCTCGATCATCGCCAGACATTGCCGGCGGACATCCGGATCACGGATGCGCACGAAGGACGCCAGGATTTTCGAACATTCGCTCGCCGTCGGACCTTCGCTCGACGCGGCGGCACGGGGCCGACGAAAGGTGGATACGGGCAGGTCCAAAGCTTCGGCAATCTGACCGAGGAGCTGCGCCGGCTCGGTGACGCGAGAGTCGGTATCAGCCTGTTCGGACCCTCCTGTGTCGATCATGATGCCTTCCAGCCTAAACGTCAGCTTATTCTGACGACGGGAGCGCCGATCCGCCCGCATGACACAGAGCGAAATTTGCCGCGACCATTCCCAACTTTTCGCGGCGCTGCAACCTACCGTTACGCTTCTCAGTAGTCCTATGTGTCCCGATCACATGCTTAGTGTTCGCAGGGGACGTAACACTCCCCGTCAGATGCCAAATTCAGCACAGGTTGAATCTATCGTCGTATGGCAAATTTAGCGAAGTTGTATACTTGGCGGTAGCTCCGGATAAAAGTCTTCATCGGCGGCGTTCGCCGTGGAACCGTCAGCCGGCCCGCCGCAGCACGAAGAGCGTCGCAAGGCCGATCAGCGTCGCGAGTCCGAGAAGCCTGCGCCAGGGATTCACGCCGCGCACAAGCTCATCGATCGCCCACCAGCCGAGGGCGAGGTCCGCCGCAAAGGCGAGCCAGGACGCAGCAGGCTCAGCGCCGCGAGCGATCCAAGTTGCCAACGTCAGCGCGAGGAATAACCACAGTGGCAGATTGGGCCATTGCGCGACCGTGATGGCGCCGGTTCGGCGATCCTGGAACATCCAGTCGCGCGCCCGCACGAGGGAATTTGACGGCCGCTGCGTCATGGGCCTGCGCCTTTCTGGATGCCACACGACCGTGCGTCGCCGCACCGCCGGCCCGTCGGGGAACCGTTAAGACCGGTTCAACAGGACGAGGCAATCTTAACCGGTCGTCAACCTTACTAAATGGAAAGCGCGGACCAATCCCTAACAGTTCCTGAAACGACTCGCGAAAGAGTCGTTAATCAGGTGATAATGCAGCATCCGAGCCCGACGAACCCCTTGATAAATAAAGGACCTGTCATGAGTACCCGTTTCGAAGACCTGAAGTTCATGTTCCTGCTCAGCGCCGTCACCCTGCTCGGCAGTGGCCTCGACATCATTCTGCGCTGATCGAGACCGACGGGGCCCGCGCCGCCGGAAGATTGGTCCGCGCAAAGGCGCGACCCAGGGCCGAACGGGCTGCGGATTCGCGGAGCCGCCCGGCACCGCGGTTTGCCGTGACCACGGGTACGTTGACGACACGCGGCGCGCTCACACGCCAGCGGTTCTGCAAAGCCGGTCCGGCAGCCGCGACCGCGCTCTGACCTGATCGAAGGACATTGCGCAACTCGGCCACGCGCGTCTTCCGCTCGGTACGTATCACCACCGCGGCCAATACGAGACCGCTGAGTCCGGCCCCTTCAAGGAGTGCCGCGACCACGTAACCCGGACCCATCCGTCCCCACCATTCGCACCGAGCGGCGCCGCCCAAACCAGCAGCCGCATGACCCCTGTGCGCAATCGTGGTTAACGAGATCTTAATGCCAGCGTAGATTGATATATGCTGCGAAGCTGGCTGGACTTATTAGACAGTCGAGGCCGAATCAAATTTCTGCCACCGAGCCACTCTTGCTTCCATGAAGGCCAGTGTCACGTCGGGAAAACCTGCGTGAAACTCCGTTTTCGGGGCGGATGGTACGGCCAGTAGTAATTGCTTCTGCCGCAATTGCTCAGGGTTTGCTGGTATAGAATGCATATTGGCGACGATACTGTTTCCGAATAGGCACACGATTGAGCGTTTGCCTATTCGATCCGCGTGTCAGGCGGCGTTCGACAGGCCGCTTCGGTTCTGAGCAATGGCCTGCTCGCGCGGCCCTACCACATGTCCAGGGCGACGCGGGCCTCGTCGGACATCCGGCTCTGATCCCACGGCGGATCGAACACCATCGTCACAGCGCAGGATTGCACACCCGGTACGGCGCTGACGGCATTCTCGACCCAGCCCGGCATCTCCCCGGCCACCGGGCAACCCGGGGCCGTGAGGGTCATGTCGATCGCGACCTTCCGATCGTCTCCGATATCGACCTTGTAGATCAGGCCGAGCTCGTAAATGTCGGCCGGGATCTCCGGATCGTAGACGGATTTCAGCGCGGCGACGATGTCGTCGGTCAGGCGATCCAGTTCGGCAGGCGGGATCGCCGAAGCGGCTTCGACCGCGGGGGCGTTGGCGCCGCCGGTGATTGTAGCGTCGGTGCTCATGGTTTCATTCTCCCCCGGTGCCGCCCAAACGGAACCGGTTTCCTCGCGGCTCACGCATCGCCCGCACGATCAGGTTTGGGACGCTGCGCCGATCAGGCAAACATCATCTCGGCTTTGCCGAGTGCCTCGGCAAGAGCATCGATCTCGGCGGTGGTCGTGTACAGGCCGAACGACGCCCGGCAGGTGGACGTCACACCGAAGCGCGTGAGCAACGGCATGGCGCAATGGGTGCCGGCGCGCACCGCGACGCCCTGACGGTCGATCACCGTGGCGATATCGTGGGCGTGGGCACCCTTCATCTCGAAGCTGACGACGCCACCCTTGCCCTTGGCGGTCCCGATGATCCGCAGGGCGTTCATGGCGCCGAGCCGCTCGTGGGCGTAGCGGGTCAACATCGCCTCGTGCGCCGCGATGTTCTCCCGGCCGAGCCCCAGCATGTATTCGAGGGCTGCTCCGAGCCCGACCGCCTCGATGATTGCCGGTGTGCCGGCCTCGAAGCGGTGCGGCGGGTCGTTATAGGTAACCGTATCCTGGCTGACCGTCCGGATCATCTCGCCGCCGCCCTGATACGGAGGGAGCCGCTCCAACCATTCCTTCTTGCCGTAAAGAACGCCGATACCGGTCGGACCGTAAACCTTGTGGCCGGTGAAGATGAAGAAGTCGCAGTCCAGCGCCCGGACGTCGATCGGCTGGTGGACGGCGCTCTGGGCGCCGTCGAGGAGCACCGGCACGCCGTGGGCGTGGGCGATGCGGACGATCTCCTCGGCCGGCGTCACGGTGCCGAGAACGTTCGACATCTGGGTGATCGCGACCATCTTGGTGCGCGGCGTGAACAGCTTCTCGTATTCCTCGACCAGGAAGTTGCCCTCCTCGTCGACCGGCGCCCACTTGATTACGGCACCGCGCCGCTCCCGCAGGAAGTGCCAGGGCACGATGTTGGAGTGATGCTCCATAATCGACAGAATGATCTCGTCACCCTCGCCGATCAGCCCGGCCCAGCCCATGCTGGAGGCCACGAGATTGTAGGCCTCGGTGGCGTTGCGGGTGAAGATGATCTCATCGGTGGAGGCCGCGTTGAGGAACTGACGCGTGGTCTCGCGGGCGCCTTCGAAGCCTTCGGTCGCGGCGTTCGCCATGAAGTGCAGGCCGCGATGGACGTTGGCATAGCCGGTCTCCATGCACGACACCATCGCGTCGATCACTTGGCGCGGCTTCTGCGCCGAAGCGGCATTGTCGAGATAGACCAGTGCCTTACCGTAGACCGTCTGCGACAGGATCGGGAAGTCCTTGCGGATCGCCGCGACGTCGTAGCCGGTGGTGAGGACGGGTGCGTTCATCGTCGCGACCTTCTGAGACCTAAGTCCGTCCCATGGGCCACCTCCTCGGAGGCGCCGGAGTGAAGCAGAGACTTCGAACGAAGCCTCCAGACAGCAGTTCGCGGACCCTATCTCATCCCATCGCGGCGGCTTCGCCGTCGGGCCGGATGCAATTCAGGTTCGCGAGGTCGGCCGATCCCGAAACGAGATCGGCCGAGACTTCAAGCGCGTGCCGCCAGCCAGGCCTCGATCTCGCCGATCAGCGCTGCGCGAGCGCCCTCGTGCGTGACCGACTCGATCGCTTCGCCGACGAACGCCTGGACCAGGAGGCTCTCGGCCACCGCACGGGGCAGGCCGCGGGCCATCAGGTAGAATAGCAGATCGTCGTCCGGCGCGCCGCAGGTGGCACCGTGGCCGCAAGCGACATCGTCGGCGAAGATCTCCAGCTCCGGCTTGTTCATCATCTGCCCCTCGTCGCTGAGGAGCAGGCAATCCGACTTCATCTTGCCGTCGGTCTGCTGCGCGGCCTGCCGGACGATGATCTTGCCCTGGAACACGCCGGTGGCGTTCCCGTCGATCACCGTCTTGAACATCTCGCGGCCCACGCCGCCCACGGCCGCGTGGTCGGCCAGCAGAGTCGAGTCAGCCAGCTGGCCGTTGCCGAGCATCGCAGCGCCGTTGACGACGGCGTTCACGTTTTCGCCCGCGACATGCATGAAGATCTGGTGGCGGGAGAGGACGGCACCAGTGACCAGATTGACCGTCTCCAGATGTGACTCGTCATCGAGACGCACGCTGATCGTCGAGAGCGCGATGGCGGCGTTCCCCTCGCGGTTGAGCCGGGCATGGCGGAACACCGCCTGCTTGCCGACCCGCACGTCGAGGGCGTCGTTCGGCTGGTAGGTGAGACCGTCCGGTCCCTCGTGACTCTCCAACACGGTGATCTCCGCGCCCGCGCCGAGATCGACCAGCACCCGCGTGGCGGTTGAGAAGCCATCGGTCCCGGTGCCGATAAAGCGCAGGTGCACAGCGCGCTCGATCTTCGTGCCGGCTGCCACCGAGATCAGCGCGCCGTCGGCCAGGAAGGCGGTGTTGAGCTGGTAGACCGGGTTCTCACGGGCTTGCTCGACAGGAGCCAGGAGCCTGAGGCGAACATCGCTCTTGCCCATCGCGTCGTTGAGCGGCGTGACCGTGAGGCCGGCCGGCAATCCGTCGAGGTCCGAGAGCGGCCGGATGAGATGCCCGTTGACGAAGGTCAGGCGCGCGGCGTCGAGACCAGCGAAACCCTTCGCGGAGGCGACGGCCGCCTGAGCGGCCTCCGGCGACGGAGCCTCAGCCGGGGGTACGGCCTCCTTCATGGCGGCGCGCAGGTCGGTGTACTTGAACGCCTCCACCCGCCGGCTCGGCAGGCCAGTGGCCTCGAAGAAACGGAACGCCTCCTCGCGGGCGATCGCCTCTTCCGAGGCGAAGCTCTTGCGCGCCGACTCGAACAGGCTCGACAGCCCGGTCTCGGCGCTGGTGCGCAGGTTCTGGATGTCGGCCATGGGCTTACGCGGCCTCGTTGGTGCGGTACTCGGCATAGCCCGACGCTTCGAGCTCGAGCGCCAGCTCTTTGCCGCCGGTCTTCACGATCAGGCCCTTCGACATGACGTGCACGGTGTCGGGCACGATGTGGTTGAGCAGCCGCTGGTAGTGGGTGATCACCAGGAACGAGCGGCCCTGGGCCCGCAATGCGTTCACGCCCTCGGAGACGATGCGCAAGGCGTCGATGTCGAGGCCGGAATCGGTCTCGTCGAGCACGCAGAACTTCGGCTCCAGCAGCGCCATCTGGAGGATCTCCATGCGCTTCTTCTCGCCGCCGGAGAAGCCGACGTTGAGGGCGCGCTTGAGCATTTCCTTGTTGATCTCGAGCTTGTCCGCCGCAGCGTTGACCTTGCGGATGAAGTCCGGGGTCGAGATCTCGCCCTCGCCGCGCGCCCGGCGCTGGGCGTTGAGGCAGGCCTTGAGGAACGTCATCGTGCCGACGCCGGGGATCTCCAGCGGGTACTGGAAGGCCAGGAAGACGCCGGCGGCGGCGCGCTCGTCGGCGCCCATCTCCAGCACGTTCTGCCCGTCGAGCAGGATCTCGCCGTCGAGGACCTCGTAGTCCTCCTTGCCGGCGATGACATAGGACAGGGTCGATTTGCCGGACCCGTTCGGACCCATAATCGCCGCGACCTCGCCGTCGTTCACAGTGAGGTTCAGGCCGTTCAGGATGCGGTTGTCCTCGATCTGTACGACGAGGTTCTTGATTTCCAACATGTTAGTTCAAGTCCTATCGAACGGCGGGTCGGACCCGTACGCCAACTGCGCGCCGTCAGTTCCTGTCGTGCCGCCACCGGGACGGCCATTCTGAAAGCTCTTCCGCACGGATCTTGAGCGTCGAAACCTTCGCTCGATCCGGTCTGCGATCACGGCGCAGGTGCCGTGATCGCTCTGTTGCTTCGATCCGCTGAAGGCCTAGCCGACCGAGCCTTCGAGGCTGATCGAGATCAGCTTCTGGGCTTCCACGGCGAACTCCATCGGCAGCTGCTGCAGCACGTCACGGACGAAGCCGTTGACGATGAGGGCGGTCGCCTCCTCCTCGGAGAGGCCGCGCTGCAGGCAGTAGAACTTCTGGTCTTCGGAGATCTTCGAGGTGGTCGCCTCATGCTCGAACACCGCGGATGCATTCTTCGACTCGATGTAGGGCACGGTGTGCGCCCCGCACTGGTCGCCGATCAGCAGCGAGTCGCAGTTGGTGAAGTTGCGGGCGTTCGTCGCCTTCTTGTGGGCGGAGACGAGGCCCCGGTAGGTGTTCTGCGAACGACCCGCGGAGATACCCTTCGAGATGATCCGGCTGGTGGTGTTTTTGCCGAGGTGGATCATCTTGGTGCCGGAATCGACCTGCTGCATGCCGTTCGACACCGCGATCGAGTAGAACTCCCCGCGAGACTCGTCGCCGCGCAGGATGCAGGACGGGTACTTCCAGGTGATCGCCGAGCCGGTTTCGACCTGGGTCCAGGAGATCTTCGAGCGGGCGCCGCGGCAATCGCCACGCTTGGTGACGAAGTTGTAGATGCCGCCCTTGCCGTCGTTATCGCCCGGGTACCAGTTCTGAACGGTCGAGTACTTGATCTCGGCATCGTCCAACGCCACCAGCTCGACCACCGCGGCATGGAGCTGGTTGTCGTCGCGCTTAGGGGCGGTGCAGCCCTCGAGATACGAGACGTAGGAGCCCTTGTCGGCGATGATCAGCGTGCGCTCGAACTGGCCGGTGTCGCGCTCGTTGATGCGGAAATAGGTCGACAATTCCATTGGGCAGCGAACGCCCGGCGGAATGTACACGAACGAGCCGTCGGAGAAGACCGCCGAGTTCAGCGTGGCGAAGAAGTTGTCGGTCGAAGGCACCACCGTGCCCAGGTACTTCTGCACCAGCTCCGGATATTCCTGCACCGCCTCGGAGATCGGCATGAAGATCACGCCGGCCTTCGAGAGCTCCTTCTTGAAGGTCGTGGCCACCGACACCGAGTCGAACACGGCGTCGACCGCGACGCGGCGCTCCGGCGCGATGCCTTCCAGCACCTCGACCTCCCGCAGCGGGATGCCGAGCTTCTCGTAGGTCTTCAGGATCTCCGGATCGATCTCGTCGAGCGACATCGCCGCCGGGCGCTTGGGCGCCGCGTAGTAGTAAATGTCGTTATAATTGACCTTGTCGTACGAGACGCGGGCCCACTCCGGCTCCTTCATGGTCAGCCAGCGCCGATAGGCGTCGAGGCGCCATTCCAGCAGCCAGGCCGGCTCGTTCTTCTTGGCCGAGATGAAGCGCACGACATCCTCGGAGATGCCCTTCTCGGACTTCTCCATCTCGATGGTGGTCTCGAACCCGTACTTGTACTGGTCGAGGTCGATCGAGCGGACCCGGTCGATTGTTTCCTGCACGGCAGGCATCAGCATCTCCTGGCAAGCCCGGTTTCAAGGACCGGGAAGCGTCTGTCGGAAAGCGTGGAACGCGGTCGCTCAGGCCGCGTACCCTCGCCGTTTATATAGGGGCTGCAAGGCCCGTTCGAAGGCGTCGAGAAAGCGTGACGCATCCTCGTCCACCGTGTTCCAGCCGAGGCTAACGCGCAGCGCACCCCCGGCAAGCTCGGAATCGACACCCATCGCCGCCAGCGTCGCCGAGCGCGCGACCTTGCCTGAGGAGCAGGCCGAGCCCGACGATACCGCCACGCCGGCGAGGTCGAGGGCGATCAGCGCCGCAGGGGCATCGAGGCCCGGGACCGCGAAGCTGAGCGTGTTGGGCAGGCGCGGCGCATCGGCCGCGAACACCACCGCATCGGGGGATCGGGCGAGCACACCGGCCTCGATCCGGTTGCGCAGGACCGACAGGCGCGCGGCCTCCGGGACGAGCGCCTCGCCGGCGATCCGCGCCGCCTCACCCATGCCGACGATGGCCGGCAGGCATTCGGTGCCGCAGCGCTGGCGCTGCTCCTGCCCGCCGCCGCGCAGGAAGGCCGCGTCCAGGGCGACGTCGTCGGCCAGGATCATCGCCCCGACGCCCTTCGGGGCGGCGAACTTATGGCCCGAGAGGGTCAGCGCATCGAGGCCGAGGGCCTGCATATCGAGGGCGATCTTGCCAACCGCCTGTACGGCATCACTGTGCACCAGCACCCGGCCATGGGCGCGGGCCAAGGCTACGATCTCGGCCAGAGGCTGGACGGCACCGGTCTCATTGTTGGCGGCGTGGACTGAGACGAGCACATTCTCGCCCGCGAGCGCTGTGAGACGACTTTCGAGGGCGGCGAGGTTGATCACGCCGGCCGACGTAACTGGCAGCAACTCGACCGCGCCCTCGGGGAAGCGATGGCCGGCGGCTACGCAGGGGTGTTCCGTCGCCGTATGGAGAAGGCGGGTCGGCTTCGGCTGCCCGCGTCGGCCGAGCGCCCCGGACAGAACCGCATTCGCGGCTTCGGTCCCGCCACTAGTGAAGACCACCTGTGCCGGACGGGCGCCGATCAGGGCAGCGACTTGGGCGCGGGCGGCTTCGAGGGCTGCACGCGCCGCACGGCCTTCCTGGTGGATCGATGAGGGATTGCCGGGCAGCATCAGCGCGCGTGCCACCGCCTCCGCCACGGCGGGGCGGACGGGGGCGGTCGCGTTGTGATCGAGATAGGCGCGGGCCCGGCTCATGCTGATTCCGTGTCGTCCCCTGCTGCAGCGCGTTACAATTCCTTGCCCGCGCCCCGGCTCGCCGTGCTAAGGCGCGCCGACAAATGAGGTCTCGCCAACCGTGAGGCTGGTGCAGCGCGCAAGCATTGCACGCCGTCTAAGCTACTTTAGAATAGTTCTAATCGCCTAGAACAATTCTAAGAGCGTTTGTATGGTGTGCGTGCGGCGAGTCAAGGCTGCCTCTCCACTGCCCACGATCGCGCGGCCGGCGACCGCTGAAACGAGAGTCGAACGATGCCTGAAGTCATCTTCACCGGCCCGGCCGGACGTCTGGAAGGCCGTTACCAGGCCCCCAAGAAGCGCGGCGCGCCGATCGCCATCGTGCTGCACCCGCACCCCCAATTCGGGGGTACGATGAACAATCAAATTGTGTACAATCTTTTTTACACCTTCGCCAATCGCGGCTTTGCATCCCTGCGTTTCAATTTCCGCGGGGTCGGCCGCAGCCAGGGCGCGTTCGATCACGGCTCGGGCGAGCTGTCCGACGCTGCCGCAGCCCTCGATTGGGTGCAGTCGGTCAATCCGGAGGCGAAGTCGTGCTGGATCGCCGGCGTTTCCTTCGGCGCGTGGATCGGGATGCAGCTGCTGATGCGCCGTCCTGAGATCGAGGGTTTCATCTCGATCGCCGCCATGGCCAACCGCTTCGATTTCACCTTCCTGGCCCCCTGCCCCTCCTCCGGTCTCTTCGTGCACGGCTCCGAAGACCGGGTCGCGCCGGCCCGGGATGTCATGCCGGTGATCGAGAAGGTGAAGGTGCAGAAGGGCGTCATCATCGAGCACCAGATGGTCGAGGGGGCCAACCACTTCTTCGACGGCAAGGTCGACGAGTTGACCCAGACGGTCGACACCTACCTCGATAAGCGCCTCGGCAAGCGCGAGGAGGCCGCCTGAAGCGGAAGCTCCCGCGCCTTGACGGGGACAGGCCCGGGGCATACGGCGCGGGCTTCGAACGTCGCGGCTTTAACCTTTGCAGGTCTGATGTCAGAGAGCCCATCCGACCAACCCGTCGTGTTGCTCGTGGAAGATGACGGCCTTCTGCTGATGGAGGCGTCGGACACCCTGGCCGATGCCGGCTTCACCGTGTTGGAGGCCAGTCACGCCGACAAGGCGCTCAAGGTCCTGGAAAATCGCGACGATGTCGGCGTCCTGATGACGGATGTCGACATGCCGCAGGGTTCGATGGACGGGTTTGCCCTGGCCCGCTTGGTGGCGCATCGGTGGCCTGGGATTCCCGTGCTGGTCGTCTCCGGCATGGGCACGCCCGGGCCCAACGACATGCCCGACGGGGCTCGCTTCATCCCGAAGCCCTACGAGCCGACGACTCTGGTCCGAACCCTGCAGGCCTTCATCCATCGCGCGGCGTGAAGCCTTTTCCGGCTCGGGCGCATCCACGATCCGGGCGTCGAACAGCCGACCGAGAGCCATGACGGATTTGAGCCGCAAGCATCGTTTCGCGACCCGGGCCATCCATGCCGGCGCGGCGCCGGACCCCGCCACCGGCGCGCGGGTCCAGCCGATCTATTTCACAAACGGTTTCGTGTTCGATTCCACCGAGCAGGCGGCCGACATCTTCGCCGGCCGCCGCTCCGGCTTTTCCTATTCACGGGGCTCGAACCCCACGGTCGCCGCTCTGGAGCGGCGGGTCGCCGATCTCGAAGGCGCCAAGGCGGGCGTCGCGGTGTCATCCGGGCAGTCGGCGATGATGCTCGTGCTGATGACTCTGATGAAGAGCGGCGACGCCTACGTGGCCTCGCCGCGCCTGTTCGGCGGCTCCCTCGGTCTGATGCGCCGGCTCGACGGCCGCTATGATCTGAAGCCGCGCTTCGCCCGCGGCATGCGGCCGGAGGATTTCGAGGCGGCGATCACGCCGGAATGCCGGGCCATCTTCTGCGAGTCGATCGTGAACCCGTGCGCCTCGGTGGTGGACCTCGACGGGATCGCCGCGGTGGCCCGGCGCCACGGCCTACCCCTCGTCGTCGACAACACCCTGGCCTCGCCGGCCCTGATCCGGCCGATCGAGCACGGTGCGGACATCGTCTGGCACTCGACCTCGAAGTTCCTGAGCGGTTCGGGCCAGACCATCGGCGGCATGATCTGCGATGCCGGCTCCTTCGACTGGACCCGGACCAGCGGCTACAACCTGATCACCGAGCCCTGGCCGGACTACGACGGCCTCGTCCTAACCAAGAGCTTCCCGGAGACGCCCTTTGCGGCGGCCTGCCGGTTCTTCGGCCTGCGCGATCTTGGGCCCGGCCTGTCGCCGATGAACGCGTTCCTGACGCTGATGGGCATCGAGACCCTGCCGCTGCGCATGGAGCGGCACTGCGCCAATGCCCGGGCTGTCGCGGCCTTCCTCAAGGACCATCCGGCGGTGGCCTGGGTGAGCTATCCCGGCCTGCCGGGGCAGCCCGGGGAAGAATTGGCCCAGCGCTACACCCCGCAGGGGCCGGGCTCGATCTTTACCGTCGCGCTCAAGGGCGGCGAGTCGGCCGCGCTGAAATTCATCGCGGGGCTCGAGCTGATTTCGCACCTCGTCAACATCGGCGAGATCAAATCGCTCGCGATCCACCCGTCCTCGACCACCCATCGGCAGCTGCCTGAGGGTGAAAAGTCCGCGGCTCAGGTCGGCCCGGAGACCGTGCGGCTGTCGATCGGGCTGGAGAACGAGGCCGACCTGATCGCAGACCTCGCGCAGGCGCTGGACAAACTCGGCTGAGGGGGATCGCCCCCCTCTCCGCCACCAATCCTAGGCTGGGTCGCGCTATCGCCGCCGCTCCAGGATCGACACGTAGTTCGCCACCGCCGCGCCGCCCATGTTGAAGATCCCGGCCAGGTTCGCGCCGGGAACCTGCATCTCACCGGCCTCGCCCATGAGCTGGAGGCAGGCCATCACGTGCATCGAGACGCCGGTGGCGCCGACCGGGTGGCCCTTGGACTTCAGCCCGCCGGACGGATTGATCGGCAGCCGTCCGCCCTTCTCGGTCAGGCCCTCGCGCACGACGCGAAAGCCCTGGCCGGGTTCGGCCAGCCCCATCGCCTCGTACTCGATGAGCTCGGCGATGGTGAAGCAATCGTGCGTCTCGACGAACGACAGATCACTGTTGCCGATCCCGGCCTGCGCGCGGGCCTTCTCCCAGGCAAGCCGCGCGCCCTTGAATTCGGTCGGATCCCGGCGCGACAGGGGCAGGATATCGTTGACATGTGCTCGGGCGCGGAACCCGATCGCACGGGTCAGCCCCTCGGCAGTCTCGGAATCCGCCACCACGATGGCGGCGGCGCCGTCCGAGATCAGCGAGCAATCGGTGCGTCGAAGCGGTGCTGCAACATAGGGGTTCTTCTCGGAGACCGTGTTGCAGAATTCGTAGCCGAGATCCTTGCGGAGCTGCGCGTACGGGTTGGCCACACCGTTTCGATGGTTCTTGGCAGCAATGCGGGCGAGTTCCGCGCTGCGGTCGCCGTAACGCTGGAAGTAGCCCGCTGCGATCCGCCCGAACACACCGGCGAAGCCACCCTCGATGTCAGCCTCCTCTTTCCGGTAGGAGGCGCCGAGCAGGATGTCTCCGGTCTCGGCCACGGATTTCGCCGTCATCTTCTCGGCGCCGACCACCAGGGCGATCCGGCCGCGGCCGCTATCGACGAAGTCGAGGGCCGCGTAGAGTGCCGCCGAGCCGGTGGCGCAGGCATTCTCCAGGTGGGTCGCCGGCGCATGCGCGAGGCCCGGCCGGTTCAGTGCGACCTGAGACCCCTCGAAGCCCTGTTTCGAGAAGCCGGTGTTCATGACGCCGACATAGATCCCGTCGACCTGGGATTCATCGACGCCGGCATGCTCCAGCGCCTCGCCCGACACCCGTGCGATCAGGCCCTCGACATCCGGTTCCTCGAGCTTGCCGAAGGGGGTGTGGGCCCAGCCCACGATGCAGGCGCGCGTCATGCTCTCGACTCCTCCCGATTCTTCGTCGAACGATGGCCCTGGGTCGGCTGAGGATCAAGCCGCGTTTCAGCCGGGCTCGCCGTCGCCGATCAGGAAGTCGAAATCGCAACCCTCCGGCGCCTGGGTGACGGTGCGCCGGTAGAGTGCCTTGTAGCCCCGCTTGGGTGCCGGCGGCGGCTGATGGTCCGCGAGCCGCCGGGCGATCTCGGCCTCGTCCACCAGCAGGTCGATCCGCTTGTCGCGGATCGACAGGCGGACCCGGTCGCCGTCGCGTACGGCGCCGAGCGGACCGCCGATGGCCGCTTCCGGGGCGATGTGCAGCACGATCGACCCAAAGGCGGTGCCGGACATCCGCGCGTCGGAGATCCGCACCATGTCCTTGACCCCCGCCCGGGCGAGTTTTTTCGGAATGGGCAGATAGCCGGCCTCGGGCATGCCGGCGGCATGCGGCCCGGCATTCTGCAGCACCAACACGTCGCCCGGCGCCACGTCCAGATCCGGGTCGTCGATGCGGCGGCTCAGGTCTTCGAGGCCGGTGAACACCACCGCCCGCCCCTCGGATTCGAACAGCGCCGGCGTCGCGGCGGCGCGCTTGAAAATCGCTCCGTCGGGGGCGAGATTGCCGCTGAGCGCCACCAGCCCGCCCACCGGCGAGACCGGGTTGTCGAACGCGCGGATCACCGCGCGGTCGACCCAGCCGGGCGGCTCGTCAAGGCGCTTTGCGAGGGTGCGGCCCTCCACGTCCACGGTGTCGAGGTGCAGGAGCGGGCGCAATTCCCGCAGCAGTGCGCCCATGCCGCCGGCGGCATGGAAATCCTCCATATACCCCTCGCCCACCGGCTTCAGATCGACGAGCACCGGCGTCTCGTCCGAGATCTCGTTGAAGCGGCCGGATGGGATGCGGATGCCAAGGCGCCCAGCGATGGCCGTCAGATGCACGATGGCATTGGTGGAGCCGGACACCGCCATCAGGACCCGGATCGCGTTCTCCACCGACTTCCGAGTGATGACCTGGGCCGGGGTGATCTTGGTCTGGATGAGCCGCACGGCCGCGCGCCCGGTCTCCTCGGCGGCGACCAGCCGGTCCGAATGCACCGCCGGGATCGCGGCGGTCCCCGGCAGCGACATGCCGAGCGCCTCGGCGATGCACGCCATGGTCGAGGCCGTGCCCATCACCGCGCAGGTGCCGGCCGTGACCGAGAGCCTTCCCTCGACCTCGGCGATCTCCTCCGCATCCACCGTGCCGGCGCGGTACTTCGCCCAGAAACCCCGGCAATCCGTGCAGGCGCCGAGACGCTGGCCCCGGTGGCGGCCGGTCGACATCGGGCCGGTCACCACCTGGATCGCCGGCAGGCCCGCGGAGGCCGCGCCCATCAGCTGGGCCGGCACGGTCTTGTCGCAGCCGCCGATCAGCACGACCGCGTCCATCGGCTGGGCCTGGATCATCTCCTCCGTGTCCATGGCCATGAGGTTGCGGTACATCATGCTGGTTGGATTGAGGAAAACCTCGCCGAGCGACACGGTCGGGAACGGCATCGGCAGGGCTCCCGCCGCCAGCACCCCGCGCGAGACCGCCTCCACCAGCTCCGGCATGCCGCGATGGCAGTTGTTGAAGCCGGACGGCGTCATGGCGATGCCGATCACCGGCTTGTCGAGGAGCGTGCGCGAGATCCCCATCGATCGGGCGAAGGAGCGACGCAGGTAGCGCGCGAAATCACGGTCGCCGTAATTGGTCAGACCCCGGTCGAGGCCGTGCGGTTCGGCGGTGCCGGCGTCTTCGCTCATCGCTTCGATTCCTGGGACGGGGTTCTACTCAGCGCAGGTGGAACGCGATCCAGGCGACCGCGAAGACCACTGCGCCGGTGATCAACCATTGCACGAATACGCGATAGCGGATTCTCACGCCGCGAAAAGCTCCGGGTGCCGTGCGCGAAGCGCCAGGATCAGCGTCAGCGTCTTCAGGTCTGTGAGTTCGGCCCGGTCCGCCCTCCCGGCGAGGTCAGCGAGGGGGATCTCGACGATCCGGATGTTCTCGTGCTCGCCGTCTGCGCCGCCGCCATCCTCAGTCCGGTCAGCTCGCCCGTAGGGCGCCAGATAAAGGTGCAGCTTCTCCGTTGTCAGGCTGGCGCAGGAATAGGTGGCGCCCACGAATTCGAGATCGCGCAGGCGCAGGCCCACTTCCTCCAGCACCTCGCGGCGGCCGTTCTCCTCCGGGCTGCCCGCGTCGATCAGACCGGCCGGCGCCTCCAATTGCACGTGCTCGCCAGCGGCGAACAGAGGCGGCACCCGTAATTCCCGCACCAGCGTAGCGACCCGCCGCTCGGGATCGTAGGGTAGGACGCCCACCGAGTTGCCGTGATCCTCGATCTCGCGCTCGACCACGGCGCCGTCGGCGAGGCGCACCGTTGCGATCCCGAACCTGCTCCAGCCCTCGTGGATAAACCGGACGCCCAGGATCTCGGGTTTCATGGCGTGTTCCCGTCTGCTGAGCCGACGCGCGGCACAGATCGACCTACATCAGGACAGGCCGTCAGGTTCCGTGGGAGGTGCCAAGCACGGTGACGTTCCAATGGGACGTCTCCCGGGGATCTCTCGCCAGTACCCGAACTCGGGAATGATCGGACGCGCTAGCGCTGTCCGTCAGACAAAATGGTGCCGGAGGAGGGATTTGAACCCCCGACCTTCGCTTTACGAAAGCGCTGCTCTACCACTGAGCTACACCGGCAACCGGCAAGATCGGCGTACCGATCTTGAACGTCTGTCCCGAGCGCCGATAAGGACGGTCCGAGCCAGACCTCCGTGACGGTTCGCGCCGTCCCGGACGTGGCAGGCTCATAGCGGTCCGACCGGCGCAAGGCAAGGCCGATGGCGCGATCAGGGGCGCGGATCGGCGTCCAGTTCGTCCTGCAGGAACGCCCGCACCTCGCCCCGGTCGATGCCGGGGGCGATGAAGCTTTGGCCGATGCCGCGGGCGAGGATGAAGGTCAGGGCCCCGTCGCGGACTTTCTTGTCCTGGGCCATCGCGTCGAGGAGGGCGTCGGCGTCGCCGCAACCGCCCGGAACCGCCTGGAGCCGGGTCGGAAGTCCCGCGAGAGCGAGGTGGTTGGCGACGCGGCCTGCATCCTGTCCGGAACAGAGACCCAGCCGGGCCGAGAACCGGAAGGCCAGGGCCGTGCCGATCGCGACCCCCTCCCCGTGCACCAGCCGGGCCGAGTCGTAGCCGGTCAGTCGCTCCAGGGCATGCCCGAAGGTGTGGCCGAGGTTGAGCAAGGCACGCTCGCCGTCTTCCCGCTCATCACGGGTGACAACGGCCGCTTTGGCGCGGCAGCAGGACGCCACTGCTTCCTCGCGCTCCGGCCCGCCGGAAAAGATCCCCCGCCAGTTCGCCTCACACCAATCGAAGAAGCCGGCATCGGAAATCAGTCCGTATTTGGCGACTTCGGCGTAGCCCGCGCGCATCTCGCGTTCGGACAGCGTGTCGAGCGCCGCCGTGTCGGCCAGGACGAGGCGGGGCTGATGGAAGGCGCCGATCAGGTTCTTGCCGAGTGGGGCGTTGATCCCGGTCTTGCCGCCCACCGAGGAATCGACCTGTGCGAGCAGGCTGGTCGGGACCTGCACGAAGCGCACGCCCCGCCGCAGGGTCGCAGCCGCGAACCCCGCGAGGTCCCCGACCACGCCACCGCCCAATGCAACCACCAGGTCGCCGCGCTCGACTTTCAGCGCCAGCAGGCCATCGCAGACCTGAGCGTAGCCAGCATAAGATTTCGAGGCCTCGCCGGGCGCCACCGTCACCACGCCGGCATTGAAGCCGGCGCGCTCCAGGCTGTCCCGCAGGCGATCGGCATACAGCGCCGCGACGTTCTCGTCGGTGACGATCGCCGCCCGCCTGGCACCGAGGGCGACCATCTGCCCACCGGCGGTTTCGATGAGGCCGCGGCCGATCAGGATGTCGTAGGCGCGGCCGGCATCGAGCGGGACGTGGACCGTCAGGGGAACCGGATGGGGCGAGGGCTCGGTCACGGACAGACTCACTGCAAGGTCACTGGGCGGCGATGGAGTTCGGGCTTCCGCCATTCAGGTGGACGTCCAGCGCCTCCAGCACGTCCTGAACGACCCGGTCGTGCGACACCTCCCGGGAGATCACCACCACGTCGGCCGCCGCGTAGACCGGGTGACGGATCGCCATGAGGTCGCGCATCGTCGCCTCGGGATCCTCGGTGAGGAGCAGAGGGCGGTTTCCGCGCTTGCGCACCCGCCGCATCAGGACGTCGAGATCGGCCTTGAGCCAGACCGAGATGGCGGATTCCTTGATCCGATCCCGGGTCGCCGCGCGCAGATAGGCACCGCCGCCGGTCGCCAGCACGAGGGGGCCGGCCCGCAGCAGGCGCGAGATCACCCGTTCTTCGCCGTCCCGGAAGCTCGGCTCGCCGTAGATAGCGAAGATGTCGGGGATGGTCAGGCCGGCCGCCGCCTCGATCTCGCTGTCGGCATCCTTGAAGATCAGACCGAGCCGGCTGGCGAGGCGCCGGCCGACCGTGCTCTTGCCCGCTCCCATCAAGCCGACGAGCACGATCGAGCGCAGGCCCAGCGCCCGGCGCAGGCGCGCCTCGATCGGTTCACCGACATCCTCTTCGTTCATCGACGGCAGCATCGCATGGTCGCGGCGTCTCCGGCTCCCTATCGGCCGCCCCGTACGCGCCTCGCCGGGGGCTTCCAATCCTGTGCCAGGCTCTTAGCGCGATTCAAGCGGCCTGCGAAACGCATCGCTGTGTCCTTGCGGGCCTTGTCAGCGCCGCGATCGCGTGGTGGAAACCGATCTCTCGCGACATCCTGGGGGTGGCTTTCCGCGCGCTCCCCTCCCCGCCGACTGCGCTCGTCTGCCCGAGGTTCGACCGACGTGCCGACCCTGTTCCGTTTCTTCGCCACCCTCGCGATCCTGGCCGGTCTTGTCTTCGCTGCGATGTTCGCGCTGGCGAATTTCGTGGTGCCGACCCCTCGGGAGATGATCGTGACCATCCCGGCTTCGAAGCTCCAGCCGGGCAACCGTTGAGCGCGGCGGCGGCAGGGAGTCCGGCCCAGCCCCCCTCTCCGGAGGTCGCCGCCTATCTCGACATGCTGGCGGCCGAGCGCGGGGCAGGCGCCAACACGCTGGCAGCCTACAAGCGCGACCTCGACGATTATCTGGCCTATCTGGATCGCGCAGGTATCCCGCTCGAAGAGGCCGATACGCACAGCCTTCGGGCGTTCGTGGCCGATCTGGAGACCCGCGGTCTCATGGCGTCTTCGGCCGCACGGCGCCTGTCCTGCGTGCGCGGCTTCCACAAGTTTCTCTACGCCGAGGGCTATGCCGAGGCCGATCCGAGCGTCGCGGTTTCCGGACCGCGCCGGGGCCGGACCTTGCCGAAGGTGTTGTCGATCGCCGAGGTCGACGGGCTGCTGGCCACTGCGCATGCGGCTGCGGCCGACAAGGAGGCGGGGCCGGCGCGGCGCGCACGCCGGATGGTCTGCCTGCTCGAGCTTCTCTACGCGACGGGATTGCGCGTCTCGGAACTCGTCGCCCTGCCGCGCGCCGCCGGCACCACGAGCGAGCGCTACCTGTTCATCAAGGGTAAGGGCGGCCGCGAGCGCCTCGTCCCGCTGACCGAGGCGTCCCGGGCCGCGATGACCGCCCACTTGGCGGCCGTGCCGGAGGAATCCCCCTGGCTGTTCCCAGCCGACAGCGACAGCGGCCACCTGACCCGGCAGGCCTTCGCCCGTGACCTGAAGGCTGTGGCTGTCGCCGCCGGATTGCGCGCAGACCGCGTGAGCCCGCACGTGCTGCGCCATGCCTTCGCCAGTCATCTCCTGCAGAACGGGGCCGATCTGCGCATCGTCCAGGAATTGCTCGGCCACGCCGACATCTCGACGACGCAGATCTACACGCACGTCCTCGATGAACGCCTGAAGGCGATGGTACGAGACCTGCACCCGCTTATGGATGGCTGAACGCCGCACGCGATCTGTGGCACGCCGCCTGTCCCCGCGAATTGTACAGGTTTGACGAACTGACTAAGAGTGGCCCGTCGGCATACCGGTACGATAGGTCGCCTTTACCAGAGAGAGTTTATCCGATGTCAGGCCCGACTGCTTCGCAGAGCGGCGCTGAGCCGAACCAAGCGGGTCATGCGAGCGTCGACCAGTCGTCGCCACGGGATCGGCAGCGCCTCGACAACCAGCTGTGCTTCGCGGTCTATGCCGCCGCGCACGCGTTCGGCCGCGCCTACCGAACTCTTCTCGGCCGCTACGAGCTGACCTATCCACAATATCTTGTCCTGCTGGTGTTGTGGGAAGAGGATGGCCTGTCGGTCAAGGAGATCGGCAATCGCCTGTTCCTCGATTCCGGTACCCTGACTCCGCTGCTCAAGCGTCTGGAAGCCTCGGGTCGCGTGCGGCGAGCCCGCGACCGAGCTGATGAGCGGCAGGTCAGCATCTTCCTGACGGCTGCAGGACAATCGCTGCGCGACGTGCTCGCCTGCGTGCCCGACGAGGCCGGCGATCGGACCGGGCTCAACATGCAGGGCCGTAAGGACCTGCTGAACGACCTCGTCACCCTGCGGCTCGGCCTGCAGGCCGGCCTGATCCCCGAGTAGTGCGAACGCGGCTTCGTCGCGCTGTTTCACAACGCATAAGGGCACCCGCGCGGCTGCGCGGATGCCCCCAGCTTCAAGTGCGCGATGGCGCGCGCGCTTAGGACTGCGTCTTGAGGTAGGCGATCACGTCGTTGATCTTCTTGTCGTCCGGGTAGCCCTGGAAGATCATCTTGGTGCCAGGCACCTTGGCCTTCGGGTTCTTCAGCCACTCGTGAAGCGTGGCCTCGTCCCAGGTGAGGCCGGAATTCTTCAGCGCGGCCGAGTAGTTGTAGCCCTCGTAGGTGCCGGCCTTGCGCCCGACGACGCCCTTCAGATCCGGGCCCACGCCGTTCTTCTGGAAGTTGTGGCACGCCTTGCAGGGGGCGAACGCCTTCTCGCCTGCCGCCGCATCACCAGCCTCCTGGGCCTGCGCCGAGAGCGGGATCAGGGCGGCAAGAACGGCGCCGAAAACGAAAGAACGCATGGATTTCCTCCTTATGACCGCTAGCGCGGCAGCGTTTAGAGCAGAGCTTGCCTGCCTGGAACAGCTCTAAATGATTACACGCAGATGGTGCAACGGCCTAGCCTCCCGAGAGCCGCCGTTCCGCTGTTTGCGTGGGCCGACCAGACCCTCAACACGTGGCCGCGTGCTGAGCTGCCTGCGGCGGATGGAAGCTGGAGCGTTGGGGACAAGCTCGGAGGCGAAGCCAGCTTGCGATGCCGTCCGTTTGCGGATCACGCCGGTGACGCCATAAGCAGGTCGAACCGGCTGGCCGGGGGATCGCGTCTATGGCGGTGTCGGGAGCGGAGCGCCCACGATGACCTTTCGCACGCTGGCGATCTTCGTCACGCTCTGCGGCCTCGTCGCTCTGGCTATCGCGGTTCTCGACGAACCGGAGCGTCTTGGGGTTGTCGTCGAGAAACTCGGCGCGGGCGGGATGTGGACGGGGCTCGCGGTCTTCGTCGGGATCGCAGCCGTCCTCGGCTATCGGCGGCGCGCTCAGAGGCCGTGATAGGTTCGATACCACGCGACGAAGCGCTCGATCCCGAGCGTCAGCGGGGTTGCCGGCCGGAACCCGGTGTCGCGTGCCAGGTCGTCGATATCTGCGTAGGTCGCCGGCACGTCGCCCGGCTGCATCGGCAGCAGGATCGTCTCGGCCTTCCGTCCGAGCGAGTCCTCGAGGAGCGCGATCATGCGCATCAGCTCCACCGGCTCGTTGTTGCCGATGTTGTAGACCCGGTAGGGCGCCGCGCTGGTGCCGGGATCAGGTTCGGCGCCGCTCCAGGTAGGGTTCGGCGCGGCCGGCTTCTCCGCGAGGGCGACGATCCCTGCGACGATGTCGTCGATATAAGTGAAATCCCGGCGCATCCGGCCTTCGTTGAACACCCGGATCGGCTCGCCGGCCAGGATGGCGCGCGTGAACAGAGACATTGCCATGTCGGGCCGACCCCAGGGCCCGTACACGGTGAAGAAGCGCAAGCCCGTGGTCGGCAGCCGGTAGAGATGGCTGTAGCTGTGCGCCATCAGCTCGTTGGCCTTCTTGGTTGCCGCGTAGAGGCTTACCGGGTGGTCGACGTTCTGATGGATCGAGAACGGCATGGCGGTGACTGCGCCGTAGACCGAGCTGGAGGAGGCATAGAGCAGGTGCTCGATGCCGCCGTGCCGGCACGCTTCCAGGATGTTGAGGAAGCCGACGAGATTGCTCGACGCGTAGGCGTGCGGATTCGTCAACGAGTGACGCACACCGGCCTGTGCGGCGAGGTGGATGACGGTGCGGAAACCCTGGCGGCGGAACAGTGCGTCGAGCCCGGGCCCATCGGTCAGATCGAGGAGCTCGAAGCCGAAACCTTCGAACGGTTGGAGGCGTCGAAGCCGCGCCTCCTTCAGGCCGACATCGTAATAGGCATTGAGATTGTCGAGGCCCACGACCCTTCGGCCCGCCTCGAGGTAGCGCAGCGCGAGTGCGTTACCGATGAATCCGGCGACGCCTGTGATCAGGACAGGAGGCAGGGACATGACCGGACACCGAGGGCGGGCGGTGCCGCCGGAGCCGGTGATCAGTATCACGCGTCCTTCTGTGATTCACCCGCAAGCGCTCTCTTGCCGCGCGCAGACGGAGGCGACGAATCGCGTGCCCGTGCAGACTGACGAACGCCCCCTGCCGGAGAGCCTGACGCGCTACCTCGGTGCGTCTTCCGCCGACGTGAGCGAGCCGGTGCCGCGGCCTGCCGAACGCAGGATCGGACCCGCCGAACAGGGCTCCACGCACCGGGCCCTTGAAGCCCTGCTGCTGCGTGGCTTCGTCTACCTGATATCAGGCCTCGTCTGGCTCCTCGTGGTCGGTCTGGTGCTCCGTCACCTCGCGCGCTGAGTGCTGCCTACGACCTAACTCGACCGGTGGATATCGGTCGATCTGCGGTGCGCCAGCGAGATGTATCGGTACTTCTGCGGCCAAATCCGATATTGGAAGTGCCGATCGCGGGGCCGTATCGGCGCGCTCGACTGCGTCGGTCGGCGTCCGTTTCTGGGGATGGGACGATGGCTCTGACGGGGCGCTTCTGGTTCCGCAAATCTTGGACGGGCCGGCTCGTGCTGCTCGTCGAAGAGGTACGCCCGCGCTGGTTCGGCCGCGGCGCCGGAAAGCCGCGCTGGCGCAACGCCCGACTGATGGATTTCGCCGAGCCCGAGTTGCGTCCGCTGATGGCGATGGAGAAGCTCCATCGCACGGGGACGGCTTCCGCCACCGTTCACACCCTCCGACCGGTCCCTTCGGCCCCCATGGCGCAAGCCGCCAACGGCTGAGCACCGCGCACGGCATCGTAACGGATGGATCTTCCTGACCGGTCCGGTGGACACCCCGGTGCTGACCTGAGCCGTCCCGATCCCCATTTGGAGAATGCGCTCTTCGCAGGAGCGCGCGACCCCGGGGACGACGGCCATGCCGCGCTACTTCTTCCACACGCAAATCGGTGCGGACACGATCACCGATCCGACCGGGTGCGAACTGCGCGATCCGGATCAGGCCTGGGAGAAAGCCCAGAACACGATCCGCGCGGCCCTTGCCAATCCGCAAAACCAGGCCCGACTGTTGACCGCCTGCCTGATCGTCACCGATGCCGCGGGCGAGGTTGTGCTGGAATTCCCGTTCAGCGAGGCCGTTTCTCCGCCGCCGGACGCGGATCCCACGCTTCATTGAGGCGCCGGCGCGCGTGGGTGCCCTACATCGCGCCAAACGCGACACACGAGGAACTGCGCCCGCATGGATTCGCCCCCGAACGATCTCGACACGCACGCTCTCGGACGCGCTGCCCCCGGGAAGGGCCTTGCACGCGAGGCCTGTCCTTATGCCGAGGGTACGGAGGCACGCACGCACTGGCTTGCGGGCTACGACGAAGCCATCGCTGACGGGGCCGAGCCGGTGACCGGCGGACTCGCCAAGCATCCGCCCGCCGGGGAGCCGACGCGCTGATGGATGCCAGGACGACGATTCCCGCCGGAGCCACGCCGCATCCCACCCTTGATCGCAAGGCGGTCGGTGCCGTGGTGCTGGGCAACGCCCTCGAATTCTACGATTTCACCGTCTACGCCTTCTTCGCCAAGCCGATCGGCGAGGCGTTCTTCCCGGCGACCGACCCGACCCACAGCCTCCTGGCGTCGTTGGCTCTCTTCGGCATCGGCTACGTGATGCGGCCGATCGGCGGCGTGTTGATCGGCGCCTTCGCGGACCGGGCCGGACGCAAGCCGGCAATGCTCATCACCATCGCGCTGATGGCGCTGGGCATGCTGATGCTGGCCGCCTGCCCGTCCTACGCGGCCATCGGCGGCTGGGCGCAGGTGATCGTCATTGCCGGGCGCCTCATCCAGGGTTTGGCGCTGGGCGGCGAGGTCGGCCCGTCGACCGCTTACCTTCTCGAGGCTGCGCCCCCAGCCAAGCGCGGCTTCGTGACCAGCTGGCAGATCGCCAGCCAGGGCTGCGCTGCCCTGGTCGCCGGGATCGTCGCAACGCTCCTGGCGCTCATCGTCGGCGACCAGGCGATGTCGGCCTGGGGTTGGCGGGTGATGTTCGCCTTGGGCCTGTGCGTGGTCCCGGTGGGCCTCGTGATCCGGAGCCATCTGCCGGAGACCGCCGGCGCCGAAGAGGACCCGCATGCGGCTCCCTCGACGCTGGCTGTGGTCAAGCGCTTGTTGCGCGAGCACGGCCGCCTGCTGGGTCTGACCTTCCTGGTCATTGCCGCCTCGACCGTGTCGAACGCCGTAGGCACCAACATGCCGGTTTTTGCCGGCGCGACCCTGGGCCTTAGCGAGACCGCCGCCACCGCCGTACCGATCGCCCTGGGCCTCGCCTCGGTGATCTTTCCGCTTCTGGGTGGCTGGCTTGCGGACCGCTTCGGCCGGCGCCCGCTGATGATCTGGCCGCGAGCCCTGATTCTGGTCCTGGCTGTGCCGGCTTTCGCCTGGGTTGTGAGCGCGCCGAGCGCCGCCAGCGTCTATGCGGTGACCTTCCTGCTCTCGGCCCTGTCCTCGATCAATGCCGCCGCGGTGATCGTCGGCATCCCGGAGGCGTTGCCGAGAGCGGTGCGCAGCGCTGGGCTGTCGATCGTCTACGCGCTCTCGGTCTCGATCTTCGGCGGCAGCACCAACTACGTGATCAACTGGCTGATCGCCGCGACCGGCGATCGGCTGGCCCCGGCCTATTACCTCGCTGCCTTCAGCCTGGTCGGGACCATCGCGGCGTTCCTGTTGCCTGAGACCCGCGGACGCGACCTTGACGCGGAGCTCGAAGCGTAGCCGCCCGTGTGCGTTCCCGCACGGCTCGGAAGCGGGGCCATGCGGGAGCACATCTCCAACGCTAGGTCGCTGGCGGCTGCGGGCCTAGACCGCAGGGATGCCGAGCCCCTCCGAGACGCGCCGCCCGCTGGTCCTCGCCGCGGTGATGGCGGCGATGTTCATGATCGCCATCGAGGCGACGATCGTCTCGACTGCTATGCCGCAGATTGCTGGGCAGCTCGGCGACCTCCACCTCTACGCCTGGGTCTTCGGCTCCTTCCTGCTGACCCAGACGGCCACCACGGTGGTGTTCGGCAAGCTGTCCGATCTCTATGGCCGGCGCCCCGTGCTGCTGTTCGGTATCGCGGTTTTCCTGGCCGGCTCGCTGCTGTGCGGGCTCGCCTGGTCGATGCCCTCGCTGATCCTGTTCCGGCTTGTACAGGGCGTTGGAGCTGGGGCGATCCAGCCGGTGAGCCTCACGGTGATCGGCGACCTCTACCCGGCCCGCGAGCGCGGCAAGGTCCAGGGCTATCTCGCCAGCGTCTGGGGTATCTCGTCGGTGGCAGGCCCGCTCGTCGGCGGCTTGATCATCGGCCATCTGAGCTGGCCTTGGATCTTCTGGATCAACCTGCCCGTGGGCGTCGTCGCGGCCGGTCTGTTCCTGCTCTACCTGCGGGAGAGCGTCGAGCGCCGCAGCCGGCCGATCGACGCGCTTGGCGCCGCCTTGTTCACCACGGCCATCGCGGCGCTGATGATGGCGCTGACTGAGGCCGGCACCTCGGCGGCTGCGGCCCTGTGGCCGGCCCTCGGCTTCGTGGTGGCCGCCATCCTGTTCGTGCTGCAGGAGCGGCGGGCCGCCGACCCGATGCTCGACATTCGCCTTTGGATGCAGCGCCCGATCGCCACCACCAACGCCGCCACCCTGCTCTCCGGCATGACCGTGATCGGGCTGACCGCGTTCCTGCCGATGTACGTCCAGGGCGTGCTCCGGCAATCGCCGCTGATCGCCGGCCTGACCCTGACGCTGATGGTGCTCGGCTGGCCGATCGGCGCCACCACGGCGGCGCGCAACTTCGTGCGCTTCGGCCTGCGCCCGACGCTCCTGTTCGGCGCGGCCCTGTTGCCGCTCGGCGCCACGGCCTTCGTCGCCCTGGGTTCCGAGACCTCGCCGATCGTGGCCGCCTGCGGCTCCATCGTGATGGGACTCGGCATGGGTTTCCTCTCGACCGCCGCCATCGTGATCATCCAGGACAGCGTCGCCTGGGCGCAGCGCGGCGCCGCCACCGCCTCGAACATCTTCGCGCGCAACCTCGGCTCGACCCTGGGCGCCACCGCGTTGGGGGCCGTGCTGAACTACCGGCTGGTGCATCCGGCGAGCGGGCCGGCGGTCGATCCCGGCCAGCTCCGGCGCCTCCTCGACGATCCCGCCAGCCTCGGGGCCGGCGGCGACGCGATCCGCGACGGGCTGCAGCACGCCCTGCACGGCACGTTCTGGACGGTTTTCGCGGTGGCGCTGCTGACGCTCGTGCTGTCGCTGTTCGTGCCGCGCATCACGATCTCGGACGCCCCGCGCGAACTGGCCGTGGAGTAAGAACGCGCGGCTTCGCCGCCGCAGCACAGGCTCTTCGCCGACCCTCAAGCCGTCGAACGTTTCGGCGCTACGAATCAGCGCCGGTCTGCCATTGCGGTCGTTCCCGTCGGCGGTATGATCATTTCATACCGCCCACACGCTGGACCCCGCATGGCTGCGACCGAGAAGCGAACCTTCAGCCTTCCCATCGAACAGGCGGCCTTCATCGACTCCCAGGTCAAGGCCGGCGCGTTCGCAAGCGCGAGTGAGGTGGTGCGCGCCGGTCTCCGCGCGCTGCAAGAGCGTGACGCCGCCGTAGAGCGCTGGCTTCGCGACGAGGTGGTTGCGACGTACGACGAGATGAAAGCCCATCCCGAACGCGCGGTGTCGTCGAAAGACATGGCCGAGCGGATGCGTCGGCGTCACGAAGCGCGGATGCGGGATGGCAAATGAAGCGTCGGAGCATCACGTACGCGCCCGCCGCCGGTGATGACCTCGATTGGATCTACGACACCATCGCGAAAGCCAGCACTCCCACCATCGCATCGGGTTACGAGCAGAGCATCCGGGATTTCTGTCAGCGGCTCGAATCTGGTTCCGAGCGTGGGACTCTGCACAGCGATCTCCGCCCGGGCCTGCGCACTGTGGGCTTCGGCCGGCGCGTGACGATTGCCTTCATGGTCGAGGATCACCGGGTGGTGATCCTGCGCATCTTCTATGGTGGCCGCGATTGGGAGGCGGATTTTCGATGACCGGCGGAACGCCGGGGGAAAAGTGCCGCGCGATCGTCACTGCTCTTCCGTGTCGGTTTTGATCGAGTCGGAAATGCGGTTTCCACTTTTCCACCGCTTGCTCTAGCGTCCGCCCATGCCCCTCGTGCCGCCTCCGCGCCCCGCAGCCTCGCCTGCGGCGGATATCCCGCCGACCAGCGTGCTCACCGCTAACCAGCCCGAATGGTCGGTCGGCGAGCTGGCAGGCGCACTCAAGCGGACCTTGGAGGATGCGTTCGGCCATGTCCGCCTGCGCGGCGAGATCTCCGGCTATCGCGGGCAGCACGGCTCAGGCCACGCCTATTTCTCCCTGAAGGACGGACAGGCCCGGATCGACGCCGTCGTCTGGAAGGGCGTGTTCGGGCGCTTGCGCCAGAAGCCGCAGGAGGGACTGGAGGTGGTCGCTACCGGCCGCATCACCACCTTCGCGGGCAAATCCTCGTATCAAATCGTGGTCGAGAGCCTGGAGCCGGCGGGACTCGGCGCCTGGATGGCCCTGCTGGAAGAGCGCAAGAAGCAGCTTGCCGCGGAAGGGCTGTTCGCCCCGGAGCACAAACGCGCCATTCCCTACCTGCCGCGCGTTGTCGGTGTCGTCACCTCGCCCACCGGGGCGGTGATCCGCGACATCCTTCACCGGCTGGAGGACAGGTTCCCGCGTCCCGTGCTGGTCTGGCCGGTGCGTGTCCAGGGCGACGGCGCGGCTGAAGAGGTCGCCGCCGCGATCCGGGGCTTCAACGCGCTGGGGCCGAACAGCGTTGTCCCACGCCCGGACGTGCTGATCGTTGCCCGGGGCGGCGGCTCCATCGAGGATCTGTGGGCCTTCAACGAGGAATGCGTTGTCCGCGCCGCCTTCGAGAGCGTAATCCCGCTGATCTCGGCGGTCGGGCACGAGACCGACACCACGCTGATCGATTACGTCTCCGATCGGCGGGCCCCGACGCCGACGGGCGCCGCCGAGATGGCCGTACCGGTGCGCGCCGACCTGATCGCCACGGTGACGGATCTCTCGGCCCGCGCGATCGGATCGATCGGGCGCCGGGTCGAGCGCGACCGGTCCGACCTGCGTGCGCTGGCCCGCGCCCTGCCGAGCGCGGACGCCATCCTCGCTGCCAAGCGTCAGCGTCTCGACCTCGCCGAGGCGCGCCTTGCCCCGGCGCTCGCGGCCGGCGCCAGCCGGCACCGCGCCCGGCTGCAGCTCCTTCTCGACCGCATGGCTCGCCGCTCGCCGGACGTGGCTCTAGCTAATGCGCGGGCGCGCTTGGCCCGGATCGATCACCGTCCGCTGACCGCCTTGCGCAACGACGTTCAGCGCAAGGGCGAGGCCCTGGCCCAACTCGGCCGCCGCCTCGTCGTCGCCCGGGATGCCAGCCTGGAGCGGGCGCGAGCGCTGCAGGCGCGTCGGGCCGACCGCCTCGTTGCCCTGACGGATCGCCTGACCCAGGCCGGACTGCGCGGCATCGAGCGCCGCCGCGACCGGCTCGAAGGCCTCGCGCATCTCCTGGGCTCGCTCAGCTATCACGCCGTGTTGGAGCGTGGTTATGTCCTGGTCCGCGATGCCGCCGGCCTGCCGGTCCGCCACGCCGCCGAGGCTGCAGCAGCCAGCCGCCTCAGCCTGCAATTCGCCGACGGGACCGTCAATGCGGTGCCGGATGGGACTCCTGACCCATCCGTGTCCGCCAAGCCGGCCCGGCGTACGACGCGTACGCGTTCGTCATCCGGTGCAGAGATGGGGAAGCCTAAGCCCGCGAGTGCCGCCGCAGCGACGCGGCAGGGTTCGCTCTTCGACGCCTAATCGGACGACCTCATTCCTGAGGGTCCGGGCCAACGCGGTAGTGATACCGGTACAGTTCCCGCTCGAACCCCAGCCCCCTGTAGAGCGCCCGCGCCGGTCTGTTCGCCGCCACCACCTGCAGGCAAGCTGCTCGGGCCCCCTGGTTCTTGGCCCAGTGGAGCAAGGCGCTCACGGCGCGTCTGCCAAGGCCGCGGCCGCGCAGACGTTCGACCGTGGCGACCGATTCGATGACCAAAACATCATCGTCGAGAACCCCGAACGCGAAGGCGCCGATCCGGCCCTCCGCGGGCGCCGCCGAAAAGGCCCGCGGCAGGATCAGGGCGTCCACCGTATCGCGGAACGCCTGCGCGGCGGCCGCGTCGGCCCGGTTCACGGCGTCGCGCACCGCCAGCCATTCCACATCTGGCGCCGGTGTGAGTCTCACCACGGGATCCGGCGAACCTGACAGGTCGGCGAGGTCGCGAAACAGCGTGCAGGTCTCGTCGACGACGGTGTAATCGCCCCCCGCCAGGAGTGGCTCCATCTGCGGCGCGATGTCCGGCACTCGGAAGATCGCCCGCCGACCGAGGGACGCGTAGAGCGCTTGGCCGGCCGCGATCGCCTTCTCTGGAGCGCCGCTGCCGCGCAGAGGGTTCACGGAGTTCTGCCGCTTCGAGCCGCCGCTCGCGGCGCGCAGGAGATAGCCGTGGACCAGAAGCTGGCGTGGGCTGGGCCAGGCGTTGAGGCAGGCCTCTTCGACACGCCAAGCCAGATCGATGTCGGACGTCATGATACGCTCCGGCTGTTTGATCCCATGCCGGTGGGCACCGCGCCACCCCGACGCCAGCAGGGCCGTGCGGCGTCGCGTACGCTTGAAGCATTCCAATTCCGCGCGATGTCCGGGCCATGCTTGCGCCTGACCGTCTCTTCAGCCTCCATTTTCTCGGCGGTAGCGCCCGAACCTGGGAGCCGTTCTCCAAAGCCCTCGGCGAAACGCCGGTCTGCGTGCCCATCGATTTGCCGGGCTTCGGCAACGCTGCCGGTGTGACGGGTTTCTCCGTCGACGCGATGGCCGATCATGTGGCGGCTGCAATCCGAGCGCGGGCCCCGGCACGCTTCGCCATTGCCGGCCACAGCATGGGCGCCAAGGTCGCTCTGGCGCTTGCCCGCCGTTCCGAGGACGGCGAGCCCGGCTTGGAAGGGCTCACCGACTTGATCCTGATCTCCGGCTCGCCGCCCAGTCCAGAGCCAATCCCCGATGATCGCCGCGCCAAGATGATCGCCTGGATCGACGCGGATCCAGACACGCGCCTGCGTGAGGCCAAAGCCTTTGTGCGTGCGAATGTCGGCGATGCACTCGATCCCGAGACGGAAGCCCGTGTGGTTGCCGACGTGCTGCAGGCTGCACCGGCTGCCTGGAAGGCTTGGCTCGAAGCCGGTTCGCACGAAGATTTGTGCCGCCGAATCGGGATCCTGCAGACTCCGGCCCTGATCCTGGCCGGGTCCGAGGATGCCGATCTCGGCGTCGATGCGCAGACGGCCCTGATGGCGCCGCATCTCGCCCATCATCGGATCGTCACGATCGACGGCGTCGGCCATCTCCTGCCGTTGGAGCGTCCCGAGGCCTTGGCCGCATCGCTGCACGATCACGTTCGCGACCGTCCACGGGGAGACACGTCGCGGGCTGCTGCGATATCGCCGAGCTATGCCGCGTTGATCGCATCGGAGCGGGTCAACAGCCGCCTTCGGGCGGCCCTGGACGAGCGCGCAGAGCCCGACGATCCGGCCTACCGCCCGGAAGCCCTCGATCCCGTGGAGTTCGCGATCCTCCGTACCGCCTGTGCCCGCGTCCTGCCGGCGCCCGGCGTGGACATCGCCGCACGGCTCGACAAGCGCCTGGCATCCGGCGCCGGTGACGGCTGGCGCTTCGTGGCTCTGCCGCCGGACCCGGAAGCGTATCGGGCTGCTTTGCGCACCCTCGACGCGGGAGCCCGTGCCGCTTACGGCCGGCCCTTCGTTGTCCTCGATGGGCGGGATCAGGATGCCCTGCTGACCCTCGCTCAACGCGGCGACTTGTCTGTGCCCGAAACGCTCGGTGGTCGCCTCGATGGCGACCGGATGCGGTTCTGGTTCGAGGATCTGCGGGCCGATGCCGTGCGTCTCTGGCTCGCCCATCCGGCAGCTCTGGCCCGGGTCGGTTTTTCCGGAATCGGCGCCGGTGGCGATCGGCCGGGTCCGATCGCGGATGGTTTGCCGGGCTTTCATAAGGTTGGACTCGACGCGCCGGAACCCTGGGAACCGCGCCCGACGCACGGGGAGACGGTACGATGAATCTCGACGGGATGCGGACCTATCGGACGGACGAGGCCGTCGACGCGGTCATCGTCGGTACGGGGGCGGGCGGCGCGCCGCTCCTCGCCCGGCTCGCCGCGGCCGGCCTGAAGGTGGTGGCCCTCGAGGCGGGGCCGAACTTCACCCCTGAACGCTTCGCCTTCGACGAGACGCTGGCGGACGAGATCTATTGGACCGAGGAGCGCCTGAGCGGCGGCTCCACCCCGGAGGCGTTCGGCGCGAACAACAGTGGCACGGGCGTCGGTGGCTCGACCCTCCACTGGGGCGCCTTCGTGCCCCGCGCCGATGCCCGCGACCTGCGCCTCCACACCGAGACCGGCGAAGGCGTCGACTGGCCCCTGAGCTATGAGGAGTTGGCCCCGTTCTACGAGCGGGTCGAGCGCTTCATCGGCGTGTCGGGACCGCAATCGTATCCCTGGGATCCCGGCCGTCGCTACCCCCTGCCGCCGGTGCCACGCAATGGCCCCGCGCAGATCATGGCCGGTGCCTGCGATGCTTTGGGCATCCGCTGGGCCGACGCCCCGGCGGCCGTGGTCTCACGAGACTTCGAAGCCGAGGATGGATCGCGGCGCAACGCCTGCATCAATTGCGGCTATTGCCACCAGGGCTGCCGCAACGGCGCCAAGACCAGCATGGACGTCACCTATCTGCCCCTGGCCGTCACGCACGGGGCGGAGATCCGGCCCGGGGCCTTCGTCCACGGGCTGGAGCGGGGCACGGATGGCCGAGTCACCGCCGTCGTCTATACCCAGGACGGGCATGAGCGGCGCCAGCGCTGTGGGGCGGTGTTCCTCTGTGCCGGTGCCGTCGAGACGCCCCGGCTGCTGCTGCATCTGGGACTGGCCAATTCCAGCGATCAGGTCGGTCGCAACTACATGGGCCATGTCGCCACGCAGGTTTGGGGCACCTTTGCCAACGAGGTGCGCATGAACCGCGGCTATCCCTCGTCGCTGATCACCGAGGACTTCATCCGAGCCGGCGCCGACTTCGCCGGCGGCTACCTGATTCAGAGCCTCGGCGTGGTCCCGCTGACCTTCGGCAACGCGGTGGCGCGCGGACGCGGCCTGTGGGGCCAGAAGCTTCTCGATTATCTCGACGGCTACAACCACCTCGCCGGTATCGGCATCAACGGCGAGACGCTGCCCTGCGACTCGAACGTGCTGACCCTGTCCGACGAGACCGACGCGCGCGGAATGCGGAAGGCGCAGATCAGCTTCGGCTACAGTACCAACGAGGAGCGCCTCAACGCCCACGCCACCAAGGTCATGCGCGACCTGTGGCAGGCGGCCGGCGCCGAGGATATCTGGGTGCTGGAACGGGTCGCCCATACGATCGGCACCTGCCGGATGGGGCGCGACGGATCGAGCGCCGTGGTCGATCCGGTCGGCCGCAGCTTCGACATCGACAATCTCTGGATCTGCGACGGCTCGACCTTCCCGAGCTCGCTCGCCGCCAATCCGGCCCTGACTATCATGGCGCTGAGCTTGCGCACCGCGGAGGCCTTCTTGGCCGGCCGCTGACGTCAGCCGACCGCGGCGCGCAGATCCGCGAGCCCGCGGATCTGCCGCCCCTCCGCATCGAAATTCGTCGGGTCGAGCCAGGCCGCGAAGCCCGCTCTGGCCCGCAGCCAGTCCGCGTCGGTGATCGAGAACCATGCCGTGTCGCGGGAGCGGCCCTTCACGACGACTGCGTTCCGGAAGACGCCTTCGAAGGTGAAGCCCAGGCGGAGCGCTGCCGCCCGGGACGGCGCGTTGAGGCTGTCGCATTTCCACTCGTAGCGGCGGTAGCCGAGCTCATCGAAGGCGCGGGCCATCATCAGCGCCATCGCCTCGGTCGATGCAGGCGAGCGCTGAAGCTTCGGGCCGAAATGCAGATGGCCGACCTCGATGACGCCGTTGCCCGGGTCGATCCGGAGGTAGGAGGCGACCCCCAGGGGCGAGCCGCTACGCCGGTCGAGGATCGTATAGAAGAGCGGATCCTCGCTCGCCGCCCGGGTTTCAAGCCGTTTGCGGAACGCGGCCTCGCTCTCGGGCATCTCGTCGGGCAGATAGGTCCAGCCGCGCCGATCCAACGCCGCGCTGTAGGTGGCGAACAGACCGGCCGCGTGGGCTACAGCATCGAGCGGTACGATCCGGCAGGTGCGGCCCTCCAGGGGCGTCCGTGGCGGTCGGGGGCACGGAGTCCAGTCCGGCAGGGCCGGTCCGATCGGCTGGCCGAAATCGTTGACGCGTACGCTCACGATCCACTCCGGTCGGCGACCATCGCGGCGAGGATCGTCTCACCCTCCGTCCGCATCCCGGCGATGACGCCGGCGCGGTCGGCCTCGGGCCTGTTCTGGCTCATCTTCCACTTCCCCTCGATTCGGGTGATCGGGATCTCGATGCCGACGATGGCCCGGAGTTGCGCCGCTACGAATGGCGCGGGCGCGTCGTCCACCGCCCAGGGGGCGGCGCGCGGGGCCTCGCGCAGATTGGTGAGGTCGGCGATCTGGCGGCGCAGCCAACCCGTATCCTCGATCACCCGCGGCCGGCCCCAGACGTGGACCGTGGCGTAGTTCCAGGTCGGCACCACCCGACCGTGCTCGCGCTTGCTCGCGTACCAGGCGGGGGTGACATAGCCCTGCGGCCCCTGGAACACGACGAGGCATTCGGCGGCTTCGGCCAGCGCCTGCCATTGCGGGTTGGCGCGGGCGAGATGGGCACGCAGGGTGCCCTGCGAGCCGGCCTCGTCCAGCAGGAACGGCACCGGGTTGGCCATCAGGCCCTTCGGGCCGCCGGTCACCAGCAGGCCGAGCGGAAGGGCACGGATCAGCCCATGCTGCGCAGTGCGCGTGTCATCCCGGAAGTGCGGCGGTTGATACATCGAACCCGTCCTTGAGGCGCCCTCCTGCTTGACCGTAGGGCGGACCAGGCGAAAGGTCCGATTTTCGAATTCCGTCTGGACCAGTTTTCATCATGGCCCGGGGCCCGCTGCCGCTGCCTGTCAGCCTCGATCCGACTGCGCCAACGCCGCTGCACGCCCAGCTGCGCGAAGGGCTGCGTGTTGCGATCCTCGACCGACGCCTTCCGCGCGGGGCCCGGCTGCCGTCCTCCCGGGTGATGGCGACCGATCTCGGCTGTGCCCGGGGAACGGTCGTCCTCGCCCTGGAGCAGCTCATCGCCGAGGGCTACCTCACGGCTCGATCCGGTTCTGCGACCCGTGTCGCCGCAATGCTTCCAGACGACACCCTCCCCCAAATTCAGGTGGCGCAACCGACCGGCACGGCGCTTCCCAGCCTGTCGCGTCGGGGGGGCCGCTTCGTAGCGGCTCCGGGCCGACGGTTCATGGCCGGGCCTGGCGTGCCGGACGCCTTCGCACTCGGGCGCCCGGCGCTCGACGCCTTCCCGTACGACGTCTGGGCACGCCTGCTTCAGGCCGAGTGGCGGCACGGACCAGCCGAACGGCCTGATCCACGCGGCTCGCCGGCGCTTCGGGCCGCCATTGCCGCCTATCTGGCTCAGGTCCGGGGCGTCGCCTGCGAGGCTGAGGACGTGATCGTCACGGCGGGTATCCGTCAGAGCCTGCGCCTGCTGGCCGAATTGCTGCTCGATCCCGGCGAAATCGCGCTCGTCGAGGAGCCGGGTTTTCCCGGGATCGCCCAGGCGCTGGCGAGCGCGGGCCTGCGCCCGGTCCCGATCCCGGTCGGCCCTGGGGGCCTCGCGGTGGCCGAGGCTGGGCCGTTGCTGCAGGGGGCACGGCTCGCCGTCGTCACGCCGGCCCACCACTACCCGCTGGGCCATGCCATGAGCCTCGAGAATCGGCTGGACCTCCTGGCCTGGGCGGAAACCGCCTCGGGCTGGATCGTCGAGGACGATTACGACGGCGCCTATCGGTATGCCGGGCGTCCGTTGGCGCCGCTGCGGACGCTCGATCGCGGCGGGCGGGTCATCTATGTCGGCAGCTTCTCCAAGCTCCTGCTGCCCGCGCTCGGCCTCAGCTACCTCGTCCTGCCCCGGAGCCTCGTGGCGCCGGTGAACCAGGCGCTCGCCGAGATCGGTCCGGCCCCGCCTGGAATTGGCCAGTGGGCGCTGGCCCGGTTCATCGAGGATGGGCACCTGGCGGGCCATCTGCGCCGGACCCGCCGCCTCTATGCCCTGCGCCAGGAGACTCTGGTCGAGGCGGCCCGCCGCCACGCCGCCGACGTGGTGAGGATCGCTCCGATGGATGGCGGGATGCACCTGATCGCTCGACCCGGTTCGGCCTGGCCGGACACGCTCGGCGATGCCGAGGCGGTCGCGCAGCTTGGTCGGGCGGGCATCTCGGCGGTTGCGCTCTCGGCCTACCACGTCGGCGCTCCGGAGCCGGGGTTGTTGCTCGGTTATGCGGCGGTACAGGAGCGGGCGATCGAACCGGCGGTGCGGCGGATGGCCGAAATCCTGCGGGCGGTCAGGTAACGGGTGCCGCGCGCGCCCTGTCATTCCCCCCGGGGCGTCAGCGTGACGGTGATAGGCCCGCGTCCGGCACGCAGTTCCAGGCTCTTGAGGGTCTTGGGGCGCACGGTCGCGCCGCTCGACGGGCTGACCCGCTGCACCCGCTCACCGTCAAGGCGCAGGCTGAACGCGCCGTCTGCGGTGAGCCGCAGAAGCGAGACGGTGCGGAAGGATCTCAGTGCCACCGCGGTCCATGCCGGCCCGACCGCGACCCGCGTCGGAGCCGGCACGACGTCGCGACGCGTCAGCGCGAGAGCCGCAAGGCCGATTATGGCCACAAGCGCGAGAGCGGCCTGACGGAGGCGGACCAGCCGTCCGCGCCGCCGGGCGGGCGGGCGCTTCGTCCAGACCGGCCTCGGGGGCGCCGGATCCGGCTCGGCCGGCGGCAGCGGAGGCGTTTCCTTGGGTGCGGCTGCCGCTGGCGGCGTGGGCTCCGAGGGTATGTCGACCGGTGGAGGAGGCGGTGTCGGCAGCGCTGGTGGAGGCGGGGCCGGCGGTTCGACTTTCGGCCGCGCCTGCTCGCTGCCGCAGAACGGGCAGAACCGCACCGGCACATAGTGGCCACCGTTGCAGGCGGTGCAGCGGAAGGGCGCGCGGGGCATGACGGGCGGCACGGCGGAACGTGGCTCAGGGCACGAGCGCGCCCGTTTCCATGAATCGGGCCAGGCGCTCCACCAGCGGCGCGACCATCACCCGGTCGAGTTGCTTGAGCAACCCATGGCGGGCATGCGCCACATTCGCCTCGGCCTGCGCCTGCGCCCGGCGGCGCCAGGCAGCGCGGTCGCGCTTGCAATCGGCCCAGGCCGCCTCGATCGACCGGAACACGAGCGGCAAGCGCGCGATCGGGTCGGCGATCCGGTCGTACTGATGGTCGATCTGGCTGCCGAAGGTGTGGAAGCCCAGTTCCGACAGGAGCGCCACGGCGCGGGGGGCGCCTATCGTCACGAAGGGTAGCCCCATGGCCGCGGCCTTGAGCGACTTTTCCGTGATGCGCTCGACGCCCAGTTCGAAAAAGTCAGTCTCGGAAATGATGGTCAGGTCGGACGCCGCATAGGCCTGGGTATCGACCGTCAGGACCATGTCGCCGCCCGGCGCCGGTGTATCGAGGCGCCGCGCCTGCCTTGGGATCCAGGTGCCGACATCCGCCAGCAGCGGCCCGAAGGCGGTCTCGATCTCCGGCGGCGCGTGGAACACGTCGATGCCGCCCGCCTTCGGGTTGTCCGCGCCGATGCCGTGGAACGAGATCAGGCCGTCGCGGTCCAGGCCGTTGAGCTGGAACCAGCGATAGAGCAGCACCCGGTGCCAACGCAGGGCCGCGTTCTGGCAGAGGAAGCGGGCCGGGCCTGTGTCTTGAGCGAACGGTGCGTAGCCCGTCCGGTCGAGGAAGTGTTCGGGAAAGAGCCGCGGGTCGGCTTCCTCGTCGAGCCAGAGGGCGACCTGGAGCGGGAAGAACTCGAAGATCCAGAATCGCAGGCCCTCACCGTAGAGCCGCTCGTAATCCAGCCGTAGCAGCCGGTTCTGGGTGACCAGGGTGACCCGGTCCCGCGGGATCCCCAGGCCTTCGAGGTTGCGGTGGAGCGCCTCGAAGGTCGGGGCATGGAGGCCGGGCCCCTCGTTCGACAGGTCGAGGAGCAGGGCCGCCCGCCCGGAGCGCAGGTTCTCGACGTCCCCGGGCTCCAGCAGGTCGAGCCGTCCGTTCGCCTCCGGAAAGCCGAGCCGGACGAAGTCGAGAACCGGCAGGCAGAGGATGTGGTTGGCCGCCCCCGGATGGGCCGTGACGGTGACCGGCTTTCCCATCCAGCCCAGCGCCGCCGGCAGGAAATGGCCGCCCTCCCCGCGGGGAACCAGGACGATCTCAGCGGAGGTTTGGCTCATTGCGGTGCTCGGGCGGCCGGTCGCACGGTGGTCCGCCTGAAAGCCGCGCGAAGCCGGATAAAGGCTTCGCGCGGATGCGTCGATCCCCGATACCGGTCAGGCCGTGACCAGCTCCGCCGCGCGCACCGGGGTCGGTCCGGCCCGGTAGGCGGCCGCGGCCTCGTCGGTCCGCCAGCAGGCGACCTTGTGGCCGGAGGCGATCTCGGCCACCGGCGGCATCTCCCGGCGGCACTGCTCCTCGGCCAGAAAACAGCGCGGCGCGAACGGGCATCCGGGCGGCCGGTTGGCGAGATCGGGCGGGCTGCCCGGGATGGTCTGGAGCCGCGAGCCCTTCGCCAAGGCCCCTTCCGCCCGGCTGCGCAGCAGGCCGATCGTGTAGGGATGGTGCGGATCGAGCACGACCTGATGCGCGGTGCCGGTCTCGACGATCTTGCCCGCGTACATCACGGCGATCCGGTCTGCGACCTCGACGGCCGCGCCGAGATCGTGAGTCACGATGATGATCGACAGGCCGAGGTCGCGCTGAAGCTCGCGCAGGAGCAGCAACACCTGGATCTGCACCGTCGCGTCGAGGGCGGTGGTCGGCTCGTCGGCCAGCAGCACCTGCGGCCGGCAGGCGAGCGCGAGCGCGATCATCGCGCGCTGGCGCATGCCGCCCGACATCTCGTGCGGGTAATTGTCCAGCCGCCGCTCGGGGCTCGGGATCCGCACCCGCTCGAACAGGGCGAGCGCGCGCTTGCGGGCATCGTCCTTCGAGATCTTCTCGTGACGGTGGATCGCCTCGGTGATCTGCTGGCCGACCGTGTAGACCGGATCGAAGGCCAGCAGCGGCTCCTGGAAGATCATCGAGACGTCGCCGCCGCGGAAATCGGCGAGCTGGCGCTTGCTCAGCGCCTGGACGTCCCGGCCGGCCGCCAGAATCGTGCCCTCGATCCGGCTGCGCCCCTCGTGGAACAGCCGCAGGATCGCCCGCAGGGTCACGCTCTTGCCCGAGCCGGACTCGCCGATGAGCGCCATCGCCTGCCCGCGCTCCACGGTGAGGTCGACGCCGTCGACGACCTGCACGTTGCCGAAGGCGACGCGCAGGTTCCCGAGGGTGACGGCGGGTTCCGGGTTCGACATCGGGGCGCTCATGCTGCGAGCGCCCGGGCCGGGGCGGCGGAATGGCCGGAGCCCGGCTGACGAGCGAGGCATGAGACCCGGTGCAGCGGCCCGACCGTGTCGAGGGGCGGCTCCTTCTCGCTGCAGATCGGTTCGGCGAGGGTGCAGCGGGGATGGAACCGGCAGCCGGAGGGCGGGTCGATCGGGTTCGGCGGGTCGCCCTGCAGCAACGCGGCCTGGGTGCGATTGTCGGGATCGAGGGATGGCATCGAGGCCAGCAACGCCTCGGTATAGGGATGGGCCGGCGCGTCGAGCACCGTGTCGGACGGGCCGATCTCGGAGACCCGGCCGAGATACATCACCATCACCCGGTCGGAGATGAACCGGACGACGTTCAGGTCGTGGCTGATGAAGATGTAGGTCAGGCCGAACTCGGCCTTGAGGTCGAGGAGCAGGTTCAGCACCTGCGCCTCCACCGATTTGTCCAGCGCCGAGACCGCCTCGTCGAGCAGCACCAGCCGCGGCTCCAGGGCGAGCGAGCGGGCGATGTTGACCCGCTGGCGCTGGCCGCCGGAGATCTCGTGCGGATACCGGCCGGCGAAGCGCTTGGGCTCCAGTCCGACCCGGGCGAGCAGGGCGCGGGCGCGCTCCACCGCCTCCCGGCCGGGCACGCCGTTGACCTTAGGGCCGAAGGCGATCGACTGCTCGACCGTCATGCGCGGGTTGAGGGACGCGTAGCTGTCCTGGAAGACCATCTGGACCTGTCGGCGGTAGGACCGCCACGGCATCACCCGCTCGCCCACGGCTTGCCCGTCGTACAGCAGGGAGCCGGAATCGCGCTCGATCAGGCCCATGAGCAGCTTTGCGGTGGTGGACTTGCCGCAGCCGGATTCGCCGACGATGCCCAGGGTCTCGCCCTTCAGCACGTCGAAATCGACGCCGTCGACCGCGCGCACCACCTGCTTCTTGCCCCCGGCCTTGCGGACCGGGAAATGCTTGTAGAGCCCTGACACCGACAGGAGCGGCTGGGCCGGTCCGCCGCGGTCGCGGGCGAACGGATCCGGGGCGCTCGGGATGACGCTCACTGGCGAATCTCCATCGCGGCGCGCAGGCCGTCCGAGAACAGGTTGAAGGCGATCGAGACGACGAAGATGCACACGCCCGGCAAGGCCGCGACCACCGGGTTGGCGTAGATCGCGGTGCGCAGGGTGTTGAGCATCAGGCCCCATTCCGGCTCCGGCGGGCGCACGCCCAGACCCAGGAAGGACAGGCCCGAAGCGAGGATCATCGAGACCGAGATCAGGCTGGTGGCGTAGACGAAGATCGGCCCGACGACGTTGCCCAGCACCTGCACCCGCATGATCGTCAGCGGCGAGGCGCCGGACAGCTTGGCGGCGTCGATGTAGTCGCGCTTGCGGATGCCGGTCGTGACGCTCTCGGCGACCCGGGCGATCTGGGGCACGAACACGCAGGTCAGCGACACGATCGAGTTGAAGATGCCGGCGCCGAGCGCGCCCGACAGGGCGATCGCCAGCAGCACCGACGGGAACGCGAAGAACACGTCGATGGTGCGCATCAGGATCGTGTTGAGCCAGCCGCCGACATAGCCGGCGAGGATGCCGATGGCGGAGCCGATCACGAAGGCGATCAGAACCGGGGTGACCCCGATGAACAGCGACAGCCGTGCCCCCAGCATCAGCCGGCTGATCATGTCGCGCCCGAGTTCGTCCGAGCCGAGCCAGTAGGTGGCGTCGCCGACATGCCTGAGGCGGCGCAGCATCGACCCCTTGTACGGGTCCATCGGGGTGATCCAGGGCGCCAGGATCGCGACCAGGACGACGAGAAGGATCAGGGCCCCGGCGCCCATGGCGACGGGATCGCGCACCAAGCGGTGGCCGACATGCCCCCAAAAGCCACGGGACGGGACGAAGGCGGCCTCCGGGGCGGCGTCTCCGGCGGAGAGCACGCCGCCGTCGAGGGCCATCGAGGCTGCGGTGATCGGTGCGGTCATCATCGGCCTCCGGGTCAGGCGCGTTCGATGCGCGGGTCGAGGGCGGTCTGCATCACGTCCACCAGCAGGTTCAGGACGACGAAGAACATCGCCAGGACCAGAATCGAGCCCTGGAGCAGGGGCAGGTCGCGCTGGAAGATCGCGGCGTTGAGGAGGAAGCCTGTGCCGGGCCAGGCGAACACGGTCTCGACCAGGATCGAGCCGCCGAGCAGATAGCCGAGCTGCAGACCCATGATCGCGAGCGCGGTCGGGGCGGCGTTGCGCACGACGTGCTTGAACACCCCGAACTCGTCCATGCCCTTGGCGCGCAGGGCCTCGACGAAGTCCTGGGCCAGGATGTCGGCCACCAGGGCGCGCACCGTGCGGGCGATGATGCCGGTGGGGATCACCGACATCGTCACCGCCGGCAGGATCAGGTAGCGCAGATGCTCGAAATCGGGCCGCCAGTTGCCCGAGCCGTCGGGCCCGGCGCCGGTGGGCGGCAGCCAGCCCAGCGTCGCCGAGAACACGATCACCAGCACCATGCCGAGCCAGTAATGCGGCACGCTCACGCCGAAGACCGAGAGCGCGGACGCAGCCCGGTCGGCCACCGAGTTGCGGTGGTAGCCGGCGACGAAGCCGAACAGCGTCCCGAAGGTGAAGCCGATCACGGTCGCCACCGAGGCCAGGATCAGCGAGTTGATGACGGCGCGGGTGACCTCGCCCAGCACCGGCCGGCCGGTGGCGATGGAGGTGCCGAGATCGCCGTGCAGCACGTGCCACAGCCAGATCAGGTACTGGACCGGCAACGGCTTATCGAAGCCGTAGGCGGCCTTCATCTCGTTGATGGTCTCCTGCGTCGCGTCCGCCGGCAGCACCGCGCTCAGGGCATCACCCGGCGCGAGATGAACCAGCAGGAAGCAGACCAGGCTGACGCCGAACGCCACGGGCGTCACGTAGACCAGGCGTTTGAGGATGTAGATCAGCATCGGGTGCCTTGCCGTGGCCTAAAGAATCCCCCTCCCCCCTCTGCGGGGGAGGGTGGCCCCTGCGTCAGCCGGGGTCGGGAGAGGGGCAGCGCGACGGAGCAGGATTTCATCTCCGCCGCGCCCTCTCCGGATACGGCGCTCCCCTCTCCCGACCCGCTTCGCGGGCCACCCTCCCCCGCAGGGGGGGGGGGAGGGAGAGCGTCGCGGACGCCGACACACCAGCAAGATCGCGGGAGACACGAAACAATGTTGGGCGAGTATTCCCTCGGCGACCTCGGCGCGATCTTCGCCATGCAGGGTTTTGCCGGCCTGATCCTGTTCTCGGTCTACCTGCTGATGGCGCTGGGGCTGGCGATCATCTTCGGGCAGATGGGCGTGATCAATATGGCCCACGGGGAATTCATGATCCTCGGGGCCTACGTCACCTATCTCTGCTCGGCCTTCTGCCAGAGCTACCTGCCGGCTTTGTTCCCGGTCTACTTCTTCGTCGCGATGGGGCTGGCGTTCCTGGCCTCCGGAGCGCTCGGCATGCTGGTGGAGTGGAGCCTGATCCGGTTCCTCTACAAGCGCCCGCTCGACACCCTGCTCGCCACCTGGGGCCTGTCGCTGATCCTGCAGCAGGCCTACCGGTCGATCTTCGGCGCCCGCGAGGTCGGCGTCGAGCTGCCGTCCTGGCTGATCGGCTCGGTGCAGGTCACCGACACGATCGAGATCCCGGTCAACGGCCTGTTCGTGATGGCCATCACCATCCTGATCACCGTGAGCGTGGCGATGCTGATCTACCGCTCGCGCTTCGGACAGCAGGTCCGGGCCGTGATGGCCAACCGCGCCATGGCAGGCGCCGTGGGCATCGATACCGAGAAGGTCGACCGCTACACGTTCGGGCTGGGCTGCGGCATCGCAGGGGTCGCCGGCTCGGCCTTCACGATGATCGGCTCGACCGGGCCGACCTCCGGCCAGCTCTACATCGTCGACACGTTCCTGATCGTCGTCTTCGGCGGCGCCGCGAGCCTGCTCGGCACCATCGCGTCGGCCTTCTCGATCTCCCAGACGCAATCGACCCTGGAATTCTTCCTCTCCGGCTCGATGGCCAAGGTGATCACCCTGCTCGCGGTGGTCGGCATCCTGATGTTGCGGCCGCAGGGCCTCTTCACCCTCAAGGTCCGGCGCTGAGGATGTCCACGATGACGATTCCGGTCCAGACCCTGACCAAGTCGGTCACCGTCAACGACAACCCGTTCATGAAGCCGGTGGAGTGGCTGAGCTTGGCTCTGCTCGCCGGGGTAATCCTGGTGGTCCTGCCGCTGGCCCTCGACGGGTTCCGCCTCAATCTTGTCGGCAAGTACCTCACCTACGCCTTCGTGGCGCTCGGGCTGGTGATCTGCTGGGGCTATGCCGGTATTTTGTCCTTGGGCCAGGGCGTCTTTTTCGGGCTCGGTGGGTACTGCATGGCGATGTACCTGAAGCTTGAGGCTTCAAGCGTCGCCAACACCAAGATCCAATCGACCCCGGGCATCCCGGACTTCATGGACTGGAACCAGATCACCGAGATCCCGTGGTTCTGGCTACCGTTCAGGAGCCTGCCGCTGACCCTGATCCTGGTGGTGGCGGTCCCGGTGCTGTTCGCGCTGATCATCTCCTACGCGATGTTCAAGCGCCGGGTCGGCGGCACCTATTTCGCGATCATCACCCAGGCCATCGCCGCGATCCTGACGATCCTGATCGTCGGCCAGCAGGGCTATACCGGCGGCATCAACGGCATTACGGACCTGCGCACCCTCCACGGCTGGGACATCCGCACCGACCACGCCAAGGTGATCCTGTACTTCGTGAACGGCGGCCTGCTCATCGCCTGCATCCTGGCGGCGCAGTACGTGAAGAAGTCGAAGCTCGGGCGCATCCTGGTCGCCATGCGCGACAAGGAGGACCGGGTCCGGTTCTCGGGCTATTCGGTCGCCGGCTTCAAGGTCTTCGCCTTCTGCCTGGCGGCCGGCTTCGCGGCGATCGGCGGGGCGATGTTCACCCTCCAGGTCGGGTTCATGTCGCCCTCCTTCGTCGGCATCGTGCCCTCGATCGAGATGGTGATCTACGCCGCGGTCGGCGGGCGCCTGTCCCTGTTCGGCGCGGTCTGGGGCACGCTGCTGGTGAACTGGGCCAAGACCAGCTTTTCCGAGAGCTTTCCGGATCTCTGGCTGTTCGGCCTCGGCGCCCTGTTCATCGCCGTGGTGCTCGCCTTCCCGAACGGTCTGGCCGGCATCTGGCGCGAGCAGATCGAGCCCCGCCTGACCCGCCGGGTGAAGGGTTTGCGCGCGCCCCCGCCCGCCATCGCCCCGTCCCAAAAGGCGCCCGTTGGCGCTCCGGCCGAGTGAGGAACCCATGAACGCCGCGCTCCTCTCCTCCCCCGTGGTCGGCGCCGAAGCTGCCCCGGCGGATTACCTCCTCGCCGTCGAGGCGCTGACGGTCTCGTTCGACGGCTTCAAGGCGGTCAACGACGTGTCGTTCTACGTCGACCCGGACGAGATCCGGGTGATCATCGGCCCGAACGGCGCCGGCAAGACCACGGTGCTCGACCTGATCTGCGGGCGCACCAAGGCCAGCACCGGCTCGATCAAGTACAAGGGTCAGGAGCTGACCAAGCTCTCCGAGAGCGCGATCGTGCAGGCCGGCGTCGGCCGCAAGTTCCAGACGCCGTCGATCTACGACGACCTCACGGTGTTCGAGAATCTGGAGATCTCGTTCCCCCGCGGGCGCTCGGTGTTCGGCGCCCTGACGTTCAAGCGGGATGCGGAAGTCCGCGACCGGATCCACGAGATCGCCCAGACGATCTTCCTGAAGGATCAGCTCAAGGAGCGTGCCGAGTTCCTGAGCCACGGCCAGAAGCAGTGGCTCGAAATCGGCATGCTGCTGATCCAGGACCCGGAGCTGCTGATGCTCGACGAGCCGGTGGCCGGGATGAGCGTCGGCGAGCGGATCAAGACCGCGGAACTCCTCAACCAGATTATCAAGGGCCGCTCGGTGCTGGTGATCGAGCACGACATGAAGTTCGTCGAGGACATCGCCCACCGGGTCACCGTGCTCCACCAGGGCAAGGTCCTCTCCGAGGGGTCGATGGAGCGGGTCAAGAACGACCCGAAGGTCATCGAAGTGTATCTGGGACATTGACGATGGGCTCGCTCCAGACCGCACACCCGCCGCTCGCCCAGGCTCCCCCGCGCGTCGTGATCCCGGACGTGGCCCCGGCCCTCGACATCCACGACCTCCACGCCGCCTACGGCCAGAGCGAGGTTCTGCACGGGCTGAGCTTCTCGGTGGCACCCGGCGAGATCGTCGCCGTGATGGGCCGCAACGGCATGGGCAAGACCACCCTGATGAAGACCCTGATGGGTCTCGTGCCGGTCAAATCCGGGACGATCCGGGTCGAGGGCGAGGAGGTCGCGGGGCTCAAGAGCCACGCCCGGGTCGCCAAGGGCCTCGCCTACGTGCCGCAAGGCCGGATGATCTTCTCCACCATGACGGTGCAGGAGAACATCGAGACCGGCCTGACGGTCACCGGCGCCCGCAAGGTGCCGCAGGACCTCTACGACATGTTCCCGGTCCTGCTGGAGATGAAGGGACGGCGCGGCGGCAACCTGTCCGGCGGCCAGCAGCAACAGCTCGCCATCGCCCGGGCGCTCGCCAGCCGCCCGAAGGTGCTGCTGCTGGACGAGCCCACGGAGGGCATCCAACCCTCGATCATCCGCGAGATGGGCCGGACCCTGAAGAAGATCCGCGACGACCGCGGCCTGTCGATCGTGGTGTCCGAGCAGGTCCTGAGCTTCGCCCTCGACGTCGCCGACCGGGTGATCGTGATGGAGAACGGCGCCATCGTCCACGAGGGGCCGCGGGACGGCATCGACGAGGCGGCCGTCGCCCGGTTCCTGTCGGTCTAGGGGCGCCCACATGGCCGATCACGAGATCTTCGAACTCGGCGACTTCGTGCTCCAATGCGGCAAGACGCTGCGTGCGGCCAAGCTCGCCTACAAGACCTTCGGGACCCTGAGCCCCGCTAAGGACAACGCCATCGTCTACCCGACCTGGTATTCGGGCCAGCACACCGAGAACGAATGGCTGATCGGCCCCGGCAGGGCGCTCGATCCGGACAAGTACTTCATCATCATCCCGAACATGTTCGGCAACGGGCTCTCGTCCTCGCCGAGCAACACGCCGGCGCCCTGGAACGGGCCGCGCTTCCCCAACGTCACCGCCTACGACAACGTTCGCGCCCAGCACCGCCTCGTCACCGAGCATTTCGGCATCGAGAAGTTGGTTCTAGTCACCGGCTGGTCGATGGGCGCGCTCCAGACCTACCACTGGGCGGCGCTATATCCCGACATGGTGCCGCGGATCCTGCCGTTTCAGGGCTCGGCCAAGTGCTCGCGGCACAATTACGTCTTCCTGGAAGGCGCCAAGGCGGCGCTCCAGGCCGACGCCGCCTGGGAAGAGGGCTGGTACGCGCAGCCGCCGACCCGGGGCCTGCGCGCCTTCGGCCGGGTCTATGCCGGCTGGGGCCTGTCGCAGACCTTCTACCGGCTCGAGGCCGACATCACCCACATGGGCTACGCGTCCCTGGAGGACTTCCTTATCGGGTTCTGGGAGGGGCTGTTCTACGCGCGGGACGCCAACAACCTCCTTGCCATGCTGTGGACTTGGCAGCACGGCGACATCAGCGCCAACGACACCTTCAAGGGCGACTTCAAGGCCGCGCTGGGCGCGATCCGCGCGAAGGCGATCCTGATGCCCGCCTCCACCGACCTGTATTTCCCGCCCGAGGACAACGCCATCGAGGCGGCCGCCATGCCGGATGCGGAGCTGCGCGTGATCGACACGTGGTGGGGCCATTTCGCCGGCGGCCCCGGCACCAGCCCGGGCGACATCAAGATCCTCGACGACGCGCTGAAAGAGCTGCTCGCGAGCGGGTGAGTTTCGCGCAACGGCGCGCGGATGGGGTCCGCCCCAAGGTTCTAGGGAGCTGGAGACAGAACATGCCCGAGACGCTGATCAAGGTCGATCTGACGCAATCGGCCTACGACAACGATAGCGTGCACAACCGCTGGCACCCGGACATCCCCATGGTCGCCACCGTGAAGCCGGGCGACGACTTCATCGTCGAGACCTACGACTGGACCGGCGGCTTCATCAAGAACAACGATTCCGCCGACGACGTGCGCGACATCGACCTGTCGATCGTCCACTTCCTGTCCGGTCCGATCGGGGTCGAGGGCGCCGAGCCCGGCGATTTGCTGGTGGTCGACCTCCTCGATATCGGCGCCAAGCCCGAGAGCCAGTGGGGCTTCAACGGCTTCTTCTCCAAGAAGAACGGCGGCGGCTTCCTCGACGAGCACTTTCCCCAGGCCCAGAAGTCGATCTGGGATTTCGAGGGGATGTTCACCAAGTCCCGCCACATACCGGGCGTGCGCTTTCCCGGCCTGATCCATCCCGGCCTGATCGGCTGCCTGCCCGATCCGAAGATGCTGGAGACCTGGAACACCCGCGAGAAGGCGCTCTACGACACCAACCCGGAGCGTGTGCCCGCGCTCGCCACCCTGCCCTTCGGACCGACCGCCCATATGGGCCGGCTGAAAGGTGACGCGAAGGACGCGGCCGCCGCCACCGGCGCCCGCACGGTCCCGCCCCGGGAGCACGGCGGCAATTGCGACATCAAGGACCTGTCGCGCGGGTCAAAAATCTACTTCCCGGTCTACGTCCCCGGCGCCGGGCTCTCGATGGGCGACCTGCATTTCAGCCAGGGCGACGGCGAGATCACCTTCTGCGGCGCCATTGAGATGGCCGGCTGGGTCCATCTCAAGGTCGAGCTGATCAAGGACGGCATGGCCAAGTACGGGATTAAGAACCCGATCTTCAAGCCGTCGCCGATCACACCGAAATTCGACGATCACCTGATCTTCGAGGGCATCTCGGTCGATGAGCACGGCGGCCAGCACTACCTCGACGTGCACATCGCCTACCGGCAGGCCTGCCTCAACGCGATCGAATATCTGAAGAAGTTCGGCTATTCGGGCGCCCAGGCCTACTCGATCCTCGGCACGGCGCCGGTCCAGGGACACATCTCGGGGGTGGTCGACATCCCGAACGCCTGCGCAACTCTGTGGATTCCCACCAAGATCTTCGAATTCGACATCAACCCCGGCGCCGACGGACCGACCAAGTTCCTCGACGGCTCGATCCAGATGCCGCTCTCGCCGGATCTTTGATCATGCCCGTCTACGAGTATGCCTGCACGGCCTGCGGTCCGTTCACCGCCATGCGGCCGATGGCGGAGTTCAAGGATCCGCACGCCTGCCCGGATTGCGGGTCGGCGTGCGACCGGGCCTTCCTCACCGCGCCGCGGATCTCGGGCATGGATGCGGGGCTCAAGGCGGCTCACGCCACCAACGAGCGCAGCCGCCACGCGCCGCGGCGTGCCTCGGGTCACGGCGCCGGCTGCGGCTGCTGCGCGCCGAAGAAGACGACCCCGGCCCCCGCTGCGGCCAAGAGTTTTCCGAGCGCGCGGCCCTGGATGATCAGCCACTGAACCGCCAACCACCCTCCCCCCTCTGCGGGGAAGGGTGCCCCGCGCATGCGGGGCGGGAGAGGGGCAGCGCGACGATTCAGGATGTCACGCCCGGTACGCCCTTTCCGGACGCGGCGCTCCCCTATCCCGACCCCCTTCGGGGGCCACCCTTCCCCGCAGAGGGGGGAGGGAAACGGCGCCTCGTGCGCCCTCGAAACAGGAGGAATCCACGCCATGATGCACGGAGACATCTCGTCCAGCCAGGACAGCGTCGGCGTCGCCGTCGTGAACTACAAGATGCCGCGCCTCCACAGCCGCGCCGAGGTGCTGGAGAATGCCAAGGCGATCGGCAAGATGATCATCGGCATGAAGACCGGCCTGCCCGGCCTCGACCTGGTGATCTTCCCCGAATACTCGACCCACGGCATCATGTACGACGCCGCCGAGATGTACGAGACGGCCTCCTCGGTGCCGGGCGCGGAGACCGAGGTGTTCGCCGCCGCCTGCCGGGAGGCCAAGGTCTGGGGCGTGTTCTCGCTCACCGGCGAGCGCCACGAGGAGCATCCGAACAAGGCCCCCTACAACACCCTGATCCTGATGAATGACCAGGGCGAGATCGTGCAGAAGTACCGCAAGATCATGCCCTGGACGCCGATCGAGGGCTGGTATCCGGGCGACCGCACCTACGTCTCGGACGGGCCGAAGGGGCTCAAGATCAGCCTGATCATCTGCGACGACGGCAATTACCCGGAGATCTGGCGCGACTGCGCCATGCGGGGCGCCGAGCTGATCATCCGCTGCCAGGGCTACATGTACCCGGCGAAAGAGCAGCAGATCCTGATGTCGAAGGCGATGGCGTTCGCCAACAACACCTACGTGGCGGTGGCCAATGCCGCCGGTTTCGACGGCGTCTACAGCTATTTCGGCCACTCGGCGATCATCGGCTTCGACGGCCGGACGCTCGGCGAGTGCGGCGAGGAGGAGATGGGCATCCAGTACGCCGCCCTGTCGAAGTTCCTGATCCGGGACTCGCGCGCCCACGGCCAGTCCGAGAACCACCTCTTCAAGCTGCTGCACCGGGGCTATACCGGCATGATCAACTCGAAGGAGAACCGGCACGGGCTATCGGAATGCCCCTACGAGTTCTACCGCCGCTGGATCGAGGATCCCGACGGAACCCGCGACGCCGTTCGCGCCATTACCCGCCAGAGCGTCGGCACCGAGGAATGCCCGATCGAGGGCATCCCGTTCGTCGGCAAGGGTCACGGTGCGCCCGACCCCGTCCGCTGATTTCACCCGGCCTGGTTCCGTTCCCGCGGCCGGGCCGGCGCAACGCCCAGGACTCCCATGGACACGACGCCCCTCGACCCCACTGCCTTCCGCAGCCCCGCCGTGCTGCTGTCGGGCCCTGTCGATTACGACATGTACAAGGAGTTCCGCCGCCAGTTCGCCGAGGCCGCCGAGCGCGACATCGTCGTGATCGAGCTCTCGACGCTCGGCGGCGACCCGGAGGTCGCCCGGATGATGGGCGAGGACATCCGCTACCACACCGAGATGAACCCGGAGCGCCGCTTCGTCTTCCTCGGCAAGGCCGCGATCTACTCGGCGGGCACCACGTTCATGAGCTTCTTCGCCAGGCCGAACCGCTATCTCACCCGGGGCACCCGGCTGATGATTCACGAGCGCAAGATGAACAAGCAGCTCCACGTTCAGGGTCCGCTCACCACCTGCATCGCCGCCGTGAAGGCGACCCTGCACGAGATCGAATGCTCGATCGTGATCCAGAACGAGGGCTTTTCCAACCTGATCCAGGGCTCGGACGTGACGCTGAACGAGGTCTTGGAGAAGGCGCCGGCCAATTGGTATCTCGAGGCGGAAGAAGCCAAGCGCCGGGGTCTGATCGAGGCGGTGATTTGAGGTGGCCTGGCCTCGGTCGCGTCACGCGACCTGATAGCGGTCGGCGGCGCGAAGGTCCGTGGGTCGTGGCGACAGCCCTTCCCGTTCGTCCCAGCGCAGCGAAGCAACCGAGGGGCACGCGGCCTGCGGCGATCGCACAGTGCTCGAGGTCCATCGCTGCACTGGCGAGCACGGCGTGAACGGAGCGATCCGCCCCGAAACGGATCGAACCGCGTGCAAGGGCGATGATGAGAGCGCCTCGACGCTCACCCCTCCGGGTAGTCCGCCCCCAGGCTCGTCGCGCGCCACGCCTCGATCTCGGCGAGGGTCTGCTTCAGCCGGGTGGTGACCGCATCGTACCCCCAGGCGCCGAGAACGAGGTGGCGGGGCGGGTTGTCGATCTCCGTCATCTGGATCATCGCCTCGCCGGCGCGGACCGGGTCGCCGGCCTGCGTCCCGCTCTTCTCCGACGTCGCCTTGAGGCGGGCGCCGGCAGTCTCGGCGTAGTCGGCCATCGTGTTCGGGGTCTGGATCAGCGAGCGGCCGGCCCAGTCGGTACGGAACGGGCCCGGCTCGATGCAGATGACCTTGATGCCGAGCGGGCCGGCCTCAGCCGCCAACGCGTCGGAGAAGCCCTCGACGGCGTGCTTGGTCGCCGCATAGTAGCCGGATCCCGGGAAGCCGACGAAGCCGGCCACCGAGGTCACGTTGAGGATATGGCCCGCGCGCTGCGCCCGCATCGCCGGCAGCACCGCCCGGGTCAGGGCGAACAGCCCGAACACGTTGGCGTCGAACTGGGCGCGGATCTTGTCTTCCTCGCCCTCTTCAATCGAGGATTGGTAGCCGTAGCCGGCATTGTTCACCAGCACGTCGACACGCCCGAACTTTTGCGTCGTCTCGCTGACCGCCTGGGCGATCTGGCTGGAGTCGGTAACGTCGAGCGAAAGGGCCAAGACCCGGTCGGCGGCGCCCTCCACCAGGTCGGCGACCGTGGCCCGGTCGCGGGCCGTCACCACCGCCCGCCAGCCCCGGGCGATGACGAGCTTGGCGAGTTCCCGGCCGAAACCGGTGGAGCAGCCGGTGATGAGCCAGACCGGTTGGGTGTTTGCCATGGGGATCCGTTCCGTCATGATCAGGGCGTCGCCGCCGGCTCGGTCAACGTATCGATCGACAGCAGGTAGGCAATCAGCGCATCCTGCTCCGGGCGCGAGACGCCAGCGCCGGCGTCCGCCCAGTAGGCGTGCCCTTCGCCGGTAACGCGCGCGATCCGCGCCGTATCCGAGGATTTATTCGCAGCGATCACGCGTGTCCGCAGATCCCGGTCGATCAGGCTGCGAAGGCTATTCGACGGATCGGGGGCGATGCCGCGATAGAGCGTGCCCGGAACGCCGAGCTGCGTCGCCGGATCGGAGCCGACCGCGATGCCCGAATCGTGCAGGTAGGGCGCCGTCCAGGCCAGCCCGACGAGGTTCGGCACCTTGTAGCCACCCGCGGTGCCCCCCTGCCCCCAGGCCAGCTGGACCTGGGCGAACCGCTCACCCGACAGCGGCACCGGAACGATCACAGGATCGGCCGGCAGCGGGAATGGCGTATCGGTTGCGAACAGGCTGGGGGGCGAAAGCCGCGCCTCCATCTTGGCGCCGGCCCTGGCCCGGGTCGGCTCGGTCCCGATCTCGGCCTCCGGGATGATCCGATGGTTGGTGAGCGCCGGCCCGGCATGGCAGGCGCCGCAACCGGCCTTCTCGAACACCGCACGCCCGGCCTGCACGGCGGCGGCATCCTGCCGAGTCGGCGGCGGGTGCAGAAGGTTCTGGAACGCCGACATGGCGTTGTTGGCGTGGTTGACCGACTCCCCGGGGACGGAGGTGAACAGGCCGTTGTCGGTGACGTAGTTGGTCGCCGGATAGGTCGGCAGCACCGCATAGCTGTTGAGCCCCGGAGAGGCCGGCGTCGGGTCGACGCTGCGCAGCACCTCCGAGGGCTTGAGGGACGCGCCGGGGTTGTACCGAAAGGACTCGGTGGCAGCGCCCCGCAGGACGATGCCGAGATAGGTCTCCGCATCAATGCCGAACAGCCACGGCGCTGCGGCGGCGAGTTGCGTCGTATCGGAATTGGCGGCGTGGACGTTGTTGTTGAGGGAAGACAGGCCCGCAAACGGTCCGACCGCTTCACGCCCGCTCCAGCTGTAGGGCTCGCCGTGGGCGGAGAAGCTCGACGGGATCGAGGTCGGGTTGGTCACCCGGTCGGCCGAGGAGTCGAAGCTGCCCGGCGGCCAGCTCGCGACTTGGACCTTGGTGGCCGCCTCCACCGCCTCGGCATCCGGCAGGGCCAGACCGGTCCCGGTGGAGACGGCATGCTCGGGCTCGGCCGCGGGCTTGGCATCGGCCTCCGGCACGCTGGCATGCATGAAATAGGCGGAGGAATTCCTGGCGAGCGCCATCAGCAGCCCGGCATTGAGGTCGGTGTTGGGCGCTCCCTCCACGACCTTGCCGGTGCTCGGGTCGACCGCGGCATGACACAGGGCGCAGGTGATACCCATGCGCAGGTGCCCCCGGTCCGAGAAGGTCTTGATGCCGATGATGAAAGCACCGCCCTTCGGCACGTCGAGCCCGGTCGGCACCAATTCACCCTTGCGATAGGACCGGGCGCCGATGCGCATGTCCCGGGCCATGGCGACCTGAAGATTGGTGGTACCCTGCCCGCCCAGCCGAGCCACCGCGAGGGCGACTTCGGTCGGTGTCAGGCCGCCATCGAGCATGCCCATCACGTCGGTGAGGAAGACCTCGTTCCCGAAGGTCTCCTGATAGAAAGCCTGCCGCCCACGCTCGACCATGGCGGGATCGATCGCCACGGCGCCGCTGGCCGCTGAAAGCTCCCTGCGGCCCGCCTCGGTGCCATTGAGGTGCTCCGCCTCCGCACGGGAGACCCGGCGCCCGAGGACATCGAACGCGGTCTGGATCGGGTAGCGGTCCGGATTGAGCAAGTCCGCACGGTCCGGCATCGGCGCGTAGCTGAACCGGCCGAGGCCGAGCGTTATTCCGGCCGCCACGGTCGCGAGGCCGGCGGTAAGGAGGATGCGGCGGGGCCAGCCCATGGACAATCTTTGATATTCTCGGTTCGCCACCCGGCAGACATGCGGGGATCGGCAACCGGCGATCAACGGCGATCCACCGCCGAGGTTCACGCCGTCAGGCGGGACCGGGTGTCACGTTCTCGCCAGCACAGGCGACATATCGCGGGTCGCAGCGTCGTTTTCTGACTGCGGAGTGCGGAAATACACGCTCGGCGGGCGCCCAAGGGAGCGGCGAAACACAGCCGCGAAGGCGCTCGGACTGTCGTAGCCGCAATCCAGCGCGACATTCAGGATGGCCCGGCCCTCCGCCAATAGCGGCAGGGCGTGGAGCATCCGGGCCTGCTGGCACCACCGGCCGAAGCTAAGGCCGGTCTCGCGCTGGAACAGCCGCATGAACGTCGCCCGGCTCATGGCGAGCTCGGCGGCGGCCACTGCGATGGCATGCGGGCGGGCGGGATCGCAGCGGATCCGCGCGCACAGCGCCGCCAGGCCGGGGTGTTTCGGCGTCGGAAGGTCGAGCGGCTGTACAGGCAGGAACGCCATTTCCAGCATGAGCAGGCGGATCACCGCCTCCGCGACCTCCCGGTTCCCGGGCGTCTCCGTCAGGGCCACGAGCTTGAGGATCAGCTCGCGCAAGAGCGGGGTCACCTCGACAACCCGGCAGCGATCCAGGAACCGGCCGAGCCCGGCGCTGTCAATCAGCAGCGAGCGGAACCGGATCCCGGCATGGCTGGCGGTGACATGGGCCAAGCCCGCCGGGAGCCAGACCGCTCGGTTCGGCGGCACGACCCAGGTTCCACTCTCGGTCGTCACAGCGACAACGCCTTCTATTGCATAAAGGAGTTGAGCCTGCGCGTGGCGATGGAGCTGGCTCATGTATCGATCGCTGTCGTGGCGGATGACCGCAATTTCGTCCGTGATGCGGATACCGTCTTTCACCGCCGATCCTTTCGCGACGAACCTCGATGCCTGCGCGCGCGCATATCACCGCCGGCTTCCCTAAGGCTGATGTTCCGCATCGGAACCGTCGCCGCCGATCCCGGCCGACCATCGGCCGGCTTCTGCGCGCCGCCGCACCGAAGCATCGATCCCACGGCCGATCCCATTATGCTGACCAACCCCGCCACCAAATACCGCCCGTTCGTCTCCCCAATCGACCTGTCGGATCGCACCTGGCCGTCGAAGCGCCTCGCCACCGCACCGCGCTGGCTGTCCACGGATCTGCGCGACGGCAACCAGGCGCTGGCCGACCCGATGGATGTCGCCCGCAAGCTGCGCTTCTACGACATGCTGCTCGGCATCGGCTTCAAGGAAATCGAGGTCGCCTTTCCGTCGGCGTCACAGACCGACTTCGATTTCGTCCGGATGCTGATCGAGGGCGATCGCGTTCCCGAGGACGTGACGATCCAAGTGCTGACCCAGGCCAGGGCCGACCTGATCAACCGCACCTTCGCGTCGTTGGACGGAGCCCCTCAAGCGATCGTGCATCTCTACAACGCCACGGCACCGCTGTTCCGGCGGGTCGTGTTCGGGATGGAGCGGCACGAGATCGTGGCCCTCGCCGTATCCGGCGCGACCGCGATGCTGGGGGAGAGCCTGAAGCGGCCCGGCACGCGCTGGACCTTCGAGTACTCGCCGGAAACCTTCTGCTTCACCGAGCCGGATTTCGCCCTCGAGATCTGCGAGCGCGTGCTCGACGTCTGGCAGCCGACGCCGGAGCGCCCGGCGATCCTCAACCTGCCGACCACGGTCGAGGTAGCGATGCCGAACGTCTATGCCGACCAGATCGAGTGGTTCTGCCGCCGCATCTCCCGGCGGGATGCCGTGATCATCAGCGTCCACCCACACAACGACCGCGGTACCGCCGTGGCCTCGGCCGAGCAGGCGCTGCTGGCCGGCGCCGACCGGGTCGAGGGCTGCCTGTTCGGTAACGGCGAGCGCACCGGCAATGTCGACCTCGTGACGCTGGCGTTGAACCTGTACACACAGGGGATCGACCCGAAGCTTTCCTTCCCGGCGATCCGCGAGGTCGTGAAGACCGTCGAACATTGCAACGGCCTGCCGGTGCATCCGCGTCAACCCTATGCGGGCGCGTTGGTCCATACCGCCTTCTCAGGCTCGCACCAGGATGCGATCCGGAAGGGTTTTGCCGCCCATACGCGCCGCAACGATAGCGTTTGGGAGATGCCCTATCTGCCGATCGACCCCGCCGATCTCGGCGAGAGCTACGAGGCCGTCATTCGGGTCAACAGCCAGTCCGGCAAGGGTGGCGTCGCCTGGGTGATCGAGCAGGACCTGGGCCTCAAGTTGCCCCGGGCCTTACAGGTCGACCTGAGCCGACGTGTGCAGATCCTGGCAGACCGGACGAGCCGGGAAATGTCGGCCGCCGACATCACGGCCGCCTTCAGGGAGGCCTATCATGTCGATGACACCACCATTTTCGAGCTGCTCGATGACGGGGGCGGCCTGCGCCGCCATGCGGGCTCGGAACGGATCTTCACCGGCCGGATTTGCCATCGCGGTCAGGACGTCTCGGTGTCCGGACGGGGCAACGGCTTGATCTCGGCCTTGCTCGCGGCGCTGAACGACGCGTTCGCGATCGCCCTCTCGGTCGTGGATTATTCGGAACACGCGCTCCGGCGCGGTTCGGATGCCCAGGCGGCCGCCTATCTCGAATGCACCCTCGTCGACGGCAGCCGGGTCTTCGGCGTCGGGATCGACGACGACGTGGCGACCGCAACCGTGAAGGCCGTGTTGAGCGCTGCGAGCAGCGCCGCATCGCTCTGCCGATAAATCCGGGCTGCCCGCGCAGCAAAGGCCGAGGGTGTCGATCACCCCGTTCCCGTCTCTGGTCCTGGACCGCCGGGACGCGGGGAAGATCTCGTGCGGCCGGCCCTCGCATGCGATGGAGCTGCACAATTTTTCTGATCTTACGCCGAAGACTTTTTCAGCAGCACCTCCGGCTCATTATGGGTTAGCATGATGTAACGGACTTGTTTGTACTGCAATGCCGCAAATCTTTGATGCGGCGCAACAGAACGGACGGTCAGAAATTTGGTCGACCGTGCGCCGGAACCCTGCGGGCTCCGCACGCCGGCCCGTAACAGACTCGGGGACGGTCGGCACCGAAGCCGGCCGGACATCCGGGCCGGAGGGAGGATCGTGGGCTTCATGAGGAAGAACAAGGTCATTACGGCGGACGAAGCGATCGCGCTGATCCGCGTGAACGACGTCGTGACCACCACGGGCTTCGTCCAGAGCTGTATCCCGGAGGCGCTGCACGCCGCCCTGGAGAAGCGCTTCGTCGAGACCGGCTCGCCCCGGGGTCTGACCCTGATCATGACCGCGGGTGCGGGTGACAGCAAAGGCCTTGGCACCGGCCGCCTGCATCACGACGGTCTGCTCTCGCGGGTCATCGCCGCCAATTTCGGCCGGATGCCCAAGGTCGCGCAGGCCGCGCAGAACAACCTGATCCGCGGCTACAATCTGCCCCAAGGGGTAATCTCGCAGCTCTACCGGGCCTGCGCGGCGGGCCAGCCCGGCCTGTTTTCGAAGGTCGGGCTGCAGACTTATGTCGATCCGCGCCATGGGGGCGCCAAGGTCAACAGCCTGACCACCGAGGACATCGTCAAGCTGGTGGAGGTCGATGGCGAGGAGTGGCTGTTCTACACCGCCACCAAAATCGACGTGGCCTTCATCCGCGCCACCTCGGCCGACCCGTCGGGCAACCTCTCTTACGAGAAGGAAGCGCTGACCCTCGATTGCCTGGCCCAGGCCATGGCAGCCCGGAACAACGGTGGCATCGTCATCGCTCAGGTCGAGCGCATCGTCGAAGACGGCTATCTGCTGCCCAAGGACGTGCGCGTCCCCGGCATCCTGGTCGATTGCGTCGTGGTCGCCGAGCCCGAGATGCACCGGATGAATTACGGCGTCATGCACGACGCCGCTTTGGCCGGCGAGATCCGCGTCCCGGTCACCGGCATCAAGCGGATGCCGCTCAACGAGCGCAAGATCATCGCCCGCCGGGCCGCCTTCGAGCTGCCGCCGAACGGCGTCGTCAATCTCGGTGTCGGTGCGCCGGAGGGCATCTCGTCGGTGGCCAACGAGGAGAAGATCACCCCCTACATCACGCTCACCACCGAGGCCGGGGCGGTCGGCGGGGTGCTGGCCTCCGGGTCCAGCTTCGGCGCGGCTACGAACGCCGACTGCATCATCGACCAGAACCAGATGTTCGACTTCTACGACGGCGGCGGCCTCGACATGACCTGCCTCGGCATGGCCGAGTGCGACGTGGCCGGCAACGTCAACACCTCGAAGTTCGGCGGCAAGCTCAACGGCTGCGGCGGCTTCATCAACATCTCGCAGAACGCCCGCACGGTGGTGTTCGCCGGGACCTTCACGGCGGGCGGGCTGGAGATTGCCGTGGACGACGGCGTGGTCCGGATCGTCAGCGAGGGCCGGTCCCGCAAGTTCGTGACCCAGGTCCAGCAGAACACCTTCTCGGGGCCCTATGCGGTCGAACGGGCGCAGCCGGTCCTCTACGTGACCGAGCGCTGCGTCTTCCAGCTCACCGCCGACGGCCTAGAACTGATCGAGGTGGCGCCCGGTATCGACATCGACCGCGACATCCTCGCCCACATGGATTTCAAGCCGGTGGTGCGCAATCCGGTGCCAATGGATCCGCGCATCTTCCGCGACGAGCCGATGGAGCTTCTCTCGGACCTGCTCAATCTCGATCTGGCCTCGCGCATCAGCTACGACGGCGAGCGCAACATCCTCTTCATCAACCTCGAAGGCTGGTATTGCCGGGTGAAAAGCGACATGGACGAGCTGCGCATGACCATCGTCGGCGCCTGCCGCAAGGCTGGCCAGCGGGTCAACGCCGTGATCAACCACGACGGCTTCCGGCTCAACGAGAACCTGATCGACGATTATGCCGGGATGATCCAGTATCTGCAGGCCAACTACTACGCCACCACGACCCGCTACGTCACCAGCGCGTTCCTGCGTCTGAAGATGGAGGAAGCCCTGACGAAGCGCGGCGTCGCTCCCCACGTGTTCGAGCGCAAGGAGGAGGCTCAGGCCTTCCTCGGTAGCACCGACAAGAAGGCCCGCAAGCGGATCTCCCCAGCGGTCGCCTCGGCGGCTTAGACTCTAATACCCCCGCCCGGCATCGACGCCCTGCGGGGGCTGCCCGGTGGTGCGGTATTCGCGCAAATTGGCCGCCACGGTAGCGGCGGCCGAATCCATGTCGGTGGGGCCGGAGATGTGCGGCAGCACGGTCACGGCCGGATGGGCCCAGAGCGGAGACTGGGCCGGCAGCGGCTCGACGTCGAACACGTCGAGCACCGCATGCGACAGGTGGCCGGAATCCAGCGCCGCGATCAGGTCCTCGGTGACCACGATCGGGCCGCGGGCGAAGTTGATCAGCGCCGCCCCGGGCTTGAGTGCAGCGAGCCGTGCGGCGTTCACGAGGCCGCGTGTCTCCGGCGTGAGGGGCACGAGGCAGACGAGGATGTCGCAGTGCCCGAGCATCGCCAGGAGGCCATCGGCGCCATGGACCGTGTCGATCCCCGTCACGGTCTTGGGCGTGCGGCTCCAAGCCTCGACGCAGAACCCGGCGTCTGTGAGCCGTTCGGCCGCCGCGCTGCCGAGCGCGCCGAGGCCGAGCAGGCCGACCGTCGTGTCGGTAGGCTTCCGGTACGGATGTGGCTGCCAGAGCCGCTCGCGCTGCTGGCTCGCATAGGCCGGCATGTCGCGCTGAAGATAGTAGGTCCAGGCCAGCACCGCTTCGGCCATGGTGCGAGCCATCTCCCGGTCGACCAGCCGGATGATCGGAAGCGGCCGGTCGAAGACGCCGACGAGCTTCTCGACGCCGGCCCACAGGCTCTGCACCCAGACGAGGCCCGGCAGGGCGGCGACCTCGGCGGGATCCGGATTCGCTACGATGGCGACCTGTGCGCCCGCGCGCTCCGCATCCGTCATCCGGCGGAACGGGACCAGCCGCTCTCCGGGCATCGCGGCCGACAGGATCTGCAGATATTCCGCCTCCTGCGCCGGGCCCTTGCAACCGACCAGCGCGACAACCTCCGCCATGCTCGAACTCCACACGCGTCTCAGGCCACGCCCATCCGAGAGCGATGCAGGCGCTGTGCCTGCCCGGGGCGCGCTCGCCAAGTCTGGCAACCCTCCGCGGTCAGCGCGCCTCGACGAGCGCCGGGTAGACGATGCGGACATGGCGCCGCTCTTCGGGGATCGCAGTCGTGATGCGCTTGCGCAGGCTGCCGGTGGTGACTGGCACCGCCACCTCGGTGGGCCGCAGGCGCCAGCGCTCGGCGCTCGCCATCGGAACCGGCGGCTTCGGCCGCTCGAGATGCCGGTCCGCGCCCTCGGTCGGCACGGTGGCGAGCCCGGCCAGAGTGACGACGGCAAGCAGGGCGTGACTGGACCGGCGCAGGGGCCGGGATCGAGGCGATGAGGCGGACATGGCAGGAAACTCGCGTGGACACGCTAGTTCTGCTCGTCGGGGATGAAGACGGGATCGAACCGAATCGATTCCCAACCTGTTCCCAACACCTGCGTCGAGTTGCGGTAAACACCGGGTCTTGAGGCACGGTAAACGAACACGACGGGAGGACGCGCAGGCATGGCGAGCAAGGTAGAGGGAAGCGCCGGGACACCCGAGCGCGCAGAGATCGGCCGCGTCATCGACACCGACATTTCCGCACGCCTGGATCGGCTGCCCTGGGGCCGCTTCCACGTGCTCGTCATCGTGGCGCTCGGCATCACCTGGGTTCTCGACGGGCTGGAAGTGACGCTGGCCGGCTCCCTGGTGGGCGCCCTGCGCCAGCCGCCGATGTCGTTCTCGGAGTTCGATGTCGGGCTGGCCGCCTCCTGCTACCTCGTCGGCGCGGTCACCGGCGCGCTGGGCTTCGGCTGGCTGACCGACCGGATCGGCCGCAAGAAGCTGTTCTTCATCACGCTCGCCCTCTACCTAATCGCGACCGCGGCCACGGGCCTGTCCTGGAATGTCGCGAGCTTCTGCGTCTTCCGGTTCTTCACCGGCGCGGGCATCGGCGGCGAGTACACGGCGATCAACTCGACCATCCAGGAGCTGGTCCCGGCCCGGGTGCGCGGCTGGACCAACCTCGTTATCAACGGCTCGTTCTGGATCGGCGCCGCGCTGGGCTCGTTCATGTCGATCGTGCTGCTGCGGCCCGAGGTGATCGATCCGGCCTGGGGCTGGCGGGTGGCCTTCTTCACCGGCGGCGCCATCGGCCTGGTGATCCTGTTGCTGCGCACCTGGATCCCTGAGAGCCCGCGCTGGCTCGCCACCCACGGCTACGCCGCGGAGGCTGACCGGGTCGTCACCGGGATCGAGAAACGCTTCACCGACGAGGGCGTCACCCTGCCGCCGGTGGACGACAGCAAGCGCATGAAGGTCCGCACGCGCAGCCACACCCCATTATCGGAGGTGTTCCACGCCCTGTTCGTCACGAACCGGCTGGCCACGATGGTTGGCCTCGCCCTGATGGTCGCGCAAGCGTTCTTCTACAACGCGCTGTTCTTCACCTACGCGCTGGTGCTGGAGAGGTTCTACGACGTGCCGGGCAACAGCGTCGGCTGGTACCTGCTGCCTTTCGCGCTCGGCTCGTTCCTCGGACCGCTGCTGCTCGGGCGACTGTTCGACACGATCGGCCGGCGCCAGATGATCGCCTTCACCTACGGCATCTCGGCGGTGCTGCTGGTCGCCGTGGGCCTGCTGTTCCGCCTCGACGTGGTCGGGCCGGTGGGGCAGACCGCGGCGTGGATGGTCGTGTTCTTCTTCGCGTCCGCCGCGGCGAGCTCGGCCTACCTCACCGTCTCCGAGACCTTCCCGCTGGAGATCCGCGCGCTCGCCATTGCGGCCTTCTACGCGGTCGGCACCGGGATCGGTGGCGTCTCCGGGCCGCTCCTGTTCGGCAGCCTGGTCGAGACTGGCTCCCGGGACTGGGTGCTGTTCGGCTACGGGATCGGCGCAGCGCTCATGCTGATCGCCGCGGTGGTCGGCGGGGTCTGGGGTACGGCCGCGGAGGGCAAGTCCCTGGAGGACGTGTCGAAGCCGCTGGCGGCGGCGTAGACGCCTCGGGAGCCGTCAGGTGGCCCTGTGGGCCGCCTGACGAAGCTCTGTCAGCTCTCCTTCCGCCAAACCTGCCCGTGATAGACGAAGCGCCGGCCCTCATTGGCGAGGGCGGCCAGGCCCTTGAAGGCCGGATCGTGGACGGTGATGACGCTGGTCGGAATCTGGCGCATCATCTCGGCGAACGGCGCTTTGCGCTCAAACGCCTCGCGAAACCCGCTCTCCTCCAGCACCGTAACGATGCGGGGCGCGATGCCGCCGCCGATATAGACGCCGCTGGTAGCGAGGAAGGTCAGGGCGAGGTCGCCGCAGACCCGGCCGAGCAGTCGGCCGAACAGCTCCAAAGCTTCCGCCGCGTGCGGGTCCGAAGCGTTGAGACCAGCCTCGGTCACGGCTGCCGGATCGAGCTTCTCGTGCGGCTGGCCGGAGCGGACATGCGCCACCGCCGCATGTAGCCGCGCGAGGCCCGGCCCCGACAATACCGCCTCGACGGTGATGCGCTCCTCCACGCGCTCCAGCGCGTGCCAGACTTTCTCCTCGAATGCGTCCGCTGGGCCGAAATCGGTGTGGCCGGCCTCGGTGGAGACGATGGCGAGGTGGGCTGAGTAGGGCACCAGGGCGGCAGCTCCGAAGCCGGTGCCGGGCCCGAGCACGACCCGGGCGCCGCCCGGTATCGTCGGACTGGGCCCGACCGGCGTGAGGTCGTGGGGCTCGATATCGGCCGCGCCGGCCGCGACGGGCACGTAGTCGTTCACCACCACCGCCGAGGAGAGCCCGAAATCCTTCGCGATGCGCTCGCCGCCAATCCGCCAATGCGCGTTGGTGAGCTGGGGCTCCGGCCCATCGACCCGCCCGCCCATCGCCAGAATGGTCGAACGCGGCGGCGGCAGAGCATCGCCGCCCTTGGCCAGCGCCGCCTTGATGGCGTGCGACGGATCCGGATGGTCGGCGGTCGCTTCGTGCGAGAGAAGCTGGGGCTCGGCACCCTTCTCGGCGATCAGGCCGAAACGGGCGTTCGTGCCACCGATGTCACCGATCAGAACCGGAAACTCGAACATCGACGAAGGGCCTTTTCCTGAGCTGGCTCACGACAGGCAGGACACGTGCCTACCGTCGTCTAACGAAGGATAGGGCGGCCTCAGGCCGGAGGCAGGGCCTCGGGATCGATCGTGCCGCGCTCCGCCCAGTCCCGCAGGAGGGCGCGGACGGCGGCCGGGTCGGGCAGGCGGCGGCTCGCCACGGTGTCGCCGTCGCCGATCCGGACGGCGATGCCGCCATCCTCCTCCACCGAAGCGAAGGCGATCTCATCGGTGCGGTCGTCGCCGAAGAAGACCGGCCGGCGGCCGGCATAGGGGGCGTGCTCCAGGAAGGCGCGGATCGCGTGAGCCTTGGTCGCTTGCGCCGGGACAATCTCGCCCACAGCCTTGCCGAGCTGGAGCCGATAGGCTCCCCCGAGGGCCTCGGCCGTGTCCCTGACCAGCGCCTCGGCCCGGCCGGCATCCTCCGGGTTCGCGAGACGCCAATGCACCGCCACCGAGGCGCCCTTGTCCTCGATCAGCACGTTGTCGAACCCCCGGCTCTCCGTGTGCAGGCGCTCCACCTGCCGTCGCAGCTCCGGATGATCCTCGGCGCGGCCGCCCGACAGCGCCCCGCCGACCCGGCGCTCGACGCCGTGAAGCCCGGCCGCATCGAGGCGCGCGGGGCCCAGGAAGCCGTCGATCACCGTGACCGGACGGCCGGTGACGATCGCCAGCGCCCCGCCCAGCCGATCGCGCAGGCGTTCGAGGGTCTCGACCAAGCCAGGCTCGACCAGCACGGCATCCGGCCGCGGCGCGATCTCGGCGAGGGTTCCATCGAAGTCGAGGAAGAGGGCGATGTCCATCGCGGTCGGTCCCGGGCGGTAAGCGTCCGGCACGCGCTAGCATGCGACGACGGCGCGAGAAACGGCTATGGGCCTCAACCTATCGCTTCAACCGGATACGATATACGCCGGAAACGTCATGGCTAGACCGATCTCACGCCCGATCCCCGACCCGACCGCCCCCGGCGATGAGAGCGTATGGGATTATCCACGCCCGCCGCGGCTGGAACGGGTGGCGGAGCGATTGCAGGTGGTGCTCGGCGGTGCCGTGATCGCTGAAACGACTGCGGGCTACCGGGTTCTGGAGACCGCCCACCCACCGACCTACTACTTACCGCCCTGTGATGTAACGGCCGGCGTACTCTCGGGTCCGCGTCGCGGTGGCATTTGCGAGTGGAAGGGGCAGGCCGTGCTGTTCGACGTGCATGGCGGCGACCGGCTGGCGCCCAGCGCTGCCTGGTCCTACCCGGAGCCGACGCCCGGTTTCGATGCCATTGCCGGCTATGTAGCCTTTTATGCGCTGCCGATGGATTCCTGTTTCGTGGGAGCCGCACGGGTCACGCCCCAGCCGGGGACCTTCTACGGCGGCTGGATCACGCCCGGCATCGTTGGCCCGTTCAAGGGTAGCCCGGGCACGATGGGCTGGTGATCTCACCGGAGCGCGCTTTATCCTCCTGATCGAGCCTCACCGGCCGAAGGAGACGACATGAGCGCGCTGACTGCGATCGATCCCAAGGGTGCAGGCCTCAGCCCGGACGGGCTCGCCCGGATCGTGCCTTGGATGGACCGGCTGGTTGCGGACGGTCGACTCGCTGGACTGTCTGTCACCGTGGCTCGACGCGGCCGCGTGGCCTTCGCCCGCGCCTGCGGCCAAGCGGATCTGACCCGCGCCACGCCGTTCACCCTGGATACGGTGACCCGAATCTATTCGATGACCAAGCCGCTCACCTCGGTGGCCGTCATGCAACTCTATGAGCAAGGCCGCTTCCAGCTCGACGATGCTGTCGCGCGGGTGCTGCCGGAGTTTGCCGAGATGCGCGTCGCCGTGGGCGGCAACCGGTCGAAGATCGAGACCGAGCCGGCTCGCCGACCGATCACCGTGCGCGACCTTCTCACCCATACGGCGGGCCTGACCTACGGCTTCATGGAGGCGACTCTCGTCGATGCCCAATATCGCGAGCACGGCGTGGATTTTCTGGCGCGCGAGGGCAGCCTCGCCGAAATGACCCGACGGGTCGCAGCGCTGCCACTGTTAGCCCAGCCGGGTAGCGCGTGGAACTACAGCGTCGCCACCGACGTGCTCGGCCAGTACGTGGCCACTCTCACCGGGCGCCCCTTCGCCGATTACCTGCGGGAGGAGGTCATCGCGCCCCTCGGCATGGTCGACACCGACTTTTATGTCCGCCCGGAGCTGATGCCGCGCTTCTGCGCGACCTACGCGTATGACCGCGCGCGCCAGCTCAGACAATTCGACGATTCCGTTGAGACTGTCTTCGCGCAACCGCCGGCCATCGCCTCGGGCGGCGGCGGTCTCGTCTCGACCGCGGCCGATTACCAGCGCTTCTGCCGGATGATCCTCAACCAAGGGACGCTTGATGGAAATCGATTGCTCGGCCGAAAGACCGTGGCGCTGATGCTGGCCAATCACTTATCGGGGGATCTTGCGGCCATGGGCACGCCACGCTTCGCTGAGACTTCCTACACTGGAATCGGCTTCGGCCTCGGCTTCTCAGTGATGCTCGACCCTGCCCGGGCCCAGATCCTCGGCACGCCCGGCGAGGTCGCCTGGGGCGGCTTGGCCTCGACGGCCTTTTGGATAGACCCAGCCGAGGATCTCTCGGTCGTGCTCATGACGCAGCTTGTGCCGTCTTCGGCCCTGCCGATCCGGAGGGAACTGCGCGTGCTGACCTACGCGGCCCTCGACGATTGAGGGCCGCGCATCCTGCTTATTGCGGAGCGGGAGCGTCCGCGGCGGCTGGCTTCGACGGCGGCTTCGCGCCCGCCTTGGCGGTGGGCTTCGACCCCGCGGCGAATTCCGGATCGCTGCGCGGGCCGTTCGGGGCGTTGGTGGGTCCTGTGAGCTGGCCAGGCGCGAGGTCGACGACCTTGTTCCAGGTCTGCGACTTGCACAGGAACGCGATCAGGCAGCCACGCACCGTCAACTCGTTGGGCGCGTCCGTCCAGATCGTCACGTCGTAGGACTTGCCGTCCTCGGAATTGTAGATCTTGCCCTCGTAATGGGCGTCAGCGTTCGGCTTCAGACCCATGATCAACTGGTGACCGAGGGATGGGCGCGCCTGCTTCTTCGGGTCGGGATTCTTGAAGTCGATCCGCGGCTCGCCCTTATCGTTGAGCGGAACCTTCAGCCACACCACGTAGCCGCACAGACGGTCGTTGCCCGCACCGCACTTCTCGAGGCGAACGCGGGCGCGGCCGTCTTCGGTCAGATAGGTGCCGCTGGGGTCGGCCGGAGCCGCGGCTTGCGCGGGAGCCGCCAGCGCGGCGAGCGCAAGGACCGCGAGCGGCGCGATCCGCCGACCGATCGAAGACATCGTCATACCCGAACTCCCTTGCCTCGCGACCCTGAAGGAGCGCAACCACCCGCCATGCGGAAAGTCCCCTCGGTCGCGTCATCGCGCTGTCGCCGGGTCCAGAACCTGGCGACGCGCGCGTCCTGCCCGCCCTGTCCCGCGCGAACTTGTCCGCATCATGACGGCGCAGCCTTGGGCTGAGGCGTATTGGCAAGTCTTCGTATCGATGGCGGATGGTTCAGGCACGCGTAGGCGGTGCGCTGCGGCCGGGCCCGAGCGGCCGCTGCATCAGAGTCACGTCGAGCCAGCGGCCATGCTTGTAGCCAACGCCTGCCAGGGTGCCGACCGGCGTGAACCCGAGGCCGGCATGCAGCGCAACGGAGGCGGTGCCGTCGCTCTCGGCGATGACCGCGACCATCGTCCGGCCACCAATGCGCTCGCTCTCGGCGATCAACGCGGTGAGCAGGGCGCGGCCGAATCCTTCGCCCCGGGCTGACCGCGCGACATAGATCGAATCCTCGAGGGTCGAGCGGTACGCCGCGCGCTGGTGATAAGGGCCGGCATAGGCGTAGCCGGCCACCGTGCCATCCCGGACAGCCACGAGATACGGGAAGCCGCCCTCGTTCAGGACAGCGAAACGGCGAGCCATCTCAACGACGCTCGGCGGCTCCAATTCGAAGCTGGCCGTGCCGGTGCTGACGGCATCGCCGTAGATGGATGCGATGGCCGGGAGATCGGCTTCGATCGCTGGGCGGATCGTGTGGGTCACGGTCCACTTCTATCTGCCCGACGCTCAGACCGGCAATGCGCGATCACCCCGAGGGGCCGGGCGATCGCGCCCGGATCATCACGGAATATCCCGTGGCCGGATTGCGCGGGGATGGACGCAAATCCGGTCCGCAGTCGATACGCCGTGCGATCCGATTATTCGGCCGCGGTCATTTCGGCGGTGAAGTGGCCACACCAATCCTTGGAGGCCACCACCGGCCACAGACCCTTGGACTGCGGTGCGGGCTGGCTGACCGGCGGATTGAAGCGGCAGAGACCCTCGTCGCCCTGCGCCTGCGCGCCGTTAAGCTTGTGATCGTCGAAGAAGCGGCAGCTCTCGCACGCGGCGTTCGCGGTACCGGTCATGGTGTCTCTCCGTCGTCGTGAAGGCTTCGGCAGGTCGTCGAGTTGGCCTGTCTCAGTTCTTAATTAGAACAACTCCAATGAAGCGTCAAGGGCGACGCGACCTCCGGCGGCGGCTTGTGCAGGACGAACGTAAAGTTGGCGTAGGACGAGTAAGGTCGGCGAGGAAACGAACGCATATGTGCCGGTGGTTCCCCGGTGGCATTCGCGCCAACCTGCTCGCCCCGGGCCTAAGCGCTCCGTGGGCGAGCTACTCGGTATAGCAACGTGACCGGGTCGCTATCCTCTAGAAAAATTCGCCACCGAAGGTATTAGATCGCTTCAAGCCGTTCCTGGACCCGATCGCCGCTCATGTTGAAGAAACGCGAGTTTAGGTCAACAAAAACGGGCGAACGAGCGTTGCCCGTGCAATCTCTTTCTCCATCTTCGTTCAAAAAACCGACTGAAGCATTCACCCAAAACCTAAACTCACCAACTGAGTAGCTGCAGACGTTATCCCGCGGTTGTGTGGCCCAGCTATCCCGCACACGCGTCAGTCGACAAATTGTCATGGCCAGCATCAGTGGCTGATCATTGCTGTCATTCCAGATTTCATCCTCATTTTTAAAATGTATGAAATCAGAATCTGAAAATTCAAAACCGGTATTCCGTTTCACGTCAGTGAGATCATCATAAGGGTGGGTATGGAAATCGCCCAAGAGCGTCAACTGAGGCGACCACCTTTTCACGAAAGCATTTTTCAACGTGAGCGCATGAGGATTTGGGGCAACCCAACTGGAATTTCTCAGAGCTGATATGCTTATTGAAAACTTTGAAATAAAGAATACGGTATGCTCTGCTTCGACGCGCTTAAATCCCCATATATACCCTAGCGTCTCTATCTTTTCCTTGTTCTTTTTGTTGCCGTCTCCCAGGCAGTATGCCTCGATGGCCGCCAAAGACATGCTTTCAAGAACTTCGTCCGAAATCCTGACCGAATAATCCATCGATCCCTGCTCCCCGCCTTTAAACCACTGAGCTGCCCTACGCCGCTTCTTGTACTGTCGGCGGAAGCAAATGGCTGGGCGTGCCGGTCGTGAGGATCAGCAGGCGCTTCTTCGCACGTGTCGCCGAGACGTGAAGCAGTGCCTTGTCCGCATCCACGACGGCTCGCCTGATCGCGGCGTCCGGCGCGGCATCCAGCAGCCACTTCGGCGGTATGATGCCGTCGTTGACCTCGACCAGGGCGATGGCCGCGAATTCGAGCCCCTTGGCGCGATGCATGGTGCCGACGCGGACACCGGGCTTGCTACGGTCGTCGGCCGTCTTCCTCGCCAACGTCACGACCGAATGGCCGCTCCCGCGTAGGGCCTCGGCGGCGTTGCGTACGAGGTCGTTGGTCCGTGCCAAGACGCAGATCTCGCCGTCCTCGATCCCCTGCTCCCGGCACCGCTCTATCCACGTTGACAATTCCGCCATGCCCGCGGCGGACGAGGATGCCGAGATCATCTCCGGCTCCGGACCATGGAACAGGCTGCGATAGCCCTTCAGGTCGTCGGTGGCCTCGTCGAGATCGTCCACGGGCACGCCCTGGACGATGGCCTCCGCGAAACGCCGGATCTCGTCCGAGGTGCGGTAGCAGATGCGAAGCTTTCTGCTGCGGCCGCGGACGTTGATGCCGCACTTCGTCATCGACGCGCGGCGGCCATAGATGCGCTGGTGAGCGTCACCCACGATGAAGATGCTCCCCGGCGCCGCTGCGCCCTCGACCTTAGGCGCCAGCTCGGCGACGAGTTGGAAGGCCTGCATGCCGAGATCCTGTGCCTCGTCGACCACAACCGCCCTGTACGGTAGCAGCGCGGGCTTGTTCTGCAGGATCTCGCGGGCGTCGCGGTAGGCGTCCTCGGGCTCTGACAGGCCTTCCGCGTCGAGGCGGGCCCGGTAGGCCGCGAAGATCGCCCAGACCCTTTCCTTGGTGCGGCGGTCGATGGGGGTACCCCGCCCGGCCCGCTGTACCCGAAGGTAGGATGCCAGGTCCTTGATGCCGTTCGCCTGGACGACCTGCCGCCACTCGTCTCTCAGGAACTCGACGCCGAGGCCGATGTCCTTGCCCTTGGCAAGGATGGCGTGATCCCAGGCCTCCTTCTGTCTCCCGTCCTCGGCGTACAGGATCTCCCGAGCATAGCCTTGCTTCCGCAGGAAGTCGGTGACCCATCCATCCAGGTGGGTGACCTCGATCCGGGTCATCTGGTCCGCCGAGCACAGGTTCCTGAGGTCCGCCCGGACGTCCGCGGCCAGGTTCGACGTGAAGGTCGTGAAGAGGACGCGACCGTTCGCGTCGCCCCTGTCCACGAGGCTCTGGGCGACATGACGGGCGCGATGCATCGCGACCACCGTCTTGCCCGTGCCCGCACCACCCCGCACGAGCACCGGGCCGCTCCAGGCCTGCTCGACGAGCCGGCGCTGGGAGGGATGCAGGAAGATGCGCCAGAACTCCAACGGCTCGTCCAGCATCCGCTGCAGCTCGTCGTCGTCCTCGACGAGCCAGAACGACCGGCGGCTCTCGTCGGTGCGCAGGGCGGCGGCGAAATCGTCGTCCGAGACGGGCTTGGACTTACCGCGCTCCAGCTCCTCCAACGTCTCGTCGACCGAGAAGTCTGCCGCGAGGCAGATGAGGACGTCGTACACGTCGGCGGGGATGCCCTTGCCGGCCTCCTCCAACTCCGCGTCGGATCGGATGGCCCGGATGGCGGGGATCAGGGCTACCGGGATACCGAGCCGAGCGAGGTCGGCATCCTTGATGGCTGCGAAGAGCGGGCTGGCTTCCAGGGTGGCGGGGCTCGCCGTGCGCGGTTCGGCGGCGGCCTCCACCAGGGTCATGTCGGTGACCTGGACCGCCGAGGTCACGGGATTGACGTCGACGACCCGGTTGATCGCCCATTTATAGGCGGCGTCGTGCTCGTCCATCCACATCACAACAAGCGCGCCGCCGCGGTCGTAGATGATGGCACGGTGGTTCTGGTCTATGCGCGCCGACCTCATGTGCCGGTCGCGGGCGTTCACAACCTTCTCGAAGTTGATGCCGTTGGCGCCGGGATCGTTTTTGAGCTGCAGGATCAGCTTGGCGGCCTTGTCCTGCACGGCCCTCGGCAGCCGGTTCTGGGCCATGAGGGCGTCGATCATGATGTGGACGTCGCGCTTCCTGGCGGTCATGCCGCAACCCCCATCACGTCGGTGAGCACGTCTTCCTGGCCGGTGTAGACGACCACGTCCCAACCCGGGAACACGTCGGCGAGCGCGGGGTCGATCACGACGCCGCGCCGGATGTCCGGCCATGCCAGTTCGAGGGTGCCATGCACGAGCCCGTCCTCCGACGCGACCTCGTAAAGCGCCTCGGGAACGGGCACCGGTGGCGTGCGCAGGCGCAGGGAGACGATGAGCCCCTTGAGCTCGGGAAGCGCCAGTTCCTCGACCTCCGCCCAGGCCGCATCCGCCGTGGCCGGGCCGGGCTTGGGCGACGGCTGCTCCATGGCGGGTAGATCAAGCCCCTCCGCGCAACCGACGTAGAACGACGGCAGGAACTGAAGCAGGTTGAGGAGGCGAAGTCCCCCGTTCCATGCCGCCTGCCCGTGTGGCGATATCGTTGTCCGCCGCTCGAAGCCGGCGACCACGGTCACCTCGTCGGCCCGGGGCCACGCGGGCGGCTTCCACGCCTGCGCAATGGCGACGGCGACGGCCCCCACGGCCGCTTCCTCGACCTTGCCGAGGAGGTGGTTCCCGACGAGATCCTCCAACGTGGCCCGACCGCCATCGCCGGCCATCGCCTCCACGGCATCGAACAGCGCAACCGGATCCCGGCCGCTCGCCCGACCGAGGAGCATCAGGCCGGCGGCGACGGATTCCGCCCTCCTCGTCCATCTGGAGGGGTCGGCCTCCCGGACCAGTCGAAGGAACTGGAGGAATGGCGGCTCGTCCACTGCCGCCCGCATCTCGGTGACCCGCTCCTGGCCGTCGGCCAATTTCGCCAGGGCGTCGTGGGGCAGCTTCGCCAGGGGGTCCCAGAAATGCGCCGATGGCGAGCTCGCGCCCTGCTCGACGTCGTTCTTCGAGGCGGACCAGACGTGGACCCTGCCGCTCCTGACGAGCCGCTGCCGCAGCGTCAGGTCGTAGGGGACGATGTCGGCATGGTGGGTCCAACCGTCGACATAGATGGCGACGGGCCTGAGCCCCTCCTGCGGCACCGCGGGCCAGAGCACGAAATCGGCCCGCGTCTTCGGGACGTCTGGATAGACCTTATGGAGGTCGACCTGCGGTTCGAGGCGCCACTTGCCGCTCCCGTACGTGACGGCGTAGCCAGGCTTGCCCGAGATGACGATCTTGGCGAACTTGCCGCCATCCGACGCCTTCACGTCATGCTCGAAACGCAGCAGGAACCGGTATTCCAGGTTGCTCTCGATCAGCTTGTTGAACTTGATCTCGTTTACGGTGGCGATGGGCTTGAGGCTGTCCCAGCCGGCGATGATGTCGGCCAGGATCCGCATGGCCGCATCGCGGGAGATCTCGCCCCGCCCGAAGGTCGCGGCGTGCGAGCGGATACATCGTGGGCACCCGTCCTTCGCCGGGTCGTCGTTGCAGACGCAGGTCCGCATGTGCTCGAAGGCGTGCGCGAAGACCGACCGGAGTTCCTCCGGCTTCGTCGCGAGCTGCTTGAGGTATCCGGTGCCACCCGGGACGGTGTCGTAGACGTAGAGATGGCGCCGGCTGAGGGGCCCTTCCTTCGTCTCGACCAGAGATGAGCGCAGGTGATCCACCTTGCCCCTGAAATGCAGTCGGAGGCCGAGGTCGATGGCGGCGCGCAGCGACTTGACGGCGTCGGCATCGTCCGCGGCCGCGAGCGGCAGCAGCATCCTGATCGCCTCGGAGGTGAACTCCCGGTAGAGATAGACGACGGACACGTAGGTGTCGGCGCTCTCGGACTTCACCTCCTAGCAGCGAGGCACGTGGACGCCGAGCTTCGATCCTTCGCGCTTCCTCTTCCAGAACTCGTCACCGGCCTGGACCTTGCCGCAGCTCCGACAGATCGAGAACCCGTGACCGTACCGCTTCTCCCCAGCCACCTTCTGGCCGGTCGGTGCGTCGCCGCGCTCTCCGAAGTTGACCTCCCGGAAGGTGCAGCGGCGAAGGTGTTCGTAGGCGAAGGGGGCCTCGCCGTTGTCGATGGCATAGGCGTCACCGACCTGGTCCCGTTCGAATGCGGGCAGGTAGTCCCGGTCGAAGTAGTGGCGGTCGCGCTCGTCGGCGTCGTCCCCGATCCGTGACTTCCGGTCGCTGCCGATCGCGAGCACCTGCTTCAGGCGGATCATCGGCCGTCGCGAGCCGGTGTCGGCCCACATCGGCGAGGCGCAGCACGGGCATGGCGCCTCGGTCGTCCCGACCTGGTCGAGCTCGATGTGCGTGCATTCCGGGCAGACCCGCCACTGCTCGACGGGCGAGGCGGAGAGGTCGATCTGGTCGATCCTCATCTTCCGGCCCTGCGCGTAGAAGACCGCGTTCGGCGCGAAGTCGGACAGCGCCGCCGCCGCCGGCCGCATGTACTCGGTGACCGCCGGCTCGTTGTTCGCGTCGTCCGAGGGCTCGGAACGATAGAGGACGGACTTGAGGGTCACCCCCTGCTCGGGGAAGGCATAGTTGGGAAGGATGCCGCGGTCGGTCAGGAAGCCCAGGTTGTCGCCCTGCTCGATCCCCTGCTTGATGCGACGCAGCGCGCTCCTCTCCGCCTTCAGGGCGTCGACCTGCTGGTCGACGTCCAGGGGCGGCGGGACCATCGCGCCGAGGCGCTTGATCAGGTTGCCGCAGTCGTTGACCCGCTTGAGGACCGACGCGATCTCCTTGCCGGCATCCACGTACTCGGACGCCACGAGGTGGGTCAGCCCTGCGTCCTCACCCCCGACCGCGAAGGCCCTCAGCGTCTCCGCCGTCTCGCTGTCGTCCCGGATCCGCGGGAACAGGCCGCAGAAGCCATCGAAGAGCGCCTCCGCTTTCCCGGATCCGGCGAGGTACTCGAACCACGAGAGCGGGAACGAGGCGCGGTCCCCCGTCTGGATCGCCGCCAAGGCGCCGCCGATCTTGCCGTAGCCCTTCGACGCCGCACCTTCCTTGACCCAGCAATCGAGGGTGTAGGCGGCGAACTGGCGCTTCAGGATGGCCACGGCCTTGAGGTGGACGCCGGGCGTGCGGACCTTGCCGGAGATCATCTCCTGGGGGTCCGTCCAGTACCACATGTCGTGGGGCCGGCCGTTGGCCACCGTCACGTTCAGGGAGTTCCCGTCGCGACGCCCCGTGCGGCCGATGCGCTGGACGTAGTTCTGTTGCTCGGGGGGGACGGAGCAGAGGATCAGGGTCGAGAGGTCGCCGATGTTGATGCCCATCTCAAGGGTGGGCGTCGCCGAGAGGAGGTTCGGATACCAGGTGCGAGGCGTGGCGGACATGAACCGCTCCTCGACCCGCTGGCGCTCCTCGCGGTCGAGCAGGCTCGTGTGCTCCGCGGAGAGAACGCGCTTGACCCGCCCCCTGGTCATCACGCGGGTGCGGATGGCGGTCCTCGCGCCGTTCTCGGCCAGTTCGAGGCTGCCGTTGCATCCGACGCGGGTGCACGGCATCCCAACCCAGGATACGGTCGCCGAGGTCGGGACGTTGTGGTCCGACCCGCAGGCGTCGCAGCGGACCTGCTGGGTATCCGTGTGGACCTGGATCGCTTCGGGCAGCAGCCCCCAGGCCGCGTTCGTGACGGGGTCGCGCCCCAAGCCCACCGTGACGCGCTCGGCGATGCCTTGCCGCTCCATGATCCTGAAGAGGAGCTGGTAGGCGTCCCTAAAGAGCGTGCCCGTCAACGTGAGGGCGTGGTCGAAGCACTTGTGGAACCAGGGCACGTACCAGCCGCCCACGCCGTCGCTCGCGACAGTCTCGAAGCCCTTCAGGATGCGGTTGGACGGGAAGACCGGCTTCGGCGACGCCGGCGCGTACTGCGGCAGGGACTTCCCTGACGGATGTCCCTTGGTCACCGCGAACCATCGGGCCTCGTGTCCGACGTAGATCCGGGTGACGTCCGTGACGACCGCTCCCCTGGCCCTCATGTGGTCGAGCACGCCGACAACGAAGTGGACGATGTCCCGCGGCTCGATGGCGTCCGCCGCGCTCCCGAGGGCCTCGGGCATCCGGAGGCCGAACTCGTTCACCACCCTCTCGATGGCTTCCACGCTCACGTGGGTCGCGACGATGCCGAGACGTTCGACGGTCGCGCCCAGGCGGGACCTGAACGTCAGCTCCGCGAAGGTGTCCCACGCGAGGCGCTCGCGCAGGTAATCGGGAAGCTTGCTCCTGGCCGGGAGCTCGTCGGCCCCGAGGAGCTTCCGGTAATCGTCGCGCCATTCCATGTCGGGGGGCAGGTACGTGGCGACGAAGTCGGCGTCGTCGGCGCCGGGTCCGAGCGCGGCCTTCATCGCGTCCGGGGCGCGCCCGGAGACGGTCCCGAGGTCTGCGACCACCTCCTCGCACACGAAGCGGGACAGCGCCGCGCGGAACACGCTTGAGGCGTTCCTCGCCTGCAGGACGGCACCCCGGTGCGCGGCGTCCTGCACCGAGTCCGAGAAGGTCAAAATCTTGGGGTCGTCGTTGTGATCCGAGGCGAAGAGGGTGCCGACCATCCCTGAGACCATGGTGACCGACTGAGCCCCAAGGATGCCCATCCCGCTCGGGCTGCCGCAGAACGGGCAATCGTGATCGACCCGGAAGCGCTCGTCGGCGAGATGGCCGGGCTTATGGACGAAGAGCTCGATGAGCGAGGTGGGCTCCGCCTTGCAGGAGCTGCAGCCCTTCTCAGGCTTCCCGTCGTAGTGCGGCACCAGGCACCGTGTGCACAGCCACGCCCCGAGGGTCTGCTTGGAGAGCTTCCTCTTGGTCCTTGGCACCGGTTCCTCGGGCAGGAGGAACCTCAACCGGTCGGAGTACCCGAAGTACGCCTGGTAGACGTCCTTGGGTTCGGCGCAGAGCGCGCGCCGTTCGTCGGCCGGCATCACCGTCGCCCAGCCCGCGCCCCCGCAGCCACGGCAATGGATGACCGGGAGGGCCCGCCTCTGCTCGTCCTGCCCGAGGTCGTCGTGGTGCCTTAGCCAGGGCGATGCCTCGACGGTCGCGACCATGCGGCGCATCTCGCGAAGCCAGAGCTGGTTGCGGACGTTGAAGAACGGCAACGCCATCGGCCGTCCATGCTCGTCCCACACGTCCGGATCGGCGCGTCGCGCATGGGCGATCAACGCCGTGAGGGTGTCGAGCAATGCATCCAGATGGATATCGGTGAAGACGCGGTAGAGCCGGTTGCCGCGAAGCTCCTCACGGAGGGTGGTATACGAGGTCGGACGCCCTTTCATGACCTTCAGGAGGTTCTGGAAGAAGAGGTTCGCGTCGATCATCCTCCCCAGCGCGAAACGACCGTCGATCTCGGAAAGATCACCCGGAGGTTGGTCGAACCACAGCCTGAAGGCCCGGCGCACGAGCTCGTCGGGTAGGATATCGTCGATGGCCTCGACAACCGACCGCGCGTCGGCCTCGGTGGGCACGTCGAAATATTCGACCTGGAGGGGTTGGAGGTACTCCATGACCGAATGCCGGTCCTCCAGGACGATCGAGTCCTTGTCGAACGGCTCGTCGAAGATCTCCGCCGCGTATGCGATCAGGTCGTCGACCGCTTCGGGGCCACCCAGTGTGGCCGATGTCCCGACGCAGCAAAGGTCTCCGCGGCTTATGGCGAGACGGGCCTTCAATCGACGGACGAGGCTCGCTAGGTCGGTGCCCTGCGCCCCGTCGAAGGTGTGGAGTTCGTCGACGACCAGATATCGGAGCGGCGCGGGTTTCCCCTCCCCGCCCCAGATCGAGCGCTCGTCCGGTCGGACGAGCATGTAATCCAGCATCTTGTAGTTCGTGAGCAGGATGTCCGGCGGGTTTCCGATCAAGGTCGTCCGGTCATCGATCACGCTGTGATCGGTCATTCCGTTCGTAGGATGCTTCGAACGTTCGTCGGCGTAGAGGCCGACCCTCAAACCCTTCAGTCCCGGCGTCTTCGCGATCAACCTGGCGATGCGGCGTGCTTGGTCCGCTGCCAGGGCGTTCATCGGGTAGACGAAGATTGCCTTGATGCCCCCCTCCGACCTGGCCTTGCGGCAGGCGTCCAGGATGGGCAGCAGGAAGCATTCCGTCTTGCCCGAACCGGTACCGGTCGCGACCAGCGTGGACCTGGGGCGGTCCGACGAGAGACGCTGGAACGCCAGTTCCTGATGCTTGTACGGCTTGAAGCCCATCGAGATGGCCGGGAAGAACTCCCCGACCCGTCCGCTGCGCCTGAAGGGCATGTCCAGGGACAGCCAGGGGCCTTTGACCAAGCTGTCGCGCTCGCCCACGAAGCGTTCGATGAGATCGTGGAACCCCGGCGACGACGGGGCGAACGTGGCGCGAAGCTGGTCCTCCACGCCGTTCCGGACCTGACGTGCCAGGATCGAAGGAAGCATGGTCAGGCAGCCTTCTTCATGTTCTGGGCGGAGAAGAAGGCCCATGCGCGCCGATAGTCGGCCTCGCGATCACAGGTGACGAACGGCGCCGGATAGCTGCGCGTGATCGTGGTCGGTCCTTCGGGAAGGAAGTCGACCGTCAACTCGCAGTCGAGGGACTCGCCCTCGGGCTTGTCGGCATAGAATTCGACCCAATCACGGGCGCTCGGTTTCTTTCCGTCCGGCTTGCGCCATCCGAGGCCGCTCAGTCCCTTCGAGCAGGTCCAGACGATGCGGCCGTTGAGATCGTACCAAGTCCCGCGCTCGTTCTCGTCGAGGACATGGAACTGGGTCCGGTACATCTCGATGAGTTGTTCGAGCGTGAGGCCAAGCGCCTGCGCGACCAGCACGTCGATCTCGACCAGGGCCAAACGTCTGGCAAAGTCGGACCGGAGACCAACCCCTTGGTTCCAAGATGCATCGTTCTTGAAAATATGCGGAGTTTCAACTGACAGCCGAGGATCGCTAGAACTCCAAGACATCACATTGAGAGATCCAATGTGCCTATCCCAGAGGCTTGCGTAGTGGCTGCTTAGGCAATTTAATCGTAGAGCGCGATGCTTAGCAGTATCAGCAACATTCGCCCAGGGGAAAAAACGAAGACTTGACTCTCTAAAATCAGTTTACCCAGTTGCCTTAACAATAAAATCAAAAGGTAGCGACATCCATAGCGGCGCCGCATCAACAAGTGTCTGATCATCGCCGAACGCAAGGCTTTCTACGGTATCGACATGCGCTACGCCCGGGGGAATGAGTGCGCAGATAAGGGTGCGCTCTGTTGGTGGGCTCATCATACGCCTGAAAGCAAGTCGAAATGCGTCGATGTGCCTCTTCGTGGTGTCCCACTGAAGGGCAGGGAGGCCACGAAGATAAACTTCTTTGCTTGCTACTCGCCTATAATAGTTCCTTTGCAAGTATTCACTATTGACATCACAAAGGTCAATTTCATTTTCTCTGCGCCCTTTGATATCGGGGCATTTGTACATGGGGTTACCAACGTAGATAAGGGATCCGGTAAGAACTACCTCATTAGCGGCGCCTGGGAACCAGACCGTCTGTTCAAGGGTATGTGTACGTTTTGTGGCGGTGCTTTCGTCCCATAGACGACGCATCTGAAACGGGCGCGCCGCTTCAGTAAATGATGTTCGCGAACTCGAAAATGCATCGAATATAGAAAGCGTTTCAGTCGAGAACGGAAATAGAAAACGGGTCATATCTGCTGATGTGCTCTCGTCCTCGATCACTGCGGCGAAGGACTTGAGCGTCGCGAGATCGACACGAACTATTCGTTTGCGATGTCCACGTGTGTCCCAACCGCCCTCGGGTCGCTTCATGCTGGGGACGGGTCCAACAGCGTCGTGTTCGTAGCTGTCATCCACCATGTTGGGCAAAAGTAACGAGGCGATATGATCGAAGCCGACTTCCTGCTCAAAACCGGCGTAAACATTGAGACTGAATGTCTTGCGGTCGCTTACTTCTGCGAACATTCTCCGGGTGATGGCATTTCTGAAATGATAGTGTCGCCGGATGCGCCTATACCACGTCCGCCGGAGCAAACCGCCATCCGGGTCGGACAAATGATTATCCTGGTGGATCAGGGCCGCGTAGCCGCCTCGCGCCGTCACGCGGAAGGCTAGGTCCATGAAGCACTTGTAAAGGTTGGGTTGCCCCTGGGCCAGGAACGGGTAGCACGTCGGCGAGGAGATGAACGCCTGCAGGCCGCCGGTCCCCGTGTAGTCCTCCAGGTAGGCGGCGCGGGCCGAGGGATCGGATAGCAGGGCGGGCTTTCGCTTATCGACCTCGGCGGCCGACACCTCGGTGATGCCGAAGATCGGCTCGACCTCGCTGAGCACGTGCGCGTCGATCCACGCGGGCTTCAGCCAGGGCGGGTTCCCGATGACGAGGTCGAAGCCGCCGCGCTCGCGCATGACGTCCGCGAACTCAAGCTCGAAATGCATGAAGCGCTGGCGCCCCGCCACGCGCATCGCGGTCGGCATCCAGGGAGAGGCCTCGATCAGGTGCTCGACGTTCACGTCGCCGAAGAGGTCATCCTTGCGGATCTCGAAGACGCGTTCCTCCGCGCGGAAGAGGCTGTCGCCGCCCTTCCCGGCGGGCACGGCGACCGTCTCGAACAAGCGCCCCTGGGCGGAGCCTGTGGCGAACGCGCGGGTCGTCACGCTCTGCCCGTCCGCGCCTTGCGTCAGGACGAGGTCGAGGCCCTGCAGGAAGGTCGCCCTGGACGGCAGGAGGTCGGCCTTGTCGATGGGCCAGAACCAAAGCGAGCACCACGCGTCCATAGCCGCGCGGAGGCGCCGCCACGGAACGGAGTTCCGAACCCCGTCGCCATGGAATTTCGCCAGCCGGCGCATCTTCTCCTGGAAGTCGACGTGCCGTTCGCCCTCCTGGCTTGCGGCCGGCCAGATGGAGATGTCGTCGTTCACCTCGGCGCGCATCTCTCGCAGGCGGTCGGCGACCTCCTCGAAGAGGACGTCCACCGCGGCGGAGAGGCGTACGACCGTCCGGACCTCGTCGGTGGTCAACGGCTGGACGAAGTCCTTGCGCCACCGCGTCAGGGTCTCCCAGTCCTCCTTCACGGCCAGCGGCGCGACGGTCTTCGCGTCGTAGCCGCACATGCCGGGATCCGGCAGGAGGAAGTGCCAGACCTCGTCGGCGGCCCGGGCCTCGCCCGACCACCCGATCTCGCGCGGCCGCTGCCGATACCAGCGCTCGTCCTCCTTGCGGCGCATGAGCGACCCGACCGGGAAGACGGCGCGCCGGGCCCCGACGAGGGAGTTCCCGGCGTGGACCTGGTCCTCGAACCACGGTGCGAAGCCACCGGCATGCAGGCAGTTGAGCCAGAGCGACACCTGTCCCAGCTCGACGGCGATGGGGTTAAGGTCGACGCCGAAGACGTTGCGGTCGGCGAGGTAGGCGCGGACCTTCTGCCGCTCGTAGCCGAAGGACTCGTGCGGGATGCGCGTGCCGACCTCGGCCTGCTTCATTTCGAGGTATCGGTCGGCGAGCTGGTTGACGACCTCGACCAAGAAGGCCGCGGAGCCCATCGCCGGCTCCACGATCCTGAGGCAGAGGATGTCGTCGGCCGTCTTGCCGGCAAGGAGGTCCTTCAGGGCGTACTTCACGAGCACCCGGGCCAGGGGCTCGGGCGTGTAGTAGGAGGCGGAGTTCTCGCGGTTGCGGCCGCCGAGGCGGTAGATGAAGGTCCCGCGCGGATGGACCTGGGGAAGGTTGCCCGCGTAAACGATCTGCCCGTCCTTCGGGTCGGCCGCCTGCAGGAACTCCCCCGCCCGCGACAGGGGGGCGAAGAAGGCCGCCTCCAGGGGGCCGGGCGCTGGCTTGCCGGCCGGCTTGAGCTCGATCAGGTCCTCGGTCGCGAAGAAGCCCGAGAAGGAAAGCAGGCTCTCGTAGACGGCGCCGAGCTGCGAGATGCCGAGCTGGGCGTACGAGATGCGCCCGCGCCTCCTGCCGCGGTCGCCCTTCGAGAGCGACAGGAGGCGGATGACCGCCTGCAGGGGCTCGTTCCGGAAGCGCAGGCCGCCGAGGTAGGTCGCGACCGCGTCGGGGTCGAACAGCCGCGCACGGACCGCGTGGAAGGTGAAGGCCTCGCCCGCGTTCCCGGCGGCCGGCGTGCCGTCGAACACCAGGGCGAAGAGGGCGTCCAGGGTATCCGAGATGTAGTGGCCGTCGCGATCCTCGTCGGTCTCCAGCGGCACGAGCTCAAGCTCGCGCAGGCTCTCCAGGCTGTAACCGGTCCGGTAGGCCTTGGCCCTCATCGGGGCGAACCCGAGCTCGGGACGGGCCTCGATGAAGAACAGGAACAGGAGGCGGTACATATACCGCAGGCACTCGGTGGAGAGCCTGCCGGCGTCGAGCATGTTCTCGCCCGAGAAGACGGCTTCCTTGCCCGCGCGTCGCTTGGCGACGACGAGCTCGGCGGCTTCCCTCCCCAGGATCTCGATGGCTTCCCGGAGGGCGAACTTCAGGTCCTGCGAGACGCCGAAGGCGTGGCGGTGGCTCTCCTCGTCGATCCGGTCGATCAGGGGCGGCCCGGATCCTGGCGCCAGCGAGACCGCTAGTAGCAGCGCGGCGGTCACGTCGAGCGTCGTGCCCTCGGACCGCCCGAAGATCTCGGTGAACCGGAAGCGCAGGAGGCGGCTGTCCGCCCACTTGCGTCGGTCGATCAGCACGGCCTGCGACATGCTCAGGAGGATGACGAAGCGCGGCGGCGCGGCCAGCCCGAACACGCCCCGCGTCACCGCCGTCTCGGCCGTGTCCTTGCGACGGCGCGCGATGTCCTGCGCGCTCTCGATGTTCTCGAACTGCTCGCAGCGAAACCTTACCTGGAGCGGGTCGGTCTCGAAATCGTCGCCGGAAGGCGCCGGCACCTCGACGACCCAGACCTGATCCTCGTCGCCGAAGCTGCGACGCGCCAGGACCGGGATGAGCTTGCCTTCCGCGTCGAGGATCAGTTCAGAGCGGCGCTCGTATCCGAGGGCATCCAGGAATTGGTGCGCGAACTCCCTTCCGAGGAGGAGGCGCTTCTCGTGGTCGCGTTCGGCGGCGTAGTCGGCCTGCAGCCGTCCCCAGGCCTTGGCGACCTTCTCCAGGCTGCGCCGGGGGGACGGGAGACCGTCCCTCTCGGCCGCGCGCCAGGCGGCGCGCGTCTCCTCGATGTCCCCCTCGAACACCGTCGTGAGGTAGTGCTCCGAGTAGAACTCGTTCTCGTTCGATATGCCGGCGAGCTCGATGGGCATGGCCTATCCCCTGAAGACAGCGACGAGGCGCACGTACGGATCGGGATTGTCGGGCGTCTCGCGGGTCTGACGCACCCAGTCCCACCAGCCGTCGAACATCCGCTTGAGGCCGGCCTCCTCGTCCGCCTTCCGCTTCCGCTGCGGGGCGAGCTCGTCCATCCCGTCGAAGCGCAGCTGGAGCACCTCGACGTGGCGGGCGCGGAGGGCGTCTCGACGCTCGGACAGGCGAAGCACCTCGGTGTCCATCTCGCCCTGGTAGCGCTTGCGCGCCTCGTGGACGAAGGTCTGGGCCCGTTGCACGGCCTCCGGCACCAGGGCGCGCAGGTCCTCGACGGCCGTGGCGCCGACGTTCGGGATCTCGTCGGTCCCCAGGCCGGTCCGTGAGATGAAGGCGCGGATCGGCTCGACCCCGACGACCTCGCCGGCGCGGAAGACCACGACGGGCCACTCGTCGACCAGGGGATGCCCCTTCAGGTTGGGCACGGTGCCGTTGAAGACGAAGGCCGCCTCGTCCTTGGCGAGCCGACCGACGAGGCGCCCGACCGGCGCGGACCTGCGACCGAACACGGTCGTCACCTTGTCCGCGAGCCAGTCGACCGCCGGATGCACGTCCCAGAGGTATTGGAGGTCGGGCCAGCCGCCGCCGGTGCCTTGCCGGGACGTCCTGATCCGGTCGCTCATGAGGGAGCGATCATCGGTCAACCGCAGCATCCCGTCCTCCGGCTCGGCCTCGGGCGGCATGAAGCGCGCGTTGATGACCCCGGTGGCGTGCCCGCCGGTCTCGGACCGCTCACGGAAGTCCTTCGGGATCGGCAGCGTGATGACCCTCTCACCCTGGGCGACCTCGCACCTCAACGACGCGCCCGGGACATCCAGGCGCCGGAGTGCGGCGACGGTGAAGGCGAAGGTGTCGGGGAAGAGCGTCGGCCGCCCCTCGCCACGACCATCCATGCCCGGGGTGGGGACGGTCGTCTCGTCCTGGGCGAGACCGAAGAACGCCTCCAGCGACGCGTAGGGATCGTCGCCTGCGTTGTCGTTCGCCGCGGCGCGCGCGTCCATCTGGGCGTCGAAGGCCTCGGCCGACACGCCGTTCTCGATGGCGCTCGCGACGACGTCCTCCTGCTCCAGTTCGTCGTTGGTCCCAAGGAAGGCCGAGGGATCGCCGATGTTCTCGCCGGCCGCCCCGTCCTTCTCGATGAGCTTCTCAAGGACGCGGAGGTCACCGCGGATCTTCGGCTGCGCCGGCTGCGCGACGAGGTACCAGACCTGGGGTTGCCGCTCCTGGCCGTACCGGTCGATGCGCCCGTTCCGCTGCTGGAAGGTCAGGAGCGCCCAGGGCAGGTCGAAGTGGACCAGCTTGTGGGAGAGGTAGTGGAGGTTCAGGCCCTCGGACGCCATGTCCGAGGCCAGCATGATGCGGACGGGCGACTTCTCCAACCCGAAGTCGCGCACCAGCGCCTGGGCCTTCGCGTCGGCGTCGGGACCGGAGGCGTGGAGCGTGCGGACCTGATCCTCGGTGAGGCCGAGGTCGCGGCGCAGATGCTCGCCGAGCCATTCGAGGGTGGCGATGCGCTCGGAGAAGACGACGATCCGATCGTCCTTCCGGCGAGCCTGCCACTTGATGTCCGCGAGGAGACGGACGAGGCGCGCGTACTTCGTGAAGTCGTCGCCACCGATGGCCTGCACCGCATGGAGCAGTTCCGTCAGGGCGGCGCGATCCGCCACCGAACCGGGCGAGGTGTCGCCTTCGAGCTTTGCCAGCCGCTTCGTGAGCGTCTCGGCGCAGGCGGGCGGGCTGGAGAACAAGGCCTTCTCCAGGATGGTCTTGAAGAGCCTCTGGCCCTTGTTCCGGGCGGTCTCGTCCTCGGCGAGCGTGAGCTCCGCCAGGATCCCGTACGCCGCCTCCTCCGCGCCGGACGGGCTGAACGTGAGCTTCTCCGTGGCGCGGGGCCTTACCTTGGTCTTGATCGCCTCCCGGACGGCGGGGTTCGTGCGGAAGCGGCGTACGAATAGGCCCTTGATGTCGTCCGGGCCGTAGCGCTCGGGGTCGGCGATGGATGTTGGGTCGAGCATCCGCATGAGGCTGGCGAAGCTTCGGCGCGATCCGTCGTGCGGGGTGGCCGAGAGCAGTACGAGTCCATCGGATCGCGATGCGAGCCGTTCGGCAAGCTGGTTTCGCTGGCTGACGCCGCCGGCGCCCTTCCTCTCGGCGACGTTGTGGGCCTCGTCGATGATGATGAGGTCCCACCACGCCGTCTCCAGCGCCGTGCGGTACTGGCGGTCGTTCTTCAGGGTGTCGATCGAGATGATGGCCTTGTCGAATTGGTCGAACGGGTTGTGGTTGAGCGGGATGCGCGTGCGGATCTGACGGATGCGGGTGCTGTCGATCCGGACCAGCGGGATGGAGAACCGTGTCCAGAACTCCTGCTGGAACTGGGTGAGCATCGCCTTGGTCGCGACGACCAGGATGCGCTTGGCCCGCCGCCGCAGGATGAGCTCGGACGCGAGCAGTCCGGCTTCGAGGGTCTTGCCGAGGCCGACGTCGTCGCCGACGAGGATGCGCGTCCTGGGAGCCTTGAGCGCGAGCCGGACAGGATCGAGCTGGAAGTCCAGGTCGTCGATGGCCGCCTTGCCCGCGACCTGGATCGCCTCGCCGGTCGGCGCGGATTTCCTCAGGGCGGCCTCGACGTGGAGAAGGGTGTCGAGGTAGCCGGACGAGGCATCGGCGACCAGGGCGACATCGGCCGGGTCGACGACCTCGATCCCGAGGCCGCGCTTGCGCTCGACGTCCTCGACGAAGATCGCCTCCTTGTCGCGGACGATGCCCGAGAGACCGGTGGCGTGCACCAGCGCCCCGGAGACCGCGTTGCGCTCGACGTGGCTGATCAACCATTCGGTATCGCGCACGCGGATGCGCGCACCGGCGACCAAGGACGCCTTGGGCAAGCTCATGCGAACCACGCCATCGAGGTGACCTCGGCTGGTCCGGGAGCATCCGTCGCGTAACGCTCAGGAGCGTTGTCTGTCCTCGGTCTCGCCACGTGCCCCCCGCCTCGCGCCCGGCTCGTTGTCTGCCGCGCCATGGCCCCTTCGTTAGGAGCTGGATTCGTCAAAACTTTGCAACCTTAGGCTTGCCCTTGTTCCTGGGCGATATTTCCGTCGAGGCAGGGGAAGGCCTGGGGCGCACCGCTCACGTCGGCTCCGACGAGGTCGAAGGTTTCGACCGTCAGGCCTATCCGGGCACCGGATCAAGCCGGCCAGGGACAAGTCGACGGGCGACCTTGCGCCGGGCCGCCGTCCAGGCGATCGATGCGCCCCGATCAGGAGAGATCATCATGAAAGCCTTGGCCGCACACCAGTCCAATTGACCCCGGAGTGTCGTGCCGCGTGCCGAGCCTCCGTGTGTTCGCGAGGCTTCCATGTCCAAGATATTCTTCACCGCCGACGATCACTTCGGCCATCCGCTCGTCATCAGCGCGAAGGCCGCGAAGCCGCGCCCGTTCGCCTCGATCCAGGAGCATGACGAGACCCTGATCGCGCTCTGGAACGCGGTCGTGCGTCTTGACGACACCGTCTGGCACCTCGGCGACTTCGCCCACAAGTGTACCGAGGCCTACGCACTCAAGGTCTTCCGACGTCTGAACGGGCGCAAGCTCCTCGTCCGGGGCAACCACGATGGCGTGAGCGAGCGCCTGCCGTGGGCGGAGCCGGTCCGCGACGTGGCTCGGATCCACCTTCCCGATCCGGATGGCGGCACGCAGGAGATCTGGTTGAGCCACTACGCACATCGGACGTGGCCGGCCGCCCATAGAGGGGCCATCCATCTCTACGGTCATTCCCACGGCAACCTGCCGGGGACGGCGGCGAGCACCGACGTCGGCGTCGACTGCTTTGGGTTCCAACCCGTGACGCTGGAGCGGATCCGCGAGCGGTTGGCCGAGAACGCCGTAGCCGAGTCCGAACGATCGCGGGGCGGGAAGTAAGCGCCTCCGGATCGCGTTTGTGCCAGTCTTGTAGCCAGACACGGGACCGCCTGGAATCCTGTGAAGACGCGATGCCTGGAACGACGCGCACGTGCCCATGGTCGCGGATCGCTTGGACTGACGGCGCGGATGGTCCGTGACCCGCGAGGCCGTCTCGATGAAGGTTCGTGGGTCCTGGATAGACCGTGATCGAGGTGCCCGTCCGCGTGTCGGCGCTCCCATAGCAGATCGATGGGGACGACTCGGTGGGTAGCGCGTAACGGATAGCGCTACAGCAACAGCATGGCTTTGTACCATCAGGAAGCTGAAGACCGCATTCACAGTTAGCCGATTGCGCTTGTTAGGCCCAAGTGGGTCGCCCCGCGAGCCACTTCCGGAGATGCTCGACCCGCCAAACTAATAGAGTACGTGTTGCGGTATCCCAACGGCGCAGTAGACCTGTAACAACTGCATCAGATGGACTCCAAGAATTTATGTCGCATCCTTTTTGTACAAAACGCGTATCCCAAACGAGAGACCCGCTGTATCCACCGGCATTGCTATATTTGGTTTTATTATAAATTTCTAGCGATGTTCCAGGTGTGATGCTAGTGTTCTCTGGTTCCCAGAATATCTCGAATATCTCCGAATCGCCTGTGCCGCGCTTTTCTTGGCTGCAATAACCAACCATTATTTTATGAAAATCGCCATAGCCAGAATAAGTATTTTCACCTGAAAGTCCATAAAAAAATAGCAATTCGTCAGGCACAGGTGAATGATTTTGTGAAAATCTGGACCAGCCAACCATAGCGGCCTGTTCTTTCTGAAGCTGCCATGTCGGATCGTTCAACTTAATCGTTCCGACATCCAAGGGCTCGCGATCTGAGCAAGTCGTTCCAGAGAGATTGACAGGGGAATTGCTTCCAAAAGGAAGATGTTTTTGATCTTGATAACGTGTGATGTGTTCACAGGTAATTAGCGTCGTGCCACCTACCTGTCTGGGAAGCTCAACATATGTCGCAGAGCCGATGTGTGTTGGTTCATTGAGGGCTTCATGAATTACTGGCGTAACAAAATTTCTCGTGGCCGCCTTCATGCGATCTGCGACAAGTGCACTAAGCGCGTCCCATTGTTGTTTCGTCATTTCAGTCATCCTTCCAGCTTAAATTGCAATATCATATGAAAACCGCACACAAGCTGGAGGCCGCCCCGTCGTATGGGTGGCATCATGCGCCAGGACCGATGAAGGAGAGGTCACCGGACCGACCATACCCTTCCCGAGAGGTTGGAGATGGGTTCGGGTCCTATCCGCCGAACGGGTGAAGGACGAAGGTCCGAATGGCCGCCAGGACCGTCGGATCCGTCAGCGAGATCAGGTACCACGCGGCGGCGGCGTACAAGGCCCCGACGAACGGCAACGTCATTCGATAGACCCATCGGCCTTGGGAGATCGGCTTCTCCACCACCCTCCTCCATTCCTCCTCCGGGACGAACGCGTACAGCTTCCGACGCCAGTCCCTGCGACCCTTGTCGGCGAGCCAGTTGAACCGCCAGTTCGCCAGGACTGTCACGAGAAGGCTCAGGACCAATAGAACCGCCGTCGCGAACGGGATCGCCAGCAAGGCTTCCGAGCCGGTCACCTGCTGCGCGGTCGGTGACTTGAGCGCTAGCACGACGCCGGCGATGGCGAGGTCACGCCAGAGAGCGGAAAGCAGGTCCCGCGTGGCGGACTGCGCCTTCGCCACCTCCTCCTGCAGGCTCTTGCGCAGGTCGCCGAGGGACTTGAGGGCGTCCTTGCTCTGATCCTGGAGGTGAAAGGCGTAGGCCTCGCGGGCGCTGGAAAGGCTCTCCTTCAGAACGAGGAGCGCGCCTTCGGGCCATGTCTGGCCGTCGCGCCAGTCCAGCGACAGGTGGTTGTTGAGGAACAGGAAGCGCGGTTCGGCGTCCCGCCCTGATGTGTAGACCCAGTTCGCCGCCTCCGTCAGCGGGCCGAGGAGCTCCTCGTGCCGACCGGCGACTGGGGCCGAGACCTCGACCGGTTTCGAACGCGGCCCCTTGAGCACCACCGTGTCCCGACCGTCGACGACGCGGATCTCGTAAGGCAGCACGAACGCCAGGCGTTCGACCGCCGCGCGGCTCCAGGCCGAGAAGACCGGCGAGGGCTTGGCAGGGCGAGCGACGAGCAACCACGGCCCGATGGCCGAGGGCGCGCGACCGTGGCTCTGGTCACGAACGAGTTTCCGTGGAAGCTCGGGCAGGCGGTCCACGACCGGCGGCGTGGTCGGTCCGTCCCACGGGGAGACCGTCAAGGTGAGCGCCGAGAAGGGTTCGAAGGTCTCCGATACCCAGATGGTGAGCGGTTCCGCGACCAAGCCGTCGTTCAGTGTCGCGCCGAAGCCCTTTGCCGTGACGAAGTAGCACCAACCATCCCTTCGTTCCTTACGAAGGACGATCTGAAGCGCCTCTCCACCGATCTGATCGAAAGGGATGGCGGCGGGATCGAACTGCCCGGTGATGGTGCCGAAGACGTCGAGACCGCCGTACCCGTGGTCGGCGACGAATTTCGCCGCCGCCGCAAGATCGGCGAGCGCGCGCGCGTCGGGGCAGGACGCCCCGTCCACGCGACAGACCGCCAGGGTCTCCGACAGCACGGCACCGGGCTGCCCCGCCAGGGTCCGCAGCGTATCGGCGACCGTATTGTCGAAGCTTGCGGTCATCGCGCCACGCTCACCGGGCCACGAGGGAGCTTGTCCTGATCGTCACGATGACCGAGCCGTCGTCTTGCTCGTCCCAAACGAAGGTGTCCTTCGCCCCGGGCGGGACGGTGATCTCGATGTTCTCGGCCGTGCGGTATTTCCGCGGTCCCGTCGAAGGCAGCGATCCGTGGTCGAACGAGAAGCCCTCACCCTCGACGTCGTTGGCCGCGAGCTGGGCGTCCCAAGTCGACCGGACGGCTTCGGTACCGCCGGCGCCGAACAAGTCGGAGAATACCTGATCGGCGTCGAACTCCTGACGACGTAGGGCGATATCGGTCAGTCGTTCGCGCCACTGCGCGCACACCTGCGGCGGCAGTTCGGTCGCATGGGCGCGGACCGTCGCTAGGACACCCCTGACAACCGCGTCCGTCAGCTCGGGAGCTTCCTTCGCGCGCTGCGCCCCGAGGAACTCCTGGAAGAAGTCGGTGATGCCCGAGCGCTTGCTGTGGTCGATCACGACCAGCCTGCCGCCGTCGGCGTCGAGCTCGATCAGCGCCGACTTCTGAAGCGCCTTCTTGTTCTCGGTCAGGGGGTTCAGGACCTCGGCCAGCGTAGCGTCGGCATCCTCCTCGACGATGTCGATCACTTGCCCGCCGTGGTCGAACTTGATCAGCGAATGGAAGCGGCGATCCCCTGCCCTGAGGATGGCCACCATCAGGATCCCGCGCTTGAAGCGCCCGTCGTGCTTGGTCTGGTCGTCCTCGCGATGGAACTGGCGGGCGAGCTCCTTGGACATCTCGACGAAGGTCGTCGGGTCCTCCTCCGCGCCCCGCAGGGCGGCAAGTGTCGGCGACGCGGTGTCGAAGACGAAGCGGTTGCCCTTGAGCGTGTCGATGACGCGCGCGACGAAGAACGGCTCGAACTTCCCGATGTGCACCCTGTTGCGCAGCGTGGGATCGGGCTTCCCGTGATGAACGGAATGGAAGATGAAATGCTCGACCCGGAGCGTCGCCTTTTCCTCGTCGGTCAATACCGGCATCCGGTCCGCTCCCCCTTGATAACCGGTGGCCCTGCCAACGCGGTTCGCATTTTGTTCTAATTAGCACGATTCCCGGCATAGGACAGGCCGAGACCGACCACGCCGCCGGCGCAACCGGTCATCGGATCGCATCGAGCGTGACTTCCGGTACGGTGCGGGGTGGCTTATCGCGCGGCGACCACACGCTGACGATCGCCTCGGGCGGGATCGGCATCCGAACCGTGAAGGCGTTGCGGAAGACGGTCCGGTATCGCCCACCGATGACCGTGGCGTTGGCGTGATGGGCGGCTATCACCTCCGGATCGTGGATCGCCAGGTCGCACATGGCGATGTCGTATCCCTTCTCCTTTCGGTCCCAGGCACGCTCCGCGTATCTGAGGACACGCGGACCGAAAAGCCGGTCCAGGACAACCCGGGCTCGATCCGGTTCGCGGAGCTGGAACGCGGTGTAAAGGAAGTCGCGCCCATCCACCGCGACGGCCTCGATGGGCGCCGCGAACTCCATCAGGATCGGCGTATCGTCCTCGTCGGTGCGGTTGTGTCGCCAAGCGTAGTGCGCCGCCCCGTCGATCTCCCCGCATGCGCAGAGAGCCGGATGCTCGACGACGTGCTCACCGCGCGTGTCGTCGAGCGACAGGTCGGGCTTGCCGAAGAGGACGTCCGGGTCGGGCGGACGTTGCTGACGCATGAGCCAGGAGCGCCCGCTCTCCCGAAGACCGCCGGAACGGATGTCTGAGACGACCTCGTCGACGGAGGTGCGAGGCACGGCGATGCCACGGAAGAAGGTCGGCAAGGCGTGGTCCTCGTTCCGTCGGTCTCGGGGACATGGAGGTGGGGCGGGCCGCGCTTGACGCCGTGGGGCAGGCCGACCGGTCAGAGGGCGAGCGCCGGGATCTCCTGCGGACGATGGCGAGGCACCGTCCGTTGCTCTGCGAACCTCACGATCGTGCCCGGAGAGAACGTCGCCGTCGAAGGTATCCCTCAGCGCCACGACGAGGCAGTCGCGCCGAGCCCTGTAGACCTGCCTCGGACATCGCAGGTGCCGGTCGAAATGGCCCTCGTCGATGAAGGCGGCGAGCGCCGCCTGCTCCAGTCAAGCCTGCACGTTGCCCATCCGGGCCTTCAGCGTCCGCTCCTCGTCCCGGAACATGCGCGGGACCAGGGCGAAGCCGATGCGCAGGTCTGCCGCTCACTCGGTGCGGACGTTCGGAGCGGGTACCAAGCGTCGGGTTCTTACAGCTAGGCCGGCACGAGACCGATGCTTGCCGTATCCTCCGATGCGACGCCATTCCTGCGGTGGCGAAAGTCGCTCAACGCCCGGTAGACCTGTAGGCGCGCCCGCATCACGGAGCCGAGCGGCCGGTGAGCCGCGAGGCTGTGGGCCGGGCGGAAGGTCATGACCTCGTCGAAGTAGCGCACGCGGTCCGGCGCATAGGCATCCTGGCGCGGCAGGCGCAGCGTCGCGACGGTGCGATAGGGGCTGATCGAGACGGGCCAATCGACCGAGGCGTCCTCGATGGGCTGCTTCTCGGCGTTGGCCCAGAGCTGGGCCTTCAACTCGAACACCACCTCGTTCTCCCGGAAGAAGGCCACCGTGGCGTGGCGGAAGCCATCCTCGTCCTGGTGCGGGTCGAGGCGCCACTCGGACAGGGCGCGCTGGCCTTCCGTCGACGGCACGACGCCGAGCTTGGCCACGTAATCGCCGAAGCGAACCGGCGCCTGGCTGAAGTAGCTGTCGGCCAGGGGGTGGCTGTAGGGATGGCCGAAGAAGTCGGCGAGGGCGCTCTCCGTCCCGAAGGCGTGCAGTGCCCGGTTGAGGTTGCGCATGGTCGACGAGACCGCGCTCTTGACCCCCTCCGGCAAACCCGTCGACTTGCCAATGACCGTGCCGTCCCGCAGGAAGCCGGCCGCCGTGCCCGAGGGGAAGGTGGTCCCGGTCGCGAGCACGAAGTCCTGCGTGTCGACGGCGTGGCCGGGCAGCTTCTCGCCGGGGACATCGAACACCTTGATCGACATGCCGCGATGGGTCGAGACGCGGTCGCCCAGTGTCTCGCCCGGACCCTGAGCGAAGCGGACGGCGACCGGGTGGGTACCGGGGTTGGCGAAGAGCCCCTGCGCCAGTTCGGGCGGCAGGCCGGCGGCGACCGTCAACTCGCCGGTGACGCAGGCCGAGCTCTTGGCGTGGCTGGCGCGCACGGCATGGTGCTCGCGTGTCTCGACGGTCTCCGATTGCTGCGTCATGCCGTTGATGATGCCGTCGATGGTCTCCTGCTCGTCCGCGGCGGGCTTCTCGATGTCGGGTGCGTAGCGAAGGTAGGTCATGATCTTCCTCACGGTGATCGGGGAACTGAAGCGGACCGCGGCGGATAAGAGCGCGGCGAATTCGGGGGTCGACGTACTGAGCCGGAAACGGGATCCCGTTCCGAACATCGAGGGGGCCGGGGGCCGTTCCCGGGCAAGGACGACCTTGCGTCCGTAGAAGGTCTGCCTGAATTTGGCTGCGCTATAAGTTGGCTTTGAAGCGCTGCTACGTTCTTGCGGCCATGGAAGACCGGACCACGGACCCTCTCCAGGGCGGAGGCGGCAAGCTCGGCCGATATGCTCGACGACCCGTGGACGACCGCGGGCTCGGGTGTGCGACGAGCCATTTCAAGGCGCATCCTTCCCAACCGTCTCAAGGATCACGCGCGCCGTCTCGGCAGGCTGATCCCAATGCGGGAAGTGGCCGCAGTTCTCGAACCAGTGCAGCCGGGCCGACGGGAAGGCTGCCAGGGCGCGTGCAGCCTGGCGCGGCAGCAGCAGGTGGTCTTGGCGGCCCCAGCCTATGGTGACAAGGCCGGGCGTCCTTGCCGAACCCTGCTGCAACGGCCCGCGTGCCAGTTCACGCAGCATCGCATCGAACACCGGTGTGGCCACCAGGCTCCGCAGCTCCCCTACGACGAGCTGCGGCGGCAGCGCCCACGGACGGTCCGACAGTTGGGCCAGCAGCAGCGTACGGGTGACGGCGTGGCGCGACAGGCCGGGATGGAAGGGCCGCAGCAATCGCACCAGGCGTATCGATGCCGCGAGCGTCCAGTGTAACCAGCGTGTTTCCCACCCGCGCCAGAAACCGCCGGGATCAAGTGCGACGCAGTGCCGACCGATGCCCCGCCGCGCCAGCTCCAGGACCAGCCGGCCCCCCACCGAACTGCCGACGAGGTCCGCTGTCGTCAGGCCTTGCGACTGCACGAAGCCGTCGAGGGCGTCCGCATAGGCCTCCACCGTCTGCCGGCCCGCGAGCGGGGCCGATCTGCCATGTCCCGGCAGGTCGACCAAGATCAGTTCGCGCGAGCCGCGTAATGCGGACAAGAGCGGATCCCAGGTACGGAGATTGGCCCCCAGCCCATGGACCATCAGTAGCGGCCGGCCCGTGCCGAGGCGTTCGAAATGTAGGGACATGACGGCATCGTCCTTCAATGTTCGCGCTGCAGTCCGAACATTGGTCCGTCGCAGGTTTCGTCAGGCCGGATGCGCCGGTCAGGTTCGCGGGCCGCTCATTTCGGACGCTTCGAGGCCGAGTCGCCGGTCTGATAGCCAGCTGCGCGGCGCTGACTGTACTTTGCAGCTTTGCAAGGGCCGGATGTCGCCGCGAAGGCCCCCCCGGAGTTCGCCAGGAGAGATGCGCTTCCAATGCTCGCGGAGACGTAGACGTCACGTCCGCGCCAACTCAGATGCCGGCGTACCAGGCGTAGCCCTGGTCCTCCCAGTATCCTCCCTTGCCATCGCCCAGATGGGCGAAGCTCTCGACCACCTCGATGCGCATCACGTACTTGGCCTGCTTGTAGCCGAGGTTGCGTTCCACCCGCAGGCGCAGCGGGGCGCCGTTCGAGACCGGAAGCGCCTTGTCGTTCATGTCGTAGGCGAGGATCGTCTGCGGGTGGAACGCGTCCACGAGGTCGATGCTCTCGTAGTACCTGACCGGTGATCCACCACTGGCCGCAGTGTCATCAGACGCCTGCTGGCCGCCTGAGTCCTTCCTGCTCTCCCCACCGCCCGATTGCTTCGTCATGGCTGGGTTGGCATTGCCGGCAGGGATTGTTTCGTCGGAGCCGCCATCCTCCGCGGTGTCCGCTCCGCCGTTGTCCTCTCCTTGGTCCATCGTGTCCGCGCAGTGGAACACCACGTAGCGCCCCTCGGGCTTGAGCTTGGCCCGGTTCAGGAGGTCGGCGAGCGGCACGCCGGTCCACTTGCCAATGGCGCTCCAGCCCTCGACGCAATCATGCCGGGTGATCTGGGTTCGGGCGGGAAGCTTGCGGAGCTCGGCCAGGGACAGCCTGAAGGGCGCCTCCACGAGGCCGTCCACCTGCAGGTGGTACTTGGCGAACCTGCCCTTCGCGAGCGCCTTGTAGTCCCTGTCCGGCGGATCCTCGGTGCCGTTCGGCTTGAACCACGGCGAGATGTCGGCCTCGGCGTATTCCGGGGCCAGCGTCCGGTTGGTCAGCAGCAGGCGCTGGAAGAACAGGTTGGCGTCCTCGCCGGTCTTGAGGGTGCGCCGGAACCACTCCTCATTGCCCAGGCGGTCGCACCCGCCGAGCATGGCCGCCGCGCCCGCGGCGGAAGCCCCCGTCAGGAGGGCCCTTCGGCTCGGAAGGCGGCTCATGCCCGGGTCTCCCCGGTGACGGGTGCCGGCTCGACCTTGCGCTCGATCACGAACCAACCGGTGAGCATGCCGCGCATGTTGTTCCAGAAGCCCGAGAGCAGGACCAGGGCGACGTGCACGACCACGAACAGGACCAGCAGGGCCGCAACGACGAAGTGGACCGTGCGGGCCGACTGGCGCCCGTCGAACAGCGTCAGCAGGAACGGAAAGGCTGCGTCCATCGCCGGCGACATCGCGAGGCCGGCGAGGACCTGAACCGGCAGGAGCACGAACAGGACCACGAGGTAGGTGAGCTTCTGGATGACGTTGTAGCGCTTGGCCTCGTCGCCCTGCGGGAAACGCAGCGTCAGGTGCTCCCGGATCGACGCCCCGAAGTGACGGATCTGGTCGCGTGACGGGATCACGCGGAACCGGAGCTGCCCACTGACCAGCCCGTAGAGCAGGTAGGCGAGGCCGTTCAGGACGAAAGCCCAGGCGAAGAAGAAGTGCCAGGAGCGACCGCCGGTGAGGTCCTGGTCGCTCGGAAGCGTCGCCCAGCTAGGGAAGCCGCGGTCGGCCGCCTCGCCGTCGCCACCGGTGGATGAGCCGAGATACCCGGTGGTATCGAAGGAATGCCCGAGGACCGTCGTGACGCCTTTGGGCGGATCGTCCTCGGTGGAGGACATCCCCATCAGCGGCGTATCGAAGGTCGAGACCTTGCCCCAGTACAGGGCCGGGTGGGCGTTGAAGATCTGAAGGCCGCTCATCAGCAGCACCAAGAGGCAGATCGCGTTGACCCAGTGGGTGACGCGGATCACGACCGGGTGCCGGAACATCCATCGGCGGCGCTCGACCTCGCCCGTGTCGGGCGCGGAGCGCGTCAGGTAGGTGCGAGGCAAACGGTCTCCCTCGGGATGTCGGTCGTCCAGGGCGGAGGCCCCCGTGACGGGGCCTCCGGATGCGTCGGCGATCACATGCCGCGGTTCATCATCCGCTTCTTCATCATGCGGCGCTTCATCATCTGCTTCCGCATCATGCGCTTCTTCATCATCATCCGGTCGCCGTGCATCATCCGGACCTGGGTGACGCCGCTCTCGGACTGGAGGCCGTTGACGGACATCGGGGCGGCGGAGGCCGAACCGGACGCGAGGGCGATGCCGCCAAGGGCGGTCAATGCGGTGAGGGCGAGTGTGAAATTCTTCATGCAAGATCTCCTGTAGTGCTGAATGCCATATTCAACCTTCGTCACAACAGGAATTTTCCGGCATTGTTCCGATCTATAAAATCTCGTCAATTGATGGTTATTCACCATTCGGCCAAGCGGTAGCGTTTACCAAAGCAGAGCCTTCGGCACGAACGTCAATGGGTCGTCTGTAGGCGGTACGACACCAGCTGATTTTAAGTTTCAGGTATCAACACCGGCGGTCAGGATGCCGCGGATGACTGCCCGAGCCCTTGCAAGCAGCTTTGCTGGGTTTGCCGCAGTCCGATGCGCGCATCGACCTGCTGGTCACCGACATCGGCCTGCCCGGCGGCATGAACGGACGCCAGAAAACTGATGCGGCCCGCGTCGGGCGACCCGACCTCAGGGTGCCGTTCGTAACCGGCTACGCCGAGAACGCCGTGCTCGGCCACGGGTACCTCGAACCCGGCATGGAGGTGCTTACCAAGCCCCTCGCCATGGAGGCGCTCGCCTCGCGGATCAAGGAACTCATCACCGCGCGACGAGGGTAGACCTGGTGCCAGGCCCTTGAAGATGAATCGCTTTCCCGATCGCCACGGTATTTCTGGGCCATTAGCCTTCACTTGATCGACCGATTTGAGCCAAGTTTTTCCACAGTAACGAGACGATCCCCTTTCGAGAAGACTTGCACTTCCATCCGTGTGCCTGCACTTAAGGCTCATGACCGCGCAGACGAAACGCACGGCGGACCGGGTGGCCCAGGCCTCGCCGGCGCGCGCCGATTCCCCCTCCCGCGGATAGCCGCGCGCACCATCGCGCCGCTCCGGGAGGCTCCCCTTGATGGACACCTCCCGATGATCACGTCCCGTCCCTTCCGAAAACGGCTGCCTTCGGCCCGGGTCCGTCCCGGCCGCGAGACGTCACGGGCGCATTCGCGCCTTCCCGACACCCCCCAGGGCTGACCCGGCGCCGGAGCGCGCCTGGCTGCCCCTGCGCGGAGGCAGCCACCATGATCGAGAATTCCACCAACACCGCCGACGGTCGGCCCCGAGGCGATGACGACCCGGCCAAGGTCGGGCACCCCACCGTGCCGTCGTGCCTCGCGGCAACCCCGCTCGAAACCGAGGACCCGGCCCGTCACGTCGGGGAGATCTTCAGGCGGCTGGTCCTGGCCGCCGAGACCTTCCCCGGGCAGGCCTTCGGCCGCATCGTGGCCGCGGTGCTCGTCGCCCTGGGCAAGGCCGTCCTCGTCGAGGCCGAACGGCAGGCCGAGAGGCTTCGCGAGCGCGCCGCACCGCTTCGGTCCGGCGTCAGGGTCTCGGCGACCGCGCGTCGCGTCGACTTCGACGGGTTCGACATCGCCCCCGCCGAATAGATTGCCGCTGCCCAGGAGCATCCGATGTCCCCGCCCGAACGCTTGAAACCGAAACCTCGCACCGCCGACCGGCGGGGCCGCCGCATGCCCGCGGCGCACCGTCACCTCGTCCGACCCGAGACACCCCCCGGGGCCTGACCGGCGCGCATCGACGCGCTCGGCGGCCTCGCGATGGAGGCCGCCATGAGTTCCACGAAGAAGTACGCTCCGCGAAAGGGCCTCGACCACCTGACGCGCGCCTCCCGCAAGGCCGCCGTCGAGCACGAGGATACGGGCGACCTGCCCACCGCCGAGGAGTTCCTCGAAGGCGAGGGCGAGCCCGATGAAGCCGCGTCGGTAACCGTCGCCTCCCCCGTCCACACGCTGGCGAAGACCGCGCTCGCCGCCGCGATGTCGCGTGCCCAGGCCCGCAGGTTCGCCACCGCCCGCGGCCTGTCCGTCCTGATCGAGGCCCCGACCCCGGCCTGGGTGCAGCCGCTCCGCCGCGCCGTCTCGGCGATGGGATCATGGGACCATTGCGAGGCGCGCGATGCCGCCGCCAAGCCGAAGATGCGCGCCGACGAGGGTGAGGCGGCGCTGGTCGAGCTCCTGGCGGCGGGAAGGCGCGTCGCGGTCGTCTCATGGCTGCCGGAGCGCTACGCCCCCCGTTCGTACGTCGACGCCTGCGACATGCGGGTCGTCGTCGGCCATCCCACCGCCGCCGTGCTGCGGCCCGTGATCCATGCGGCGACGGGGACGCGCCCGCGCCGGTTGCCCGCGTCCGTCCAGGGTCTTGACCACCCCGACTTCCTCGCGGCGATCCGGACGGGCGGCACCGCCGCGTCCGCCGTCGGGCGCCTGAAGGCGACCGCGAAGGCCAGGGCGTTCGTGACCGGCGGTGCGGACGATGCGCCGCCGGTCGAGGACCTCGTGGGCTACGGCGAGGCCGGCGAATGGGCGCGGAGGGTTGTCGCCAGCGTCCGGGCATGGCGCGCGGGCGATGGCCCATGGCCCGCCGGAACGTTGAACGCGTGCCTGGCGAGCGCCCCGGGCCTGGGCAAGACCACGCTCATGCGAAGTCTCGCGAGATCCTGCGAGATCCCGGTCGTGACCACCTCCGTCGCAAGCTGGTTCGCCGGTTCCGGCTTCCTGGACGACGTCATCCGCAGGATGCAGGACGATCTCCTGCGAGCTTCCTCTGCCGCACCTTGCATCTTGGCATTCGACGAGGCCGACGCGTTGCCCACGAGGGCCGGGGGCGACGACCGGCACGCGTCGTATTGGATGCCGATCCTGGGCGCATTGTTGGCATTCTTGGATGGCCTTGGCCTGCACGGGTCCGACGCGTCGCGGATCATCGTGGTCGCCGCCACGAACGCGCCGCATCGGATCGACGCGGCGCTGCTGCGAGCCGGCAGGCTCGGCGGCGTCATCCGCATCGATCCCCCGGACGCCGCCGCCCTGGCCGGCATCCTGCGCCAGCACCTGCGCGGCGACCTCGCCGGCGCGGACCTGGACGGCGTCGCCGCGGTCGGGGTCGGCGCCACCGGCGCGGAGGCCAGGTCGTGGGTGGAGAGTGCCCGGCATGCCGCGAGGCTCGACGGCAGGGCGATGACGGTCGAGGACTTGATCCGCCGGGCCGCGCCCGCCGAGGATCGGTCCGAGGCGGCGACCTGGCGTCGGGCGGTGCACGAGGCGGGCCACGGCGTCTGCGTGCATGCCGGTGGCGGCGGCACCGTGAAGCGGATCAGCATCGTCGCGTCCGGCGATACCGGTGGCATGACCGTCTCCATGCCCGGCGAGGATGCGATGGTGACGCCGGCCGGGATCGAGACCCACGTCGTCGGCCTGCTGGGCGGACGTGCCGCCGAGGAAGCCCTCGGCCTGGGCGTCTCGTCCGGTAGCCACGGCGACCTCGGCGAGGCGACCACGCTCGTCGCGGCGCGCCACGTGGCGCTCGGCATGGCCGGCACGCTCGTGCGACGCTCCTCCATCGAGCGCGCCGCCGACGTCCTTGAGCGAGATCCCAGGGTCCGCGCCGCGGTGGAGGAGGAGCTGCAACGCCTGTACGCGGTCGCCCTCGTCCTCGTCCGCCGGCACAGGCCCCTCGTCGAGGCCGTCGCCCGCCTGCTGGTCGAGCGGCGCGTCGTCGACGAGCAGGCCTTCCTCCGCCTGGCCGACCTCCATGGCCACGCGGCCATCGCACCCAGGCAGGGAGTGCCGCGCCATGGATGAGGCCCTGCTCGCCTTTCTAGGAAGCCTGGTGGAGATCAAGACCGAGCTCGGTCCGAACGTCTACGACGCCGCCCTCGAACGGGCGCGCCTTGCCATCGCGGCCGAGGTGATGGTCGAGGCGGAACGTGCCGCATTCAGACGCGCGCAAACACCAGCGATGAGTAACGTCATCGTTTTCCCGTTCGCGCTGCATGCCCCCGATACCTGACCGTGAGGGATGATCATCGTCTGGACGGCGAACGAACGGTGAGCGAGCAGGGTCCTCGAACGTCTCGAAAATCCCGTCGAAACTTAAAAAAGCGAGTCTCAACAGGCTCTTGGCCATCATGGTTAATTTCAGATCGACGGCCTCCGTCGCTCCGGTGACGGGCGGCCCTGGTCTCCTCAAGTCATTGAATCAGCTGCATTTCAAATGATCCCCGGGCCACTCAGTTTGCTAGTTAAAAATTCTTATGATCAGTCATATTTTCCTAAAAACAAAGCCAAAGGATAGACTATTCGATCCTTGGATTCTGACCTAAGTCCATGTGATTAAATTGCTTTCTGGAATTCTCATCATGGGGCGGGTGCCCCTGGACGCTATCGGCGATGCCATCGATAACTAGCCAGCTGATCGGACAGGGCCGTCCTGGCCGAAAGCAACGAAGGGAATCCCACGATGATCAAGAAAACGTAGCTTCGAAAAAAGGGCGCATCAGGTTCGAAGCCCGATGCGCCCGAAATTCGAACGACGCCACGCCGGTGCCCGCTAAGCCAACGCGTGACGTCGTTTCCGCCGTCGACCGCGAGGTCGACGTCTGTTCCCCGCGAGCGCGGGTCACGGAGCGATCGTGCACGGCGGCTTGCGAAACGCAAGAGCCATAGGCTGCTCCGGCATGGCCCGACCTCGTTGAGCCGAGGTAAAACCCAGTGTCCACATCCAACGCAACCAACCGGGCGGATCGCTCCGCTCCGGCCGAGGGCGGCCGCGCCTTGCCGCCGCCCTTCACCCCGCCGGAAGGGTCCACCGCCGCCCGCCGGATCGTCGTGCCGGACAAGGGCTCGCTCCGCGGCGCCCTCGTCACGCGAAGCGAGCGGCCCAGGGTCATCACCTACGAGAGCAACGTCGAGCGCCGCGTGCTGCTCGTCCTGCTCGCGAGGCCGGACGTCGTCGAGTTGCGCGAGCAGGTAGAGCCGGTCTCCTACGCGGACGCGGACGGTATCCCGCGGAAGCATACTTTCGACTTCCTCGTCACGCGCAGCGACGGCACGAGGATCCTCGTCGCAGTGAAGCATTCCGGCTGGGTCCTGCGGCATCCCGAGTTCGAGCCCGAACTGGCGCTCATCGCGCGGAAGGTGCCCAAGCGAATGGCGGATCGCGTCGTGATGATGACCGACCGCGAGGCCTCGCGGGACCAGGTCCATGACGCGGCGCTGATCCATTCGGCCCGCGCGGATCGCCGCCCCGAGGACGACAGGGTCGTCAACGCCCTCGCCATCAGCCTGGTCGGCACCACCACCGTCGGAGCGCTCGTCGCTGCCAGCGGCCTCGAAGGACGTGGGTTCAGGGCCATCGTCCGACTGATCGCCAAGGGTGTCCTGCGGCGACCCCACGGCGGCCGCATCGCCTACGGCACCGAGGTTTCGTCCGTCACCCAGCAGGGAGCCCGGCAGTGAACTACCTTTCCGTCCCTTCCGTCCCGCCGCGCGTGCAGATGCTGCGGCTCGATCCCACCGACCGCATCCGGATCGGCGAGATCCACTACACCAACTCCGCCCGGTTCGACCGCGGCTACGTCCTCCGGAGGGTCGATGCCCCGGACCTGACCGAGGCGTTCACCCATCAGGAGCTCTGGCTTCTGAAGGGCCGCCGGGACTGGCGGCACGACCCGCTCTGGTTCGCCCCCGAGACCGCGCGGCTGCACCTGGAGACCGAGGCGCACGGCCTTGAAGACCTGAAGGGCAAGGAGAAGCCCGACACGATCTGGCGGTGGGAGTTCTGCTGTCGGATCAGGCGCCTGCACGAGGCTGGCGAGTGCGGGATGGAGGCTGAGCTGATGTTGCCGGCCATCGATGACGTCTTTCAGGAACTGAAGGTCCTGGATATCGCCCTGCACCCCAAGGGCGCGACGAAGAAGGCTAAGTCGGGGAGCAAGCGGGGGCGGAAGAACTACACCGGCAACAAGGTCGTCATGGTCGTGCGCGAGCGGCCGAGCCCCCGCTCGGTCCAGCGGTGGATCAACAAGCTGGAAACCCGTGGCTGGCGGCCCAGCAGCCTCCGCGACGGTCGCTACCGCAGCGGGAGCCGCGCCCGGCGCATCACCGGCGATGCGCTCCGGCTCCTCGTCGCCGCTGGCGACCGCTACGCCACGCCCGAGCGCCCCACGGTGCGAACCCTCCAACGCGAGCTCAAGGCCGCCATCGACGAGCACAACCTCACTCTGTCGGAAGTCGAGAAGATCGCCTGCCCGAGCGAAGAGGCCTTGCGCCGCTACATCTCCGGCCTGAGCAAGTTCCGGGTGTACGCCGGCCGGCACGGCATGGAGAAGGCGAAGCTCAAGTTCGCGGTCACTACGTCCGGCGTCGCGGCCACGCGCCCCTTCGAGCGCATCGAGATCGACAGCTGGCTGGTCGACGTCCAGAGCATTCTGACGTTGAAGGGCATCTGGGACGTTCTCGACGAAAACGTCCGTAAGAAGGTCGCTCGCCTGCACCTCTGTGCCGCCGTCGATGTGTGCACGAAGGTGATGGTCGGGGCGTGCCCCTCGGAAACCCCCACCACGGCTGCGGCGCTGAAGGTGCTGCGGATGGCCGTGACGAGCAAGCGCGCCTACGCCGAGGCCGCTGGCGCGACGCTGCCCTGGGACCAGCACGGCATGTTCGAGACGCTGCACGCCGACGGCGGCCCCCAGTTCAACAACGCGGAGTTCATCGGTGCGGTGGCCATGTTGGGGCAGAGCCCCAACTTCCCGTCCGGCGGCGTCCCCCTGCTCCGGGGCACCATCGAGTCCTTCTTCCGAACCATCGGGATGCAGCTTGTGGCCAAGCTGCCCGGCAAGACCTTCAGCAACGTCGTCGACCGCCGCGGTTACGAGGACGGGCGTGCCTGCATCGAGGCCGACGAGCTGGCGTCGCTGATCACACGCTGGATCGTCGACGCCTACCATGGCAGTCCCCACGACGGACTTGCCGGGGAGACCCCGCACGATGCCTGGAACCGTAACATCCGGCTCTACCACATCCAGGACGGACCGGACAGAAACCGGCTCCGGGCGACGTTCGGGATCCCGCTGAAGCGGAGGCTCGGTAACGGCGGCATCCTGCTCATGGGTCTGCGGTACTGGTGCGAGCCGCTCCGGCAGCACTTCCTGGACAGGGGCGACGCGGACATCGACGTCCGTCTCGACCCGGAGGACGTGTCCGAGGTCTCCGTCCTCATCAACGGCACCTGGCATGCGGCTTCCTGCACCCGCGAGGGGTTCGAGGATGTCACGATGGAGGCGTGGATCCAGGCCTCCCGCGACCTCGCCGCTCATCACCGCCGCGGCGCCGCCAGGACGTAAGCCGCAGTCAACGCCGCGATCCGGGCCGCCCGCATGGTCGCGGACCAGGCAATGGCCCGCATCGGCATCACGTCCCTGCCCCCGACCGTCGAGGACGTCGAACGAGCCGAGCGGGAGATCCTGCAAGGTTGGACCATGCCGGCCAGCCACTCTCAGCCGGAGCCCGGCGACCGCGCGGATCCCCTCGACGGCGGCATCGAGGTCACTGGCCCCGTGGACGTCCCGGACCCCATCGCCAAGCCGGGCAGCTTCGAGTTCGAGGAGTGAGGCCCATGACCAGGAAGATGATCAATCTCGGCCCCCTGAACCAGATGCGCGCGGCCCTGGGGGAGGATGCGCGCCGGCGGTCCGGGCTCATGGAGAGCGTGAGGCACGTCTACCTGCGAATGGACCGCGACAAGGCCGTGGAGGACTCCTTCGAGCTGATGATGGAGGATCTGGCCGAAAGCCGGCACCTGAGCACGGGGGAGTGTTCCGAGAAGCGCGCCGAGCGGCTGGAAGGCAACATCCTCGTGGTGCTCGGCGGCAGCGGGGCGGGCAAGACCACGGCGGTGAGGAAGCTCCTCTCCAGCCATAAGCTGTCCCCGAACTACGGCGGTCCCGACGCCCATATCGTCACGGTGCGGGTTCCCTGCCCGTGCAGCGTGGGCGAGCTCGGCAAGGCCGTCCTCAGTGCGACTGGCTGGGACCTGGAACGGAGGGCCACCGCGCCGGAGATCTGGACGATGGTGCGCAGCCGGATCCGCAGCCTCGGCATCCTCGTCCTGCACCTCGACGAGGTGCAGGACGCCCACGAGACGCTGAAGGCCGACGAGAAGGTCAAGCTGCGGCACCTGCTCCGCAGCCTGCTCGTCGACGAGGACTACCCCATTGGCCTGATCATGTCCGGCCAGGCGGAGTTCGAGACCTTCCTCAGGCCGGACAGGTCCTCGGTGCGGAGGGGTCGGTGGCACCTGTTCGGTCCCATCACCGTCGAGATGGACAAGGAGGCCATCGCCGCGGCGGTGGTCCACTTGGCGAAGACCGCGGCTCTGAAGGTCGCGCCCGACGCTGGGCCGGACCTGGTTCCCCGCCTCATCCATGCCGGCTGCTATCAGCTCGGCATCACCATCGAGGAGATCCACGATGCGATCCGGGCAGCCCTGAAGTCCGGCGCGACCATCCTGGAGCGCAAGCACTTCGCAGACGCCTTCGCCGCCCGGACCGGCAATTTCCTGCCGTGGAACCCCTACCTCGCGCAGGATTATCTCGCCGTCGATCCGACCCGCGTGCTCGCCCACGCACCGGCGCCCGTGGCCTCGACCGATCAGCGCAAGCAAAAGAAGAGCAAGGGGGACAAGTCGTGATCGAGGTCCCCCTCAGGCTGAACGTACCGTTCGGGCGCGGCGAGGCGACCCTCGCGTTCGTGTGTCGCCTTGCCGCCCGGAACGGCATCAAGCTCGCGAGGCTGTTCTGCCAGGATGTCGGCATCGGGTTCACCAGCCTGCGGAACGGCGAGCCGGACGCGATCGACCGGCTGGCGGAGGTGGCGGGCGTCTCCATCGCAGATCTCGACGCCGGCAACGTCGTCCGGCGGAGGGAGGGGCTCTTCCTCGGCGACAATCGCCTGACACTTACCTTTCTCCGCCGCCAGACCTTCCACGTGTGTCCGGCCTGCCTGCAGGACGACATCGCCGGGTCGATGTTCGAACCGGATGCGGCTGCTTACGGCAGGTTGATCTGGCAGGTCATCCCGTTCCGGACCTGCCCGGTCCACGGGATGGCGCTGGTGGATCTCGGATCTGGCGATTTCTCAACCGTGTACGACTTCACTGCGGTGATCCGCCCGAGCCTCCGACTGCTGGACGCGTTCTCCAAGGGCGCGACCCTTCGGCCGCAGTCCGAGTTGGAGCGCTACGTCGCGAACCGTCTCAGGGGCGATCCCGTGGCGGTGCCCTTCCTCGACGACATCGAGCTGCACGCCGCCGCGCGCTTCTGTGAGGTGCTCGGGGCCAGCGTCTTGTTCGGCCGGGGCCTCAGGATGCACCGCCTCACCGACGATGACTGGCACCTCGCCGGAGCGACGGGCATGGCCATCGCCTGCGCCGGACAGGACGGGGTGCGGCATGCCCTGCGCGAACTCAGGCGCATGACCCCCTACGGTTTCAGGGCGAGGGCCGCGCCCGAGACGCCGTTCATGAAGTTCCGCGCCTGGCTGAAGAAGGCGTCGGGAGACACGGCCTACAGCGGCCTCCACGCCTTCGTCGAAAGATTTCTCGCCGAGGGCGGCGACGCAGACGTCGAGTTCAAACGCGGCCGAGCCGCCGAAGGATCGTACGACCTCAAAGTCAGGCTGAAGGACACCGACATGGGACACGAGAAGTATCGTTTCCTCGCGACGGATGGCTCCCGGGCGGGAGCCATGATCATGCCGACGGGCAACGGTCAGACGGGGCTGACCGATAGGGCTGCCGAGCTTGCCGGGGCGGACATGCCCCTCGGGGCGGCGGCCAATCACCTCCGCTGCGACCTCGCCCTGTTCGGTTCGATGATGGCCCGCGGCATCGTCAGCCGCTCCAACCCCGGCAACGGGAGCCAGGCGCCGATGTTCGTCAGGGAGGAGCTCGACCGGCTGCTGGCGCGGATGAAGGCCGTTGCCACGCCGGTCCTCAAGCCCGCCGGCGACGAGGCGGGCATTCCATGGACGGCTGACACCACAGGGGTCGCCGAGATCGATATCTTCATGCTCGTGCTGGAAGGGGCGCTCGGCCACGTGGGCCAACTCGTGAACCGTCCGGGCGTTCGCGGGCTCCTCGTCCGACCCGAGGAGGTCCGGGCGCACCTCGAAGCGCGTGCTTACCCGGGGTTGCCCTGGGCCGAGGCCGCGGAGAAACTCCGCGTCAGCACGGAAGCCCTGACGGTCTTGGTCGGGTCTGGCTATCTCGAAACCGGAAGGGCCGAAGTCGCGCTGAGCGGTTACCGAGCGGCGATGATCTCGAAGAAATCCATCGTCGCCTTCAAGCACGCGTTCGTGGATTGGAAGGATCTGTGCATCGCCCGCGGTGTGCTTTCCAACGAAGGCCGATGCTATCCCGAGCTCCGGAATGCCAAGCCAGACATTTTCTCGACGGCGCCGAGGATGACTTTTTACCGGAGAACCGACGCGCCGCCACTGGTGCGAGAAAGACGTACGATCGCTTCAAGAACCTGACGCTCATTCACACTCGTCTATGCACAAACAAAAAGGCCCCGGTGATTCCGGGGCCTTTTTGTTTGTGCGTCGAACTAGGATCCGTGGCCGATTTTCGCCACCAATACACTGGCGCCATCGACAGGTATCCCATGTCTTTTGATCCTCAGCCTAGGATATCCAATGACTTAGAGTGATCGTGCTCGACAAATTTAGGGTCGTCCAGCAGCTTGGAGCGACGGTTCGCTTGGTGCCGTTCGGCCAATCCCGCTCGGCGAACGCGGATCCAAAACGGAAGAAGCCGGATCCCCCCTCAGGGATCCGGCTTCATGAGGCTGTGGGTCTCTCAACGTCACCGCCCCGTCGAGGCCGGTGCATGGGTCGAGCGAGAGGGCTGGATTAGCCCTGCTTGTCCTTCTTGTTCGCCCGGTGATGCCCGACCGCGCAGCCAGCGGCGGCGCCCATCTTGCCGTGACCGGCCATATGCCCGGCAATCCCACCAACGACCGCCCCCTTGAGACAGCCTTTCGCTTCGGCCGGCGCGCCGAGCACGAGAGTGCCGATCGCCAGCGCGGAAGCCAGTGCAATCCGATATGTCATTGCGGTTCTCCGAATGTGTTGTTGGCAACGACCGCGTGACCGAAGACGTTCCGCTTCCCACCCTCGGGCAGCCTACCGCGCCAGCCCGGTCACAAGCCGCAGCAGGTCCGATTGCCGGGTCGCGCCGGTCTTGGCGAAGATCGCCTTCAGCTGCGAGCGTGCCGTGGCAGCAGTGATCGAAAATTGGTTCGCCGCCTCGGCGAGGCTGAGACCGCCGGATACAGCCTGGGCCAAACGCGCCTCCGCAGGCGTCAACCGATAGGCGGTCTGAAGGATGGCGGCAGGCGGAACCGGCAGAGCGCCGGGGACGCTGGCGATCAGCAGCGTACGCCCGCCCGCGAACAATCCGCGGCTGGGGCCGACCAGCGGCACGACGTGGATCGCGATCGGAAGGGCATCGCGCCGCGGCACCACCACGGCGGAGATCGGCGATCGCCCGGACGGCCGCGACAGCGCCTCGAGCTGTCGCGCAGCCTCGCCCTCCTCGGCGATGAGACGTCCACCCGCCAGTTTCAGATCGCGACCGAGCAGAGTACTGAACGCCGTGTTCCAGCGGATGGCCCTCCCCTCGGAATCGAGGATCATGGCGGGACGCCCAAGGACGTCGAAAGCCTCCGTCAGCCCGGCCAGTCGCGCCTTCTCGACCACCGCGGTGAGGAGCCCGGCACGTCGGAGCAGCGGTGACAGGGTGGCGAGACGCGCCTGCTCATGGGGCTCGTACAGGCCCTGCGCCACGGTCCTCTGCAAGGCCAGGCACCAAAGCCGGCCCTTCACCTCGAAGCCGATGCCGGCGAACCAGCGCAGGCCGCTGGAGGCCAGCAGATCCTGATAGAACGGCAGCCGCTCAATCTCCTCGGGCGTCGTGAAATCCTGGTCGACGGCGATGCCCCGGGCCCGGATCATCGGCAGTCCGCGAAAGCGGTGATCCTCCCGATGCCAATGTTCTTCGAAATAGCGCCTCGAGGATTCGGCCAACGAGGCCGTTGTGATCGCGTCCAGACCCGTCCGGTCGGTGCGCAGGAGCAGCGCCCCCTCGCTCCCAGAAGCCTGTGCAACTCGCTCCATCAGGTCCGGCCAGCGCACCGGATCGACCACCGCCTCTTCCAGATCTTCCCGGAAGGTCATCTCCAGATCATCACGCAAGCGCGCAACGGGATCATGATTCAGGCCGGGCATGGGGCTCGACTCCGAGCCGGCAAAACCGGCCATCAGGATCGTTATACATTCATTTCGTCAAAATAACGCCCGAGGATCAATCGTATTTCGTCATTTTAACCCTCAATACCGAGCAATCAGCTCAACGGATGGCAATTTTGATAGGTCGATCCAGGTTGATGGATTGATTATTCCCGAGGGTGGCTCCTGGGTATCAGGTGGCTCAATGAACGTAAGCGCCGTCGATCCGGCAGATGGAACGGCGTCGGTTGAACCCAGAAGGGGTATCCGGCCCTGCCGCCGCCCGACCACAGCTCCGTACTCTGCCACGCGGCCAAGATCACAACTTCTGATAGATTCGAGACGGGGGAGCTTCAAGCCTCGTTAACCAAACCCGTCGATTGTATCGCTCAGCGCGGTTCGATCACGAGTTGTCATCGGACGGGCGCAGTCGAGCATGGTGCGGCTGAAGGTCGATGGCGTTTATCCTGTCTGCGGTCCTCAGCGCGGCGACCCGGCGCGTCTCCCGGGCATCCGGCCTCGCGGCTCATCCGCGAAGTCGTGCGGCCGCGCTGGCGGTCCTGACCTGCGCACCGCTGCTAAGCGGTTGTATGTCGGGCAAACTCACATCCGCCGGGCGAACCGGCCCGGACGTGACGCAGACCGGCTCGATTACCGAGGGTCTGCCGCCCGCCTTGGTCGCGGCTGCCCAGGAGGAGGTCGGGCGCACGATGCGCCTGGGACTGGCCAACTATCGGCTCAACGTCGGCGACAACCTCGAAGTCTCGTTCCTGATCGATTCCAGCGTGGTTCAGCCGACCTACCGTCTCAACCCCAGCGACGAGTTCGACGTCGATTTCCGCACCCACCCAGAATACAACCGTACGGTGATCGTACGGCCGGACGGCCGGATCTCGCTGCCGGGCAAGAACGGCATCAAGGTCGCCGGCCTGTCGCCGGAAGCCGCGGCCGCGCTGATCAAGAACAGCTACGACGACGTCCTCATCGACCCGGTCGTCACGATCATGCTGCGCAAATTCCGCACCGTGACCGATGATTTCCGTGAACTCACCCAGCGGGCCGATATGGGCCGCGTGAAGGTCCTGGCGATCGAGCCGGACGGCAAGATCAACCTGCCGATGGTGCCCGCGGTCCAGGCCGCCGGAAAGACCGTGACCGAACTCGCCGGCAGCCTCACCGCGGCCTACCACCGCCAGCTCGCCACGGTGAGCACGAGCGTGCGGCTCGCGAGCTTGGTGCCGGCCAACACCATGGTGTTCGGTGAAGTCCGGGCTCCTGGGCCCGTGACCCTTCAGGGCGCCCGCACCTTGGCGCAGGTCCTGGGCTCGGCCGGTGGCATCCTGCCGACCGCCGCGGGCGAGGCCGTGCGCATCATCCGGTTCGACGCCGAGGCAGCGGGCAGCGTCCGCATCGTCGATATCGGCCAGCCGGGGCTGGCGGACACGATCATCGTGCCGCCGAACGCCACGGTCTACGTGCCGCCATCACTGCTGGCCAAGACCGCCCGCGCCGTGGATCTGGTGGTTCGCCAGATCCTGCTCTTCAACGGTACCGGCTTCGGTGTGAATTACATTACCGGTCCGTCCGCCAACACCTCCACCAGCGCAACCGTGAGGTCCGGGACGTGACGAAGTCCGACCTGTCCCGGCCCGACCGGACCACGCCCGACGCGTTCGAGGATATCGCCTTCGATCTCCGCGACGCCCTGGCGGCCCTGTTCCGGCATATCCGGCCAGCCCTGCTGATCCTGGCCGCCGCGATCCTCGGCGCCGGCATCTACCTCCTGCTGACGCCGGCCGAATACACCGCCGACGCCAAGCTGATCATCCGCCTCGGCCGCGAGAAGTCGGCCGCCCCGATCCAGAGCGGCGCCAACCAGAACTACATGTTCTCCGAGCGCGCGCAGAACGTGAACAACGAGATCGAAATCCTGCGTGATCCGAGCATCGTGCGCGACGAGTTCGCGGCGCTGAAGGCGATCACCCCGGCGGGCGATCTCGGGCCGCCCCCCGAGGACTTTATGGATTGGCTGATCTACCAGGGCCGTGTCGCCATGCGCGGGGCCAAGGCGGTCAAGACCTGGATCGTGGACATCGCCCGCATCCCGTTCGAGGCGCTCGGCCTCCTGCGCCACCTGAGCCCTGACGAGAAGCTCTACGAGGCCTACCTAGCGTCCTTCAAGGTCGTGTTCGTCAAGGAGACGGACGTGATCCTGACCGGCTTCACTTGGACGGATCCGAACTTCGCCGCCCAGGCCCTGAATCGGCTGCTCGACGCCTACAAGCGCCGCCATGTCGAGGTCTATGCCGACGAGACCCCGGCGACCTTCTACCAGGGCAAGCTGGAGCGGGCGCGCGCCGACCTCGCCGCCATCGATGCACAGCTCGCGAAATCCCTGAAGGGCAACAACACCGCGAGCTTCGAGATCGAGCAGCAGAATGACCTCGGGACGCTGTCCGACCTCGCCCGCCAAAAATCGGCCGCGCAGATCGAGCGTGAAGGCGTCGAGGCCCGGCTCAAGCGCACCCGCGAGACCGGCCCCGATCGCTGGCAGCCGACGCCGCCCGATGCCGACCCGACGGTCGCGGCCTTCGACACGCGCTGGGCGGATCTCAGGACCAAGCGCGCTGAGATCGCCGTCCGGTTCCGGCCGACCGCGCCCGAATTCGTCAGCCTCGACCGGGACCTCGCGGCCCTGACCCGGCAGAAGTACCAAGCGCTGATCGCCGCCGACACGGCGCGGCTCTCGGTTCTGTCGGAGAAGATTCAAACCATCACGGGGATCGAAGCCAACCGCCGCAGAGCCGCCATCGGCCAGAGCGACGCCGCCCTGGCCTATGGCCGGCTGGCGCAGCAGAAGAGCCTGCTCAGCGACGAGATCACCGACACCCAGAAGCGGATCGACGCCCTGCGCACAGGCACCGGGCTTGACGCGCAGTCCGTGACCTCCTCCGCGTTGGTCGCGCGCGCCGTACCGCCGCGGCTGCCCTCCGGCCCGAACCGGCCCTTGATCCTCGGCCTGGCAGCCGGCCTCGGGCTGCTCGCCGCGCTGGCCTATGTCGCTCTCGCCGAGATACTCGCCCAGACCTACCGTAGCGCATCCGAGGTCGCCCGCTCGCTGCGCGTGCCGGTCCTAGCCGCCGTGCCGCTGCGCTCGGGCCCTGGGCGGCGCCCGCGTTTCGGCGGAACCGCCGCATGATCACCGCCAACGCCCCGCTGATCGACCCGGCCGTGCTGGAGCCGGCGCTCGTCCAGCTCAGCCGCCACGAGGCCCGGCTCCGCCGGGTCGGGATCACCGCCGTCCAGCCCGGCGAGGGTGTCAGTACCCTCGCCCGGGAACTCGCCGGCGCCTATGCCCGCCGCGGCCGCACCGCCGTACTGATTGAGGCGAACTGGTCACGGCCATCGCTCGCGGAGGCCTACGGGCTCGTCGGCCGCCCGGGCTTCGCCGACATCGTCGCCGGCGACGTAGCACCGAGCCTCGGGGTTCACCCGGTGGCGGACGGCCTCAGCGTCGTGCCGGCTGGCAACGACAGGGCGATTCAGCGGGCGACCCTGGACGACGGCCGGGTGGAGGACTTCCTGGCGCTGGTCGACGACCGCTTCGACCTCGCCATCCTGGACTGCGAGCCGATCACCGAGATCGGCGACGCTGCAGCGCTCTCGCCGTTCGTGGACGGATTCGTCGTGGTGATCGGCGCCGAGCGCACGCGCCGGGCCGTGGCGCAGCAGGCGCTCGCCGATCTCAAGGCAGCGGGCGGTGCGCCGCTCGGCATCGTCCTCAACGGGACCCGCCGGCCGATCCCGAAATGGCTGTACCGGTGGCTCGGATGAGCGGCGCCTCGCTGCGCGCGCTCCGCGCCTTGCCCATCGCCACCCTCGGCCTGGCCGCCGCGGCTGGCGCCGTGGCGCTGAGCGCTGCGCCTCTCAAATTCGCCGTGGTCGGGCTGGCGGCTGCCTTCGGCGGGGTCAGCGCCCTCATCGCCGGACAGCGCTACCGCCTGACGCCGCTCCTGCTGGTCGGCCTCGCGGTCGGGCTGACCGTGAAGCTCGACGTCAGTTTCTTTCAGCATTTCGAGGCGAATGGCCAATACCTGCCGAGCATCGGCGGCGGGGCTGGGCTGACGGTCAGCGTCGCGCTCCTCGTGGCTTTGACGCTGATCCTGTCGAAGGTGACCGGCATCGGCGAGCGCGTCCGGGGCCTGCGCCTCGATCGGCCCCTCGTCCTGACTCAGATCGGATTTCTGGCGGCCGGCCTGCTTTCCCTCAGCAACGCCACAGACACCGCCTACCTGTGGTTCGATGCCTGGCGGTTCCTGGGCCTGCTCTTGGTCTCGGTCGCGGTCTCGAACCTGTCGGGGGCCGACATCCGGACCCTGGCTCTGGCGATCTGTGCCCTGTGCCTTGTGCAGACCGCGGTGGCGGGCTTGCAATACGTCTCCGGCTCCGAACTCGGGCTCTCGGTGCTGGGCGAGGAGCAGATCGTCGAGGAAAACATCAACTTCTCTGCGCAACGCCGCGCCGGCGGTCTGAAGGTTCACCCCAATATCCTCGGCTATTACTACGAGTTCGTCTGGCCGCTGGCCCTGGCGCTCGCCCTCTCGCGGGGTCCGCGGCTCCTGCGCCTCATCGGAGCGGCCGGCGCCGGATCGGCCGTCGTCGGCGTGGTGCTGACCCTGTCACGTGCCTCGTGGCTGACCTATCCGCTCTCGGCCACCCTGGTCGTCCTGCTGGTCTACCGGGACCGGCTCTTCTCCCGGGCGAGCCTGATCGTGTTCGCCGTGCTGGTCGTGGTGGCCGGGATCGGAGCGATCTACGCCGGGCCGCTGGTCTGGGAACGCCTCACCGCGGACGATGGCGGCTCGGCGGCTCAGCGTGGGCCGCTCAATGCGGCCGCCCTGGCCCTATTCGAACAATTCCCGATCTTCGGCGTCGGCCTGAACAATTTCGGCAATCAGTTCGCCGTGCTTGATCAGACCGGCCTGTCCCGCCTCGCCGGCCTGTTCGACCGCTCGAACCACGTGGTGCACAACCTGCACATTCTGATCCTCACCGAGGTCGGGATCGTCGGTTATACGGCCTTCGCCTTGGTCTTTTTGGTCGGGATCTTCCGGGGCTTCCGGGCCGCGTGGCGCGCACCGATCGGGGATCCCCTGGCGGCCATCGCAGCGGCTTGCGCCGTCGGCCTGATCGCACACCTGTTGCACGGTTTGGTCGACCCGGGCTTCCGCCTGAATCTGGGTATCGCTGAGCTGCTCTATACCGGTCTCGGGCTGATCGCGGGCGTGCGGGCGGCGCAACGACGTGCAGCAGCCGACCGGCGCCGAGAGGGGTACCGACCATGAACGGGATCGGCCTGAGCGTCCTGATCGTCACTTACAATGCCGGTGCCGATATCGAGACCTGCCTGCAGCTCCTGGCGACCAGCCGGATCAATCGCCCCTACGAGGTGATCCTCGTCGACAACGCCTCGTCCGATGGGACGCCGGAGCGGATTGCCTACGGCTTCCCGTGGGTGAAGCTGATGGCGGAGCAGACCAACCATGGTTTCGCAGGCGGCAATGCCGTCGGCCTGAAAGCGGCGCAGTACGATACGATTTTGTTGCTCAATCCCGACGCGTTCCTGCGCGACCCGGAAGTGCTCGCCGCCGCCCTCGCCCATCTCGATGCGCATCCGGATGTCGGCGCCCTCGGCCCACGCCTGATCTTCCCGGACGGCCGCCATCAGGTCGGCGATGCCGGCTATGAGCCGCGCCCGCTCTCGACCCTGGTCCACGCCGCGGGGTTGTCGGGACGCTTCGGCCTACGCGGTCTCTACCTTGCGAGCCGCCAGGCCAGGGGACGCACGGCCGTGGACGTGGACTGGGTCTGCGGCGCGTTTCTCATGATGCGCCGTGCCGCGATCGAGACGATCGGCGGGCTCGAAAGCCCGATGTTTCTCTACGGCGAGGACGTGGATTGGGGCTGCCGCCTGCGTGATGCCGGATGGCGGGTCGCCTACCTGCCTACGATCGCGGTGATCCATCTCCAGGGCGGCTCGGCCGGCGTGCGCTCGGCCCGCTGGCTCGACGGGTTGGCTGAGATCTACCGCCTGCGCAATGCCGGCCGGTTCCTGTCCTCGCCGGCGTTCTTCTCGGGGCCGCTCCGGCTCGGCTTCACCCTGCGGGCGCTGGCCTACGGGTTCGCCGGCCGGCTGAAGCACCGGCCGGACCTGGCCCACAGAGCCGAGGACATGCGCAGGTTCTCCGCCCACCTGCGCAGTCTTCGAAGCTGATGGGCTTAATCCTCAAGGCCGCTTGCGGATGAAGACCATGTGATAGCCCTTCAACGGACCCGGCGTGAGCCGGAACAGCAGCTCCCAGAACTTGCCCAGGACGATGTTCTCGCCATGATAGAACGGCTGCCCGTCAAAACTGTAGGTGAAGTGCTCGAACCGATCAGTTGGGAAAAGCCGCTGCCGCGCCGCCTCCGTGTTCATCGTGTAGAGCGGCACGAACGAGTCGATCTCGACCCGCCGCGGCTCGACCCAGCGCAAGACCTGGGCGTGCAGCCGCTTCGGGATCAACCGCGCGCCGACCCCGACATAACCCCAGCGGTTGGGCGTCCAGGCGCAGAGCCAGCCCCCCGGGGCGAGGACCCGGCCGAGCTCGGCCGCGGTGACCTCGGGATGCTCGATATGTTCGAGGACCGAAAACGCCGAGATCAGGTCGAAGCTTCCGTCCGGGAACGGCAGGATCCCATCGTGGCCGATGAGCCGGACCTCGTCGGCGGACTTGTTCTCGAGAACCGCCTCATCCACGTCGCAGGCCATGACGTGAGCGCAGCGTCCGCGGAAGTCGCCGAGGTGCCGGCGCAGTGGAACCGGGTCATCGGTCCACTTGCCGCGTCCGGCCCCGAACTCCATCACCCGCATGTCCGGCCGGAGCAGCGCGTTGACGCGGACGATGTACTCCATCCGGTGGTCCTGCCGGGAATAACCCCCGGCGCCCATCTCCCGGAACAGGCGCTGTTCGACGGTGACCATCTGTTAGGCTCCTCTGGCGGCGCGATGCGCACGGTGGTGGTGAAGGGGGGCGAGCCGGACGGGCGTCCGGCCGTGGCGATCCTCGGCACCCGCGGGGTGCCGGCCGCGCATGGAGGCTTCGAGACCCTGGCCGAGCGTCTCGCGCTGGAGCTCGTCGAGCGCGGCTGGCGGGTCGAAGTCTATTGCCAGGTTACCAAGCCGACGCTGCCGAGCATCTGGCGCGGCATCGCGCTGATCCCGGTGACGGTCCGGGGCGACGGCGCCTTCGCGACCATCGTGTTCGACTTCAAATGCACGCTGCAGGCGGCATTCCGGCCGGCCCTGCCGCTGGTCCTGGGCTACAACACCGCTGCCTTCTCGATCCTGTACCGGCTCACAGGCAAGCGCAGCGTGATGAACATGGACGGGATCGAGTGGAAGCGCGACCGCTGGTCGAAGCCGGCCAAGGCGTGGTTCTGGCTGAACGAGCGCCTCGGCAGCCTGTTCTCCACGCATCTGGTCGCCGACCATCCGGAGATCGCCCGGCACCTGGCCCGCAACACCGCAGAAAAGCGGATCACCACCATCGCGTACGGCGCCGACCCAGTGCTGGAGGCGCCGACTGCCCCGCTGGCGGACTTTAAAGTGCGCCCCCGCGATTATGGGCTGCTGATCGCCCGAGTGGTGCCAGAGAACCTCGTGCTCCAGATCGTGCGCGCGTGGAGCGAGATCCGCCCCGGCCTGCCCCTGGTCGTGCTCGGCAAGCTGATGGAGTCCGATCCCTACCACCGTGCCGTGAAGGCCGCGGGCGGCCCCGAGGTAATTTTTGCCGGTGCGATCTACGAATCCGAGCGCGTCGCGGCCCTTCGGCTGCACGCCCGTTTCCACATCCACGGCCACACGGTCGGCGGAACGAACCCGTCCCTTGTGGAGGCTTTGGGTGCCGGCTCGCCGATCCTGGCCCACGACAATCCGTTCAACCGCTGGGTCGCGGGCGACGGAGCGGTGTATTTCGGCGACGAGACCGAGCTGCGCCGGGGCATCCTCAACCTCGTGCGCGCCGCACCGAGCCGGCTCGACGCCCTGTCGACGGCCTCCCGCGGCCGGCACGCCGACGCCTTCGGCTGGCAAGGCATTTTCGACGCCTACGAAGGCGTGCTCCGGCGCCAGCTCCCGTCCAGGCGTACCGCCCGCCCAGGCCCAGAAGCGATTCGCCGGCACGAGCACGGGCCGGCCTGAGCCGCGGTCGGACCGCTCGGGCACCCGGCTAGACTGCATCGCCGGCCCCCGAAGTCTCGGGGCGGCTGCGGATCTGCCGCTGGGCGATCATCGTCACGGTGCCGGCAGGCACGTCCCGCAGCGTGCAGACACCGATTCCGATCGTCGCCCCGGATCCGACCGTGACGGCGCCCTGGACGGCCGCGTGGGCGCCGACGACCACGCCATCGCCAAGGCACGGCGCATCGCCTGGGAACGGTGCACCAGCAGAGACCCAATCCCGCGGACCGACCAGCGTCCCGGGCAGCAGTACGAGATCAGTCCCCGCGCGGCCGCAAAACACGACCCGTGCCGGGTGGGGCACGAACAGGCCAGGGCCGATCGGCGAGCCGGGATGCAGGCTCGCGCCAGTCAGCCGCAACGACAGGTTCGAGACGAACGCTGCGCTGCGCCGCCAGCCGCGTCCGTGCAGCAGATGGGCTGTCCGATGGAAGATCGAGACCTGCATGGCCGGCAGCGTCAGGTGCATCAGGCGGCGCAGCCGGGAGGTTGGCTTGCCGCCCGTGGTCTGGCGCAGGACGCGGGCGAAATCGGCGGAGAGCAGGCGGAGCAGCGCCGTATCACCGGTCGGCCCGCGTGGATCGGGGCTGATGACGCCGCCGGTCATGCCGCGGCTCCGCGGCCCGGCAGGGCGCGCCAGGGCTGAGGCATCACGGTCTCGTCCGGCTCGACGTCCTTGAGGATGGTTGTGCGGAGGCCGAGGCGGGCTCGATCACCGATCCGCACGGCGCCGAGCACGATCGCACCGGCTTCGAGCACCACGCCGTCCCCCAACGCCGGCAGGCCGGGGCCACCGCCGATATCTTGATCGGGCTCCTTGAGCAGCCCGCCAATCGAGGCCTGGACGCCGAAGGCTGCATCGCGTCCGACAGCGCCCGCTATGACGGCGCCGAAGGGGTACGGCAGAAAGAGCCCTCCGGCGATCCGGCTCGATGGGGGGATGTCGGAGCCGGTCCACCAGCCGTTGACGAGCCACAGCAGCCACGCCGCCATTCGCCAGCCACGCTCGTGGCTGTAACGCGATAGCCGATAGAGCCAGACCGCGTGATAGCCCCGGTGCAGACGCGCCGAGCCGTGGCCACGGCGATGCCAGTGGGCGCGGTCGGCTGCCAGCGCCGCGCGCATCTGCGCCCACCCCAGCCGTCGTCCCCCGGCGGTTTCCGTTGCGCCCGGAAGGTGGATCCCCCTGGCGGCGGCAGTCTCGGCTTGCTCGGACATACGCAGTCCTCCGCTTTCCTGAAGCGCGACGTCTGTGCAACCATAAATTGAAGATGCGGTTGCAAGCCATACGCACCCTGCCACGATGCAATCGTAGGTCGCGGTTTTCAGTAAGGCTTCACCGAGAGATGTACCGCTTGGTAAACCGATTGCGTGGATATCGCCGCCCAGGCGGCATGCGGTACGGCGCGAATCTGCTCGGACAGGCTGCCGGGCGCGGTGTTTATTTGGCCGCTGGCTTCGCCACCTTCGTGATGGTCGGCCATGACGTGGGCCCGGCGGCCCTCGGCCGCTACGGCCTCGCCCTGGCCGTGCTCGCGGTGGCGCTCATCGCCGCCGATTTCGGCACGACGCTGACTTTCGGAGCGCGCCTGGGGGCTGGCGCGCCGGAGATGCGGGCTGCGGAATTCGGCCGCATGATCGCGGCCCGGCTCCTCCTCGGCGGTACCACCGGCTTGCTGCTGCTCTGCACCCTGCCGTTCCTACCCGAGGAAATCCGACCCGCGCTGGCACTCGCAGCCTTGCTCATGCCGCTCGCGGCCGCGCGTTTCCTCGATTCCGTGTTTCAGGTCTGCGGGCGACCTGGCTGGTCGGTCTGGCCGTCGCTGGCCAATGCCACGACCCTGGTCGGCGGCACCGCGCTCGCGCTCTGGTTACAGCTTCCCGAGGCAGCCTTGAGCGTTGTCGCGGTGTCAGCGGGGGTCGTCTACGGCGCGATTGGTCTGGTTCTGGCCGCCCGGCTCCTACCCCTGCGTCCTGCCTCCCTGGCGCATGGTTGGGCGACGATACGGGCGGCAGCCGGAGTCGGGGTCTCGAACGCCTTGGGCTCGCTGAACGGCCGCATCAGCCTGATTATGCTGGCAGCCCTGGCAGGCGCCACCGAGCTTGGCCATTTTACCGCCGGCTTCAGATTCTTCGAGCTCGGCGCCGCGGTGGCGATCACCCTGTGCGCACCGCTCGTGCCGGTGTTCGGCCGGGCGGTCGGCTCCCTCGAAACAGGCCAGCCGCGATCCGGCACCACTCGGCTATGCGCCAGCGTACGCCCGGCGCTGACCTCGGTCCTGGCGGCCTCAGGTGCTGGAACCGTGGCGGCCTGTGCGGTCGCTGATCCCCTGGTGCGCTTGATCTTCGGCCCGGATTTCGCCGTAGCCGCACCGGTCCTGCGGATCGCCGCGGCCATGAGCGCCCTGCTGATCACCGCAACCGTGCTATTCGCGGGGCTTGTTCCGCTCGGCCGGACCGGCTTCGCGGTACGTGGAAGTGCGGCCGCCTGCGCCACGAACCTTGCGGCCTGCGCGGTGCTGATCCCCCTGGATCCTCTGCTCGGCGCGGCTTGGGCCGCCCTTCTGGCCGAGGTCGCGATGCTGGCGGTTGTCGCCCAGGCCTTCTGGCGGGAGGCGGGGCCACCTCTGACCGTCGCGGACATGCCGATTGTGCTCGGCCCCGGCCTCGTCACCGCCCTGGTCTGGGCCGCCGGTTCGGCAGCGCTCGCGCCCTTCACGGTGCCGACCGCAGCCGGTCTTTCCGCCGCGGTGGCCGCATGGCTGTGCCTGCGCCGCCGCTCCCCCGCCGATTCCCTTCCCCTCTCGATCCCGGAAGCTTCGTCATGAGCGACGTCCCCATGCTCTCGGTCATCATCCCGACCTACAACCGCGCCGACACACTGCGCCTTTGCCTGCGGGCCTTCGATCGGCAGACGACCGAGGTGCCGTTCGAGATCGTCGTCTGCGACGACGGCTCGGCCGATTCCACCGGCACGGTGATCAGCCGTGCGGTCACCACGGGCCGCGTCCCGGTCGTGCATCTGCGCCAGGAGAACAAAGGGGCCAACGCCGCCCGCAACCACGCCATCGGGGCGGCACGGGGCGAGCGGCTGCTGATCGTCAACGACGACACCATCCCGTCCCCTGGCCTCGTTGCGGCGCATCTCGCCGCCCATGCACGGCGGGGCGGGCGCGAGACCGCGATCCTCGGACGCATGACCATCGACCCGGCGCTGCCGTTCTCGCCGTTCTCGGCCCTACACCACGACGCCTCCTACGACGCACTCGAAGGCCGCGTGGAGGTCGGCTGGGACGCCTTTTTGACCTGCAACGTCAGCGTCGACCGGCGCCTGCTGGAGGAGGCCGGCGGCTTCGACCCGCGGCTGACCTGGCACGAGGATATCGAGCTCGGCGAGCGGCTGGCCCGGCGCGGCATGCACCTGTTCTACGCCCCGGAGGCGTTGGCCTATCACCACCACCTCCTCGATGAGGCAGCCTATCTACGCATCGCCGAGCGCGAGGGCGCGGCCCTGGTGCTGTGGTACCGCAAGCGCCCGGACCTCGCAGCCGACCTGACCCGGCTCGGGCTCGTTGGCCCGCCGCCGCTGGCCGCCTCCCCACGCCACCGCGTCGCCGACCTGGCGATGCCGACGGCCCTGCTGCCCGGCTGGCAGATGGCGGCGCGGGCCCTGACGCGGGTCAGTCCGGAAGCCGGCCGCACGATCTGGCGGCGGCTGTTCCAGCGCCAGAAGCGCCTCGCCATCGCCCGGGCGCTGGCGGCATGATGCGGTACGCCCGACACGTCCTCGCAGTCCTGCTCCTGCCGGCGCTTGCCGCCTGCGGCCCAGCCGATGCGCAGTCGCAGCAGAACATCCTGGTCGATCCCGCAGGCGGCGCGATGGACGGTTTTCGCACGGTAGCGCGTCTCGCCGACGTGCCGTTCGCGAGCCTCGGCCCCGGATCGAGCGTGCTGATCCGCGGCGGCAGCTACGACAGCGTCGCCCTGATCGGATCCCGCGGCAGCGCCGAGGCGCCGGTCACCGTGGCGGCGGTGGCCGGGACCAAGCCCGTCCTGTCGAACTCGGTGGTGTTCGAGAATGCCGCCTACGTCACGGTCACCGGCCTGACCGTGCAGGGCGCGGTCAATTCCGGCTTCATCATCCGCCGGGGCTCGCACCACGTGACCGTCTCGGGCTCGACCGTGTCGAAATCCGGCCTCGGCATCTGGATCGGGGACGGCGCTGGGGCCGGCCACCGCATCACCGGCAACACGCTCGCCGACAACAAGACCCACGGCGTCGCCGTCGACGTGATCAACGTGCCGCCCGAGGACCCGAGCTACATCCTGACCAACACCGTGACCGGCAACGGCATCCACGGGATGGAGATCAACGGCTCCGGCTACGTGGTCGAGGGCAACCGGGTCTCGGGCAACGGCGTCGAGATGTCAGGAACCTCCGGCATCCACGTCTACGCCAAGGACGCCGCCCAGGACTCCGGCGACCGCAACACCATCCGGTACAACATCGTCACCGGCCAGAAGGAAACCACCGGCCAGGACGGCAACGGCATCCAGATCGACCAATGGTGCGACGGCAACACCGTCGCGTTCAACGTCGCCACCGACAATGACGGCGCCGGCATCAACCTGTTCGATGCCGGGTCCAACACGGTGGTCAACAACACCGTCACCGGCAACATGCGCGATTCCGGCGGTCGCCACGTCTACCGCGGCGAGATCGTGCTGGCCTCCGACTACACCAAGAAGGTCGATCGCACCGCGGGCAACCGGGTGCTCAACAACATCGCCTTCGCCACGAGGCCCGGCATCGCGGCCATCGCGGTCGAGGCGACCACCGCCGACAACGGCAACGCGATCGGGCCGAACTTCATCGGCAGCAGCGTCGGCGCCCCTCTCTATCGCTGGGCCGCCACGGCCACCAGCGACGGAGCGAGCCTGCCGCTGAACAGCCAGGGCCCCGATCTCGCCGGCACCCCCGCCTTCCGCGACCGCGCGGCTCCGTTCGCGGACGGCCTCGCACTGACCAAGCCCCCCGCCCGCGCCGGCATCCCGCTCGGCGCGACCCGCGACCTCGCCGGCCGCGCCTACGCGCCCGGCGAGGCCCCGACCTTCGGCGCGTACAGGAGCCCGTAACCATGCTTCGCATCGGCATCGACGCGCACGTGCTCACCGGCAAGCCGCAGGGCAGCCGCACTTGGCTCGTAAACATCATCGGGCGCGCCGCGGCCCGCCATCCGGACGCGACCTACGTGGTTTATTCCGGCGACCCGGAGGCCTGCGCTCGGATCGTCTCGGGGCCCAATATCGAGCACCAGCGGCTGCCGCGGGTGCCGGCGAGCGTCCGCCTGCTCGCGATCTGGCCCTGGCTGGTGTTCCGCGACCGGCTCGACACCCTGCTCACCACCTACATCGCCCCGCCGCTGGTGCCGGGGAACCGGCAGGTGGTGGTGGTCCACGACATCCTGTTCGAAACCCACCCCGAGTTCTTTTCCTGGCGGATGCGCTGGCGGAACCGCGTCCTCACCCGGCTCTCGGCCCGGCGCGCCAAGCTGGTCCTGACCATCTCCGACTACAGCCGCGACTCCATCGCCAAGGTCTACGGCATCGAGCGCGAGCGGATCGCCGAAGTGCGCTGCGGTTCGACCCCGCCCAGGGCCTCGGCCGAGCGGAGCCCGCTCGCGGATGGCCGCCCCTACCTGCTGATGGTCGGCCGCCTGGAGCCGCGCAAGAATCTTGGTCTCGTACTCGACGCCTTCGCGCGCCTGCCCGCGGGTGCAGCCCGGCTGATCGTGGTCGGCAAGGGCGACGGCGAGCGGCCCCAGACCCTCGACCGCCTGACCCGGACCCCGGATGCGGTGCATATCGCCGGCATCGACGATAACGGCCTGTCCGATCTCTACGGCCGGGCCGCCGCCCTGGTCTTCCCGAGCCGCGGCGAGGGCTGGGGCATCCCGGTGCTCGACAGCCTCGCGCGGGGTACACCGGTAATCGCGTCGAGCCTGACCGCGATCCCCGAAGCGGGCGGCAATGCGGCAAGCTATTTCGATCCCGACGCCCCGGACCGGGTCGAGCGGCTGGCCGAGCTGATGCGCGCGGCGATCGACGGGCGCCTGCCCTTCGACGCGGGCGCCGCGAAAGCGCACGCCGCCCGCCACGATTGGGACGGCCCGGCCGCCACCTTCGTCGACCTGATGCGCCGCAACTTCCCGGCCCGAATTCCGGCGCGCGACCTTCACGCGCCGGTGCCACATCTGCGCGGCTGAGTTGCGCCTACTCGGCTACGATGTGGCACATCGGTTTGTGGACGGCGGAACGCGCTCCCCCCCCTGTGGGGAGGAGTTGGAGGTGGGGGTGGCTCAGAAGGCACCGTCAGGCTCGATCCTGCACCACCCCCACCCCTATAACCCCTCCCCACAAGGGGGAGGGAAAAAGCGTGGCGCTGCACGTGCTTGCTGCTGAATGCGAATCCGCTCAGCTTACTCGGCGGGGGTGAGGCCCGCGGCGAAGGGCTCGGTGGGCGCCTCCGCGGCGATCGGGTCCTGGATCAGCACCCAGTATCCGAGCGCCGCCGCCACGGCGATCCCCGCACCGGTGATGAACGCCATTGAAAAGTGACCCGTGCCGCCGACGATGAAGCCGGTCACCATCGGAGCCAGGGCACCGCCGATATAGCCGCCGAAATTCTGCATGGCCCCGAGCGAGGCGGTGGCGTTGGCCGGCGCCGCCACGGAGGCCATCGCCCAGGCGGCCGACGAGCTGACATAAACCAGGAAAAGCGACGCCGAGATGCACGCCATGGCGAGCGTATCGCTCGGCGTCAGCGCGGCCACCACCGTGCAGGCTGCGGTCGCCAGCAGGCCCAGCACCATCGGGATCTTGCGACTGCGGATCGGATCGATCCCGCGCCGGACCAGGATGTCGACGATCCGGCCGCCTAGAACCCCGCCGAGCACCCCGAACGCGAACGGGATCGCCCCGATGATCCCGGTCTTCTGCAGGGTGAAGTGCCGCTCGATCTCGAGGTAGCTCGGCAGCCAGGCGGTGTAGAGCCAGGTCATGTAGATGCAGCCGAAATACCCCATGATCATGCCCCAGCTGGTCCGGTAGCGGAACAGCCGCTTCCACGCATTCCAAGTGACGCGTCGGTCGGTGTTGGGCGCGTCACCCTCCTCCAGAAAGGCGCGCTCGGCCGGGGTGAGGGTCACCTCGGGCGGGTTGCGGAACACCAGGTAGACGATTCCGGCAAGCACAAGCCCGACTGCGCCCATGATGATGAACATCGCCCGCCAGCCGAAACTGACCATCAGGAAGGTCAGCAGCGGCAAGGCCAGGAAGGTGCCGAGCGAGGAGGCGCAGTTCCAGATGCCCGTGGCGGTGCCGCGCTCGCGGATGTTGAACCAGTCGCGCGAGACCCTGGCGCAGGTCGGGAAATGCGGCGCCTCGCCGAGGCCGAGCACGATGCGCGCGCCCACGAATTGCCAGAACGAGGTCACGGCACCGCCGAGCATCTGGCCGAGTGACCAGCAGCTCAGTCCGATAGTCAGCGTCAGGCGCGGTCCCAGCCTATCGGCTAGGGCACCGGCCGGAAGCTGCGCGAAGGCGTAGGCCCACAGGAACGCCGATAGCAGCAGACCCATATCGGGGATGGACAGGCCGAGATCCTGACGGATCAGTGGGTTGGCCACTGCCAGGGTGGCGCGATCGACGTAATTGACCACCCCGGCCGTCACCAGCAGGGTGAGTGAGATCGTCTGGATGCGCTTCACGCGCGGCGTTGCAGCCGTGGCCATTGCGTCCTCCCATTTTAGCTGGCGCGCACTCTTCATGGTGCTGCGGGTCCAACCATGCGTCTCGCGACTCACGGGGTCCGGGCATTATTCTGCATCGAATGCCGCCGAGGGGAAGCTGCTGGCTGACAGACCGCCCCCTCGCGTCGCGGCGCCGGGCGTCGTAGACCGCTC